>NZ_CP009438.1:4357500-4673125 GCF_000761215.1 Streptomyces glaucescens | reverse complement strand
ACGAGGGCGACGGCGTTGATCACGACGTACTGGAGGTCGGCGAAGCTGCCCCGGCCGGCGTCGTCGGTGAGCAGGTCGGCGGCCCGCGGGCGGTCCGCGCGGATCTTCTGCAGGCGTTGCGAGAGCACCCGCAGCCCGACCACCCGCCGCACCAGCACGGCGATCGCGCACACGACGGCGAGCACGGCGACCGTTCCGGCGCCGCGGGCGAGTCCGAGTCCGGCGAGCAGCGCGTCACGCTCGTCGTGGTGCGAGGCGGCCGCCAGCCGTCCGGCAAGGAACAGCACGGAGTAGGCCAGGAACAGCACCCAGGCCGCGGCCACGGCGCGGGACGTGGACAGCCGGTTGTCCTCGCCGATCACCGGCGCCAGCGCCCCGCCGCGGGCCCGGTGGAGGAAGGAGGCCGCCGACAGCGCCGCGGCCACCACCAGCGCGGCGAGCAGACCGGCGGTGCGGGCCGCCGTCCAGCCCGCGCCGATCGCGGTGAGCGACTGCACCAGCAGCAACAGGACGACCAGCGACCACACGGTGATCGCCGTGCGCCGCCACAGCCGCGCCAGCCAGGCCCGGCCCTCGGCGCGGCCCCGTTCGGCGACGAGCTGGGCGGACTGGGTCAGTTCGTCCGAGACCCACTGCCGGGTCGCCGACGGGGAGTGCGCGACCGCCGCCGGCAGTCCCTGTCCGGCCGCGAACTCGTCACGTCGGCGCAGGAACGCGGCGACGGCCCGCCGATGCCCCTCGCGCGCCCCGTGCGGGCAGTCCCCGCAGGTGCAGCCGCCCGCGTGGACGGCGCCTCCGTACGTTCCGGGTTCCGCACCCTGTCCCGTCTCCCGCACCGCCACGTCCGACGCCCGCCCTTCCCGGTCACCACCCTGCGACGCCCGTCCGGCGTCGCCGCACAACTCCCCTGCGCCGACAGCGAATTGTGCCGTACGCCGCGGCGTCCGCGTCCGGCACGGCCGGTCGGGGCGGGTGACATCGCGACCGCCGTGTTGACCCGGCCGGGAGTGTCCCGGCACGGGCGGAGCCGTCCGGTTCGCACGGGACGGAGCGGCGGCATCGCACCTGCCCCGGGCCGAAGGTCCCGGCCGGCCTCGGGCCGGCAGACCGGGCCCGCTGCGGCTGATGTCCTGCGGGAGCGGCCGGCGGGACCGTCGGCCGCTCCGGTGGCCAGGCCCTGGGCTCCGCCCGGCACGGGCGACGCGCGGGGAAAACCGGACAGGAGATGTCGGATTTCGGGGCCACACTCGGCGTATGGCAGGAATCGAGAACTGGGGAGCCTTCTCCCGCGCCGAGCCCGGACTCGCGAAGACCGTCGAGGAGCGCTTCGGCGCGTTCACCCACCACGTCCTCGCGACGCTCCGCAGGGACGGGTCGCCCCGGACCACGGGTCTGGAGGTGCGCTTCCTCGGCGGTGAGCTGTGGCTCGGCATGATGCCGAACTCGCTGAAGGCGCTGGACCTGCGCCGCGACCCGCGGTTCGCGCTCCAGGCGAACCCCGGCGAGGGCACCGGGATGGGCGGCGGTGACGTGCGGATCAGCGGGCGGGCGTTCGAGGTGACGGACCCGGAGGCGAAGGCCGCGTACACGAAAGAGGTGGAACCGCCGGAGCCGTTCCACCTCTTCCGCACCGAGCTGACGGAGGTCACGCGGACCTACGTGGAGGACGAGGAGTACCTCGTCCTCCAGGTCTGGAAGCCCGGCGCTCCCCTGCGCACGATCAGGCGCAGGTAGGAGCCGGACGTACGGGAGTCACTCCCACTCGATCGTCCCCGGCGGCTTGGAGGTGACGTCGAGGACGACCCGGTTGACGTCCCGGACCTCGTTGGTGATCCGGGTGGAGATCTTCGCGAGGACGTCGTACGGCAGCCGCGACCAGTCGGCGGTCATGGCGTCCTCGGAGGAGACCGGGCGCAGGACGATCGGGTGGCCGTAGGTGCGGCCGTCGCCCTGGACGCCGACCGAGCGGACGTCCGCGAGCAGCACCACCGGGCACTGCCAGATGTCGCGGTCCAGGCCGGCCGCCGTCAGTTCCTCGCGGGCGATGGCGTCGGCCTCGCGCAGCAGGTCCAGGCGCTCCTTGGTGACCTCGCCGACGATCCGGATGCCGAGACCGGGACCCGGGAAGGGCTGGCGCTGGACGATCTCCTCCGGCAGGCCCAGTTCCTGGCCGACCATCCGGACCTCGTCCTTGAACAGCTTGCGCAGCGGCTCGATCAGCTTGAACTCGAGGTCCTCGGGCAGGCCGCCGACGTTGTGGTGGGACTTGATGTTGGCGGCGCCGGTGCCGCCGCCGGACTCGACGACGTCCGGGTACAGGGTGCCCTGGACCAGGAACTCGACGGCCGGGCCCTCGTCGGCGATGATCTCGGCCTGCGCCTGCTCGAAGACGCGGATGAACTCACGGCCGATGATCTTGCGCTTCTCCTCGGGGTCGGTGACCCCGGCGAGAGCCTTCAGGAACCGCTCCTCGGCGTCGACGACCTTCAGCTGGACGCCGGTCGCGGCGACGAAGTCCTTCTCGACCTGCTCGGTCTCGCCCTTGCGCATCAGGCCGTGGTCGACGTAGACGCAGGTCAGCTGGGAACCGATGGCCTTCTGGACCAGGGCGGCGGCCACCGCGGAGTCGACGCCGCCGGACAGGCCGCAGATCGCGCGCTTGTCGCCGACCAGCTCGCGGATCGCCTCGACCTGCTCCTCGATGACGTTGCCGGTCGTCCAGTTCGGCTTCAGGCCGGCGCCGCGGTACAGGAAGTGCTCCAGCACCTGCTGGCCGTGCGTGGAGTGCATGACCTCGGGGTGGTACTGGACGCCGTAGAGCTTCTTCTCGTCGTTCTCGAAGGCGGCGACCGGGACGACGTCCGTGGAGGCCGTGACGGTGAAGCCGTCGGGGGCGGCGGAGCAGGCGTCACCGTGCGACATCCACACCGCCTGCTCCTCCGGGGTGCCCTCGAAGAGGGTGGAGGACGAGCGGGAGACGTGCAGGCCGGTGCGGCCGTACTCACGGGCGCCGGTGTTGTCGACGGTGCCGCCGAGGGTCTGCGCCATCAGCTGGAAGCCGTAGCACATTCCGAAGACGGGGACACCGGACTCGAAGATCTGACGGTCGAGCCGCGGAGCGCCCTCCTCGTACACCGACGACGGGCCGCCGGAGAGGATGATCGCCGCCGGGTTCTTGGCGAGGATCTCGTCGACGGGCATGGTGCTCGGGACGATCTCGCTGTAGACCCGGGCCTCGCGGACTCGACGGGCGATGAGCTGGGCGTACTGCGCACCGAAGTCGACGACCAGAACGGTGTCGGGGGCGGCGGCAGCGGGAGTCGCTGATGACACGGGGTGCCTTCCGGCGTTGGGCTGGTCCTTGTGCTTGTCGATTCTACCGAGACGGCCGCGGACGACGCTCCGTCGCATGATCCGATCACGGACACGGGCGGGCCGGTGTGACGAACGCCGCTTGGAAGCGCGCCGCCGCGCGTGCATACTGGGCGCCATGCTCACGCACCCGACCTTCCTCTTTACCTATGGCAACCGGCCCGCCGGCTGCCATGGTCGTGCTGCTTGAGCAACTGACAAGCGACTTCCCAGGCGCCCCGGGCCGACAAGGTCCGGGGCGCCTGTCGTTTCTCCGGTTCCTTTCGTCTCCCGGGGCGCCGCGTCCCACCGCCACCACCGTGATGAGGAGCCCCACATGACCGCGACCGCAGCGGAGAGGACCGGCGCGCGCACCACCGAGGCCGCCGACGTGATCACCGGCGCCCGTGAGCGCATCGACACCCTGGACGACCGGATCATCGGTCTGATCCAGGAACGGATGGCCGTCTCGGCCGTCATCCAGCAGGCGCGGATCCGCTCCGGCGGCCGGCGCGTGAACCTCTCCCGCGAGATGGAGGTGCTCGGCCACTACCGTGACGCCCTCGGCAAGCCGGGCACGGCGCTCGCCATGACGCTGCTGGAGCTGTGCCGGGGCAAGATCTGAGGTCCGGCGGCGCGCTGCCCGGCCGGGCCGTCCGGACCCGCGTTCCGTGTACGTACGTGCGCGTCGGCTCTCACCTGGACGGCGCGTGACCGCACGCGGATCGCCTCGTTGGTCCCGGTGTCCGTGCCAGCCAGGGGCGGGCCCGAAGAGAACCACGCGTGGCTCGCTGGAGCGATGAGGCGTACGGATCACCGTGCGTCGTGGGACCTCGCTCCAGGGAAGTGACCGGACGGCAGGGGACAGCAGCCCGGTCACCCAAGAGAACGGCCGGCTCCGGGGACGCCCGGGGCCGGCCGGCGGGAACCGAGCGGCCCCCTGCGTCCCGAGCGGGCCCGGCCTCGCGTCCCACAGGCCCAGGAAGTCGCGGCGCCGGAGCGGCACCACCACCGAAACCGGCACACCGCGCGACGCGCGGATCACGCGCCACCTCACACACGTGCGCCGCCCCCAGGCACCGGCACCGCCCTGACGCCGGTGCCGGTCGGCGAAGGGCCCCGCGGCTCCGTCCCCGCGGGGCCCTTCGCCCTGTCCGGGCAGGCATCCGCGCGGGCGCCCGGCCCCTCACCATCCACATGTGATCCAGGTCACGCGGAAATCTGTGAATCCGGGGACAACCATTCACACGGCTCACCGATCGAACCTGCTGAACCAACGGTCACCCCGCGTCCCGCGCGCGGTGGGCACGACCGAACCAAGCGAGGCCGGCCCGGTCCAGTCACCGGCCAGCCTCGCCGCGACCGGGCCCAGCTCCGTGCTGCCGGTCGGGCCGGGGCGCAGGCGCACCGGCCGTTCCGGCCAAGAGGGACCTGCGCTCGGAGGGGGGCGCAGGTCCCTCTTCACGTCCGGCGCGCCGGGACCGGGCTCAGACCCCCTGCATCATCGGCGGCTCGGGCTCCACCGGCGGCTCGGGCGCCCCCGGCGCCCCCAGCGCCTCCAGGGCTTCCGGCTCGACCCGTACGCCCTCCTTCTTCGGCGGCACCGCGGGAATGCCGAGGAAGGGCAGCCGCAGGGCGCCGAACGCGTGCGCGGGAACAGCCGGCCGCCTCGGCTCCACCGGTGCCAGCCGCCGGTACGCCTCCCCCGGCTCCGGCCGCGGGTCGGCCTCGCCCTTGTTCGGCCAGTACGACATCGCGCGCTCGGCCTGGGCGGTGATCGTCAGCGACGGGTTGACGCCCAGGTTGGCGGAGACGGCGGCGCCGTCGACGACCGAGATGCCGGGGTGGCCGTAGAGGCGGTGGTACGGATCGATGACCCCGGTCTCGGGGGAGTCGCCGATCGGGCAGCCGCCGAGGAAGTGCGCGGTGAGCGGGGTGCCCATCAGCTCGCCGACGTTCGACCCGGCGAAGCCGTTGATGGAGGCGGCCAGTGCGCAGGCGCCCTCCGCGGCGGCCTTGATCTGCTTCGGGTTGGGGGCGCCGTGCCCCTGCCGGGTGGTGAGCAGCCCCTTGCCCACGCCGGACGGTTTCAGATACGTCGTCAGGGAGTTGTCCAGCGACTGCATCACCAGACCGATGATCGTCTTCTCCGACCAGCGGCGGTTGGACAGCGACCGCATGACCAGCACGGGATGGCGGACCGCGTGGCCGAGCCAGGCCAGGACGCGGGAGGAACCCTCGGCGTAGGGGACCTGGACGATCGACAGGCTGCCCATCGCGTTGGAGCCCCTGCCGTAGCGCACCGGCTCGATGTGGGTGTTCTCGTCCGGGTGGATGGAGGACGTGATGGCGACGCCGCGGGTGAAGTCGGGTTTCTGCCCGCCGCTGACCCGGCGGTAGCGCCGGTCGGTGGTCTGGGCGCCGACCAGGGCCTCGGAGTTGGTGCGGGTGAGCATGCCGAGCCG
Source organism: Streptomyces glaucescens (assembly GCF_000761215.1). Classification (GTDB taxonomy): domain Bacteria; phylum Actinomycetota; class Actinomycetes; order Streptomycetales; family Streptomycetaceae; genus Streptomyces; species Streptomyces glaucescens_B. The sequence goes on along the minus strand of NZ_CP009438.1, from coordinate 4,667,309 downwards.
GTCCGAGATGCGGGGCAGCCGGCCGCCGGCCTTCATCCGGTGCAGCAGGGTCTGGGTGCCGTAGGTGCCGGCGGCGAGGACCACCTTCTCGGCCGTGAGGACGCGGCCCTTGCCCTTCTTCTTGTTGTCGGTGGGCAGGGTGGCGACCGCGTAGCCGCCCCGGGGGTGCTCGGTGACGGACACGACCGTCGTCATGGGGTGGACGACCGCGCCCGCCTTCTCGGCGAGGTGGAGGTAGTTCTCGTTGAGGGTGTTCTTGGCGCCGTGGCGGCAGCCGGTCATGCACTCGCCGCACTCGGCGCAGGCCCTGCGGGCCGGCCCGGCGCCGCCGAAGTACGGGTCGGCGACCTCCTGGCCGGGCCGCGCCTTCGCCTTTCCGTCGGCGTCCTTGCCGTCGCCGAAGAACACCGCGACGGGCGCGAGGTGGAAGGTGTCGCCGACGCCCATGCGCTGCGCCGCGTCCTTGAGGTGGACGTCGGAGGGGGTCATCGTCGGGTTGATCCGTACGCCCAGCATGCGCTTGGCCTGGTCGTAGTACGGGCCCAGCTCGTCCTGCCAGTCGGTGATGTGCCGCCACTGGGGGTCGTCGAAGAAGGGCTTCGGCGGGACGTAGAGGGTGTTGGCGTAGTTCAGGGAGCCGCCGCCCACGCCCGCGCCCGCCAGCACCATGACGTTGCCGAGCAGATGGATGCGCTGGATGCCGTACATGCCGAGCTTCGGGGCCCAGAGGTAGTTCTTCAGGTCCCAGGAGTTCTTCGGCAGGGTGTCGCGGGTGAAGCGGCGGCCGGCCTCCAGGACGCCGACCCGGTAGCCCTTCTCGCTCAGGCGCAGGGCGGTGACGGATCCGCCGAAGCCGGAACCGACGACGATGACGTCGTAGTCGTGTGGCACGTGCTCTCCTCGGTGAGAACTGCCGGTGAGGGGCGCGGCGGGCCGGGCCCCGGTGGCCGGGCTCCAGGGGGTGTTCCAGGGCCTGTCGTTTGGATCACCCCGGCGTCGCGGGTCGGGTCGGTCGAGAGGCTCCGGACCTCGAGCCGGGCTGATCCGAACGAAAGGCCCTAGCGGAAGCGGAACGCCTTCATCAGGCGGAGGCTGCGGTTCATGAAGGCCGCGTACCGCTCGTCGTCCATGCCCAGCGACGGCGCCATCGGCAGCAGCCGCTGGTGGGCGATCGTCTGGGCCTCCGTGTACTTGAGGATGCCCTCGGCGCCGTGGCGCCGGCCCAGGCCGGAGTCCTTCATGCCGCCCATCGGGGCCTGGGCACTGCCGTAGGCGGGTGCGTAGCCCTCGTTGACGTTGACGGTGCCGGTGCGCAGCCGGGCGGCGACGGCCCGGCCGCGGCGGGCGTCCCTCGTCCACACCGAGGAGTTCAGTCCGTACGGGGTGGAGTTGGCGTGCTCGACCGCCTCGTCCTCGGTGCGGAAGCGGTAGAGGGAGACGACCGGGCCGAAGGTCTCCTCGGTGCACACCGCCATCGGCTCGGTCACGCCGTCGAGGATGGTCGGCTCGTAGAAGTACGGTCCGACGTCCGGGCGGGCCACTCCGCCCGCCAGCACCTTCGCCCCCTTGGCCACGGCGTCCGCCACATGCCGTTCGACGGTCGCGAGCTGGCGCTCGCCGATGAGGGACCCCATGTCGGCGCCGTACGCCAGCGAGGTGCCGAGCCGCATCGCCCTGGTCCGGGCGGCGAAGCGCTCGGCGAAGGCGTCGGCGACCGACTCGTGGACGTACAGCCGCTCGATGGAGATGCACAGCTGGCCCGCGGAGGAGAAGCAGGCGCGGACCGCGCCGGCCGCCGCCTTCTCGATGTCGGCGTCCTCCAGGACCAGCATGGCGTTCTTGCCGCCGAGTTCGAGGGAGACGCCGACCAGCCGGGCCGCGGCGCCCTGGGCGACCTCGCGGCCGGTGCGGGTGGAACCGGTGAACGAGACGTAGTCGGCGTGCCTGACGACCTCGGGGCCGACCACCGGGCCCTCCCCGAGGACCACCTGGAAGACGTCGGCCGGCAGTCCCGCCTCGATGAGCAGGTCACGGGCCCACAGGGCGGTCAGGGCGGTCTCCGTGTCCGGCTTCATCACCACCGCGTTGCCCGCGGCGAACGCGGGCAGCGCGTCACCGACGGACAGCTCCAGCGGGTAGTTCCAGGGGGCGATCTGGCCGACCACACCGCGCGGGTGGCGCAGTTCGACGACCTTCGTCAGCGCCGGTACGGCACCGGCGTGCCGCTTGGGCCTCAGGTAGGCGGTGGCCCTGCGGCCGTAGTGGCGGGCGGCGACCGCGACGGCCTGCACCTCCTCGTGGGCGTGCAGCCGGGCCTTGCCGGTCTCCAGCTGGATCAGGTCGAGCACCTCGGCCTGGCGCTCCAGTACCAGGTCGTGGAAGCGGAGCAGGACGGCGGCGCGGTCGCGGACCGGCGTCCGCTCCCAGACCGGCTGCGCGGCACGGGCCGCCTGGAACGCCTTCTCCACGTCCTCGGGCGTCGACTCGGGCAGTTCGGCCAGCTTCTCGCCGGTGAACGGCGTGTGGTTCACGGTCCGGCCCGAGCCGACCACGCCCTTGGCGAGCTGGGCCACCAGCTCGGGCGTGACCACGTCGGCGGCGGTGCGCACGCCGGGCGGGGCGGGGGCGACGGGGTTGGTGCCGGTAGCGGCCTTCTCGAGAGCCTGCGCGTCGGTCATGAGCCGCAGGGTATGCCGCGCCGCACGCTTTGTGTACCCGTCGGTAACGCACATTCACCGGCCGCGCACACCCCGCCAGCGATCACTGGCAACAAACGCGCTGATCAGGAGTGTTGTGCGGGCGATGACGAGGTCGCGAGACCGAGGCGGTCACGGGCCCCCGCGAACACCGCCATGCCCTCCCGCTCCTCCGCCCCGCCCTCGGGCATCTCGACGCGCAGCTCCCACAGAGCGCCGTCGCCGGTGCGGACGAACAGTTCGACGACCCGCTTCCGCAGGTCCTCGTCGCCGTAGGTGCTGTCCGACCGCACCGCCTCCCGGCCCTGGAAGCGGGTGGGGGTGTACCGCGTGTGCGCGTCGCCGAAGAACTCGAAGGTCGCCGCGTGCTGTCTCGCCTGGCCGAGCGGCGATCCGGGCGCTCTGTCCCACTTCGTCAGGCGGACCTGTACGGGACCGTCGGCGGCGGCGTACTCCACCACTCGGGGCTGGAAGGCGGCGCTGCCCTGGCGGGCGAATTCCTCGTAGCCGGGCGGAAGGGCGAGCGTCACGCCCATCTCCCTCTCCGGGTGGGCGATCCAGCCGCCGGGGGCGGACCCGTCGCCGGGGCCGGCCCCGGGCGCGGACGATGCGGCCGGGCGGCCGGTCGAGGTGCCCTTCGCGTCATCGGGGACGGCACCGCCGTCCGGGCCGGTGAACAGCGGGACGCCGAACCAGACGGCACCGGCCAGGAGACCACCGAGCAGGGCGAGGGGCAGGGCGCGGTGGTGCGGGGCGCGCCGGGCACGGGGGCCGCCGGCGGGTGCGGGAGCCGCGACGGCTGCGGGTGCGGGAGCCGCGACGGCTGCGGGCCCGGGAGCCGCGACGGCTGCGGGCCCGGGAGCCGCGACGGCTGCCGGTGCGGGAGCCGCCCCCAGCGGCACCGTCCCGATGTCGTCCCCGAACTCCGCCAGCGCGGAGACGTCCTGGACGGCGGGGTCCTGCGACGGCGCCGGCCACCTCCGCGGCCGTTCCCCCGGCTTCGCCTCGCGCGCCGCCGACTCCAGTGCCGCCGCGGTCCCCGCCGCGTCCGGGCGCGCGGCGGGGTCCTTCTCCAGCAGGCGGACCAGGAGCGGGCCGAGGGGCCCGGCCCGCCGCGGCTCGGGCAGCTCCGCGGTCAGGATGGCGGCGAGCGTCGACGCCGGCGCCGTACGGCGGAAGGGCGACCAGCCCTCGACGGCGGCGTACAGCAGGATGCCGAGCGACCACAGGTCGGAGGACGGGCCCGCGCCGCGGCCGGACATCCGCTCGGGGGCGACGAACTCCAGCGAGCCCACGAACTCCCCGCTGGCGGTGAGGGAGTCCTCGCCCTGGACGTGTGCGATGCCGAAGTCGGTGAGGACGACCCGGCCGTGCCGGCCGAGCAGCACGTTGGCGGGTTTCACATCGCGGTGCACGATCCCGGCGGCGTGCGCCGCGCGCAGCGCACCGAGGACCGCGAGGCCGATCCGGGCGGCCTCGGCGGGCTCCAGCGGACCGCGCCGCAGCACCTCGTGCAGCGACTCGCCGCGCACCAGCTCCATGACGATCCACGGCAGTCCGTCCTCCTCGACGACGTCGTGGACGGCGACGGCGGACGGGTGGTCGACGCGGGCGGCGGCGCGGGCCTCGCGACGGAGGCGCCGGACGGCCCGGCGGTGGACCTCGTCCTCGGGATCGCCGGGCAGACGGGGCTGTTTGACGGCGACCTCGCGGCTCACCAGCTCGTCGTGGGCCCGCCAGACGGTACCCATCCCGCCGGAGCCGATCCGCTCGACCAGCCGGTAGCGCCCGCCGACCACCCGCTCCCCGTGCGGCCGCCGCCCACCCGCGTCACCCATGTCCGATGCCCCGTGCCCTTGTTCCCCGCGCCCTGGTCCCGGCGCCCCGATCCCCGCTGCTGCCCGCACCCTGACCCGGCGCCCCGATCCCGGCGCCCCGGCGCCGGCGTCCTGACGCCCCCTGCCCGCCCCCGTGCGCCGGCCGGTCGCCGACGCGGCTTCAGAGGCTGTCGATCTCCAGCTGCGCGATGGCCGTCCTGGCCACCTCGCGTCCCCGCTCCGTGAAGTCGCCCTTGCCCGGATAGCTGACGGTGAGCTTGTACATGTCGCCGCCCTTGGTCCGGTAGTAGAAGATCCGCATCTCGCGGGGCCGGGGGCGCTCCGTGTCGTCGGTGACGTAGGTGATCGTGTTCTCGGCGGCCGGGCGGCCCCGGTACGTGGCGTCGTCGACCGGTGCGGTCCTGGGCCCCTTCGGCATGTCGACCTCGTAGTCGCCGGTCTCCTCGAAGCCGGCCTCGTCGTCGTACATCTCCGCCTCGGCGGAGCCCGCGATCTCGCCGGTCGTGTCCTCCGCCTTCCTGTCGAGGTCGAGGCGGATCCAGATGGCGTCGCTCGGGTCCGAGTACGTCACCCAGTGGTCGTCGTCGGTCTCCTCCGGCAGGGTGCGGATGTAGGTCTCGGGCACGGCCAGCGTGGCGCCCAGCGCCTTGACCTGATGCGTCCGCCAGCCGTCCGGCAACGGCCCGGCGAACGGCTCGGCGACCACCAGGTACGCCGCCACCGCCGCCGCGACGACCACCGCGCCGAGTGCGGCCAGTGTCCTGCGGCCGATCCGGACACCGCCCCGGGGAGCGGCGTCGCGGGTGACGGTGACGACCTGCGTCGGCGCGGGCGCCGGCGGGTTCGCCGCCGCCTCCAGCAGGGCGCGGACCTGTGCGGCGTCCGGCCGGTGCGCCGGGTCCTTGCGCAGCAGGCCGTTGATGGCGTCGGCGAGCGGGCCCTGGGCGGAGGCGGGCGGCGCCGGGGTGGCGTTGAGGACGGCCTGGAGGGTGGCCGGGGTGTTGCTGCGGCGGAACGGGGAGACGCCCTCGGTCGCGGTGTACAGCACGACGCCCAGCGACCAGAGGTCCGCCGCCGGGCCGGGACGCCGGCCGAGCACCCGCTCCGGGGCGATGTACTCCGGCGAGCCGACGAAGCCGCCGGTGTCGGTCAGATTGGTCTCGCCCTCGATCTGGGCGATGCCGAAGTCGGTGAGCACGACCCGGTCGTACCGGCCGAGCAGGACGTTGTCCGGCTTGACGTCGCGGTGGAGGATGCCGGCGGCGTGCGCGGCCTCCAGCGCGCCGAGCACCTCCAGGCCGATGCGGGCCGCCTCGCGCGCGCCCAGCGTGCCCTCCCGCAGGACGTCGCCGAGGGAACGTCCCCGCACCAGCTCCATCACGATCCACGGCCGGCCGTCGACCACGGCCACGTCGTGCACGTCGACCACCGCCGGGTGGTCCAGCCGGGCCGCGGCGCGCGCTTCGCGGCGCATCCGCTCGAAGGCGTTGGCGCGTTCCCGCTCGGGAAGGTGGTCCGGGACGCGCGGCTCCTTCACGGCGACCTCGCGGCCCACCGTCTCGTCCTCGGCCCGCCAGACCGTGCCCATGCCGCCGTGCCCCAGTCTGGCCAGCAGACGGTAGCGGCCGGCGATCAGCCGCCCGGTGCCGGGATCGGCGGCGGGCTGCTGTGCCTGCTGGGCGGGGTGGTGCGGCTGCTCCCGCGGGTCGGCCTGGACGGGCGCGGCGTACGGATTGCCGGGGTGCGGGACGGCCTGGTGCGGCCGCGGAACGCCGGGGTGGGGGTCACCCTGGTGCGGGGGCTCACCGCCGACGGACGGCTGCCGCACCGCGGGTGACACCCCGGCAGGCGGCTGCTCCGGACGCGGCGGTCGCGGTGGTTGCAGCTCGAAGCTGGTCTGCTCGTCAGCCCCGTAGCGGGCTCCCCCGTTGTCGCTCATGACTTCATGCATATCGCGCCGGACACCGACGCAGCCACCGGGGAGGGCGGGCGGTCACAGAGCCGTGACCCGTGGTGCGGCTTATCTCCCGTTCACCCGGATGCTGGCGGAGACCGACGGGGTGACCGTCGCCGTCACCGTCACGCTCGGCGTCGGGCCCGGCGAGGGGTCACCGCCGTCGCCTCCCCCACCGGTCATCAGCAGCGCGGCGGCGGAGACCCCCGCCGCCGCCATCGCGGCGACCAGCAGCGCGGTCACCAGCCGGTCGCGCGGGGTGCGCCCGGTCCCGCGCGGCGGTGGCATCCGCCCCGTCTCGCGGAACGCCCGCAGCATCCGTTCGGCCTGCGCCGCGTCCAGCCGCCGCTCCGGGTCGCGCTCCAGCAGGCCCGCCACGACGGGCAACAGCGGCGCCGCCTCCTGGGGCGGCCGGATCTCGTCGTCCACCACCGCGTGCAGGATGCCGCCCAGGGTGTCCCGGTGGAACGGCGACCGGCCGCTGAGCACCGTGCACAGCAGCACGCCCAGCGACCACAGGTCGGAGGCCGGGCCGGTGCCGGCCCCGGACATCCGCTCCGGCGCGGTGTACTCGGGTGAGCCGACGAACGAGCCGGACTCGGTGAGCGTGGCGGCGCCCGGCACCTGGGCGACCCCGAAGTCGGTGAGGACGACACGCCCGGTGCCGGACTCGATCAGCACGTTGGCCGGCTTGAGGTCGCGGTGCAGGACTCCGGCCGCGTGCGCGGTGCGCAGCGCGCCGAGCAGGTGCACACCGATCCGCGCGGCCTCGTGCGCGTCGACGGGGCCCTGGGCGGAGATGCGGTCGGCGAGGGAGCCGCCGTCGATCAGCTCCATGACGATGTACGGGCGTTCGTCGTGCACCACCACGTCGTGCACGACGATGACGTGCGGATGGCTCAGCCGGGCCACCGCGCGGGCCTCGCGCAGGATGCGGTCGCACTGGCGCCGCGATTCCTCCGGGGAGAGCGAGGCGTCCTGGGCGATCTCCTTCACCGCCACCCGGCGCCGGAGCAGCTGGTCGGTGGCCCGCCAGACGAGCCCCATGCCGCCGCGTCCGAGCAACGCCTCCAGCCGGTACCGCCCCGCGATCACCCGGCCGTCCGTCCGCTCGGTGCTCATGAGCCCATGATGCCCCAGCCGGAGCCGCCCCCTCCGGGGATGAAGCCGCAGGTTGGCCGACAACCGACGGTCCGTCAGCCGGGTCGCGTCACGGTGCCCGGCCACAGGGGCCGGCCACGCCGCCCATCACGCCGGCCGGTCAGCCGTGGCCCGGCCGCCAGCCGCGCAGCACCGTGTCGAACTGCTGCCGGGTGGTCTCCCAGTCGGCTGCCGGTCCGGACATGTAGATGGCGTACTCGACGCCGTCGCGGCTGAGGTACATCAGGTCGACGGCGCGGCGCGGGCCGACGTACGGGCCGGGGTCCGTCTCCAGCGCGGTCCAGGTGTACTCCCACCGGGCGCCCTCACGGTCCCGGTACACCTCGTCCGCCAGCGCGACCCGCCGGTACTCGGCGAGCCGCCGCACCTGCTGCTCCAGGTCGACCTGGTGGTCGTAGGCGTTGTCGAAGTCCGGCGAGCGGTCGACCCCGATGCGCAGCAGATGCACTCCGCCGTCGGGCGAGTAGTCGACCTGGGTGAGCTGGCCGTCGTCGCCGTAGACACTGCGTTCCCAGTCCTCGCCCGGCACGGAGAGGCTGAAACCCACCGGGTCCTCGACCCGGACCCAGCCGTCGGGCAGGGACGCCGTGGAGCCCCCGCCGCTGTCGCCGCCGTTGGCCGCGCCGCTGTCCGCGCCGTCGTCGGTGGGGTGCGGCGGGGCGGAGTGGCCGGTACGGGCGCCGCCGCCCCAGGTCTGCCAGGCCGCCGCGGTGCCCCCGCCGACGACCGCGGCGAAGGCGACGACCAGCGCCACCGTCCGCAGCCGGCGCCGCCGGGGCGCGGGGACGGCGGGCGCGGTGGCGTCCGGCCGGGTGTGGGCGCGCGTGTCGGCCACCGCCGGGCGGGGCCCCACCGGACGGGGCACCGAGTACGCCGCGACCTGCGGGCGGCGTCCCTCGGCCGCCTCGGCGAGCAGCCGCTCGGCCTCCTCCGAGCCGGGCCGGGCGGCGGGGTCCTTGCGCAGCAGCGCCGCGATGACGGGTGAGAGCGGTCCGGCCTGGCGGGCCTCGGGGAGTGCCTCCTCGACGACGGCCTGCATGGTGGACAGCGGGGAGGTGCGGCGGAACGGCGAGGTGCCCTCGACGGCCGTGTACAGCGTCGCGCCGAGCGCCCACAGGTCGGATGCCGGGCCCGGGTCGTGGCCGCGGATGCGCTCGGGGGCGAGGTAGTCGACCGAGCCGACGACCTCGCCGGTGCGGGTGATGGTGGTGTCGCCCTCGATCTGCGCGATGCCGAAGTCGGTGAGCAGTACCCGGCTGTCGTGGGCGAGCAGGACGTTGCCGGGCTTGACGTCGCGGTGCAGGACTCCGGCGGTGTGCGCGGCGCGCAGGGCGCGCAGCACCCACAGTCCGATCCGGGCGGCCTCTGCGGGTTCGACCCGGCCGTCCGCCTTGACGGCGTCGGCGAGCGACCGGCCCTCGACGAGTTCCATCACGATCCAGGGGCGGCCGTCGTGTTCGAGCACGTCGTGCACGGTGACGACCGCGGAGTGGTTGATCCGCGCCGCTGCGCGCGCCTCGGCGCGGGTGCGGGCCAGCAGGACGGCCCGGTCGCTTTCGGAGACGTAGAGGGCCGCGGTCAACTCCTTGATGGCGACGGACCGGTGGAGCACCTCGTCGTGGGCGCGCCATACCCGGCCCATGCCGCCGCTGCCGATGGCGCCGTCGAGCCGGTAGCGGCCCCCGAGGAGCAGGCCCTGCATCTGATTCACGTTTCCCCGCAATGGTCTTGACAGGGTCAGCGTAAGGAGCGGTCCCCCATCGGGGAACCGCGGGGACGCCACGGAGACCGCACTGTGACGGTTGTCGCTTTCGGTGACGGACGGGAACCGTTCGGCCGACCCCGGTGACACCTGGGCCAACTCCGTTTCACGGGTGGGTGTTCAGCCGGTGACCTGGTAGGTCGCCGCCGCCTGTTCGTACAGCCGGGTCACCTCGTCGCGCTCCGACTCCGGGCCGCGCAGTTGCAGCACGTGATAACGGCCGTCGACGAGGATCGCGAGGTTGCGCACGAACAGTTCGCCGCCGTCCTCGCCGGTCCAGGTGTACTGCCCCTCGGCCATGGTCCGGCCGCCGACCTGGATCGACTTGAGGCCGGTGGCGCTGGCCCAGGTCGACTCCCGGTACGGCCGCAACTCCGGCTCGCGCTCGCGCTGGTAGGCCATCGGATCGTCCCCGTACTCGTCGGCGGCGTCCCGCCCGGGCACGACGATCAGCTCGAAGTCGCCCCTGGCGTACACGATCTGTCCGCTGCCGTTCTTCGGGGTGCGCTGCCAGCCCTCGGCGACGGCGACCCGGAAGCCCTCCTGGTCGGTCCGCAGGGCGAAGCCGTCCGCGACCTCGGGTCCGGTGGTCTGGGTGTGGGTGGAACCGGCCGATCCCGAGGGGTCGTTGGCGGACGGTTCACCGGAGGCCGGGCTGCCCCCGTCGGGGGTGGGCTCACCGCTCGCGTCGGGCGTCCGCCCGGGCTCCTCGCCCACTTGTCCGGCCGCACCCGTCCGCTCGGTCCTGTCCGCTCCGCCGGTCTGCCCGGCCTTCGGCATGAACAGCATCGCGTACGCGATCGCCGCACCCAGTCCGAGCAGCACCAGCAGGAGCAGGGCCCGGCCGAGGCTCCGCGGCGAACGCGCCTTCTCCTTGCCGCGTTTGTGGCGTCCGTGGTGCACGGGCAGACCGGCGCGCCGCCTGCGCACCAGCTCGCCCCGGCGGCGTATGACGGGCAGCCGGCCGGTGCCGGCGGGGGGCGCGGCGACGACGTGGACGCCGGCCTCCGGCTCGGGTGCCGAGCGCACCAGGGAACGCAGCCAGCCGCGCAGTTCCTCGAAGTCCAGCCGTTCGGTGGGGTCCTGCCGCAGCAGCGACTCGACCACCGGGCGCAGCGGGCCGCACTCCTCGGCGAAGGCGGGCGGCTCGGAGCACACCAGCTCCACCAGCTCGGCGGTCGACTCCTCGGGGTACGGGGCGTGGCCCTGGACCGCGCGGAAGAGCAGCGCGCCCAGCGCCCACAGGTCGGTGGCGGGGCCGATGGGCGGTGCCAGCTGCCAGTTCTCGTGCACCGGCCCGGCCTGCTCGGGCGCCCAGCGCTCGGTCACCGGGCCGACCACGGCCATCCGGGCCTGCCGGGCCCGCTCGGCGACGAGTGCCGTGCCCGGACCGCGACGCGCGGGTGCGGCGGCAACGAGCTCGTCCCAGCGGCCGCCGGCCGCCGGTTCCTCGCCGCCCGGCGGAAGGGACGTACGGCCGTGCGGCGGTGGTGTCTGCCGGGCGCCGGGCTGCCGGGCGTGGCCCTCGGGCCGGGCGCCGTCCGGGGACGGGCCGTCGGTCGCGGGCCGGGCGCCGTCCGGGGAGCGGTCCGGGCGGGGGGCCGCGCCGTGCCACGGGGCCGGGCCCACGCCGTAGGGGTCGGCGATCCGGCCCGGCGGGGAGGCGGTGTCGCCGGGTGTGCGGGGCGCGTCCGGGGCACCGGCCGCCTCGGCCGGGGCGGCGGCGCCGGGGGCGCGGCGGGCGCCGGGCAGGGCGGGGCGGTCGCTGTGCTGGGCCTCGTGGACCCGGGCGGCGGCGCGGGCACCCGCGCGGTAGGCGGCGATGGCCCCGGCCCGTGCGGCCCGGACGTCCTCGCCGCTCTCCGGTGTCCTGCGGGCGGGCACGGTGGAGCCGCCCGGTGTGCCGGGGCCGGCCGGTGCCGTGCCGGGCGGCCGGCCGGCCGCCCGTGCCTCGATGGCGGCGCGGCGCGCGGCCTCGGGGTCGGTGCCCGGCGAGCCGCCGGCCGGGCCGGGGAGCGCTGCGCGTCCGCCGCCCGGCGCCTCGGCCGCGGGGCCGCCTGCCGGACCGCTTCCGCCGTTCCAGGGCGCGTCGGCGGGGCCGTCGTCCCCGGCAGTCTCCTCGGGCGGCACCGGATCGTACCCGCACAGTGCCTCCTCGGCCGCGCCGACGGCGAGACCGGTCAGCATGACCCGGCCGTCGTCACAGACGAGGACCGTGCGGGCGGTGATGTTGCGGTGCACCCAGCCGTGGGCGTGCAGCACCCGCAGGGCCATGAGGACGTCGGAGGCGACCTCGGCCGCCCGGTACGGCGTCAGCGGCTGCTCGGCGAGCAGCGCCGACAGCGGCCGGGCGGGCACCAGTTCGCTGACTATCCACAGCGACCCGCCTTCGGCGAACACGTCGAAGACCTGGTCGAGCCGGGGATGGTCGGGGATGCGGGCCGCGGCCTGCGCGGCCTCGACCGCGCGTCGCACCGCCGGATCGGCCGGCCGCCGCACGGCGCCCGCGCCTGCCGGGGCCGGCCGCCGGCCCGCGCGGTCACGGGCCGTGAAGCCCTCGGGCAGCCCTTCGGCGTCCAGCACCTCGGCCTCGACGACCTCGGGCAACGGCACCTGGCGGACGAGGACTTCCTGTCCGCTGTAGGTGTCGAAGGCGCGGGTCTCGGTGAGTTCGTACGCGTCGGCCGGGGGCAGGGGCAGGCGGTAGCGGTCGGCGAGGACTCGTCCCGCGTAGTCGTCCACGTTGCCTCCCCCGGCCGCCCTGCTGTCAGTTCCGTTCGTCCGGCGTCCCGTTGCGACCGGTAGGGACACGTCGGTTCCGGATGCGCGTGGTTCGCAAGCACTCACGATACGTGCCGGAGGCAACCCGCACCGAGGGGATGGGAGATATCCCCTCCGGAAACCGACCGCGGTGCCGGTCAGTCCTTGGGTTCGAAGGTCTTCGTCAGCGTCTGCCAGGTGGTCCTGCGCGACTCGCTGCCCCACTTGGCGGCCTTCGCCGTGTACATCAGCGCGTAGCCCTGGTCGTCGTCGACGACGAAACCGCGGTCGACCGTCCGGTACCTGACGCCGCCGTCCACGTAGGTGAACTCCCAGTCGGCGGCGTTCCAGCCGCGGTAGCCCACCTTCTCTATGCGGATGCGGTCGTACTGCGAGCGCACCATGTAGCGCTCCTGGTTCTTCCAGTCCGCGACCGGGTCGCTCTTGGGCGTGGTGGTCCAGCCGATGAGCAGCTTCTGGCCGTCGGGGCCGGTGAAGCGGTCGCCGGCCGCGTCGGACGACTGGTACTTCCAGCCCTTGGGCAGGCCGATCGAGTAGCCCTGCGCACCCCGGTGGGTGGCCGCGGCGGTGGTGCCGTCGCCCTTGCCCGCGTCCTTGCCGGAACCCTTCCCCGAGTCCTCCCGGCCGCCGGGTGAGGCGGCCGGGCCGGTGGCCCCGTCGGTCTCCGCGGCGCTGGGCGTGCCGTCCGGTGTCGCGCCGGCCGACCCGGTCGCCGCGCCGTCGGTGCGCACGCCGCCGCTCGGGTCGTTCCTGGTGCCGGGCTCCCGGCTCGCCCCGGCCGCCTTGTCGCCGCCCGTGCGGGACTGGCCGGGGCCCTCGTCACCGCCGAGCGTGAGGGCCAGCACGACACCGAGCACCGCGACGACCACGGCGACCGCGATGACGATCAGGGTCCGCCGGGGCACCACGTCGGTGAGCGGCGCCCGGGGCACGGGCCGCGGGGGCAGGTCCGGCGGGGTCATCACGGGCCAGCCCGAACCCCGGCCGCCGGAGCCGCTGTTCGCGGCGCCGCTCGCCGTGCCGGGCGCGCCCGTCCGGTGCGCCGAGGCGGGGGCCGCCGTGGCCGGGCCGCCGGTCGAGGTGCCCGCCGGGGAGCCGGCCGGCGGGTTGGTGCCGGAGGCGCCGCGGGCCGTCGCCGCGGTGCCCGCCGCGACCGCGGCCTTGCGCGCGGAGCGCAGGGCGCCGCGCAGCCGCTCGGCCGCTTCCTCGCCGCGCCTGCTCCCGGTGGCCCCGGGGGCGTCGGGCTGCACCGGCAGCGGTACGACCCTGGTGGCGTCGGCCGGGCCCTCCGGCTCGGCCGGCTTCCGGTCGGGGGCGTTGATCACGGCCTTGAGCATCGCCCGCGCGCCCGCGTCGTCGAGCCGCTGGGCGGGGTCCTTGGTGAGCAGGCCGTAGATGACGTCCCGGAGCGGTCCCGCGTTCTTCGGCTCCTCCAGGGGTTCCGTCATCACCGCGGTGAGCGTGGCGATCGCGGACCCCTTGTCGTACGGCGGGGTGCCCTCCACCGCCGCGTAGAGCAGGCCGCCGAGGGACCACAGGTCGGCCGCGGGGCCGGGCTTGTGGCCGCGGGCGCGCTCCGGGGAGATGTACGAGGGGGCGCCGACGAGCATGCCGGTGGAGGTGATGGACGGGTCGCCCTCGACCTGGGCGATGCCGAAGTCGGTGAGCACCACCCGTCCGTCGTCGGCGATGAGCACGTTGGACGGCTTCACGTCACGGTGCAGGATGCCCTCACGGTGCGCGGAGCGCAGCACGTCGAGGATGGCGAGGCCGACCTCGGCGGCGCGGCGGGGCTCCAGCAGGCCGTCCTCGCGGATGACCTCGGCGAGCGACTTGCCCTCGACCAGTTCCATCACGATCCACGGGCGGTCGTCCTCGTCGACCACGTCGTAGACCGTCACCGCGCTGGTGTTGCGGATGCGTGCGATGGCCTTGGCCTCGCGCAGCGTGCGCGTGATCAGCCGGCGCTTCTCCTCCTCGTCGATGTTCGACGGGAACCGCAGCTCCTTGACGGCGACCGTCCGGCTCAGGGTCTCGTCCACGGCCCGCCAGACCGTGCCCATGCCGCCGCGGCCGAGCACGTCTCCCAGCCGGTACCGCCCGGCGAGGAGACGCTCGCTGTTGTCCTGACGAGTCTCCTGACGAGATGTTCCCGCCCGCTCCGCCTCCGACATGCGTCCCCTCATGCAACCCGCCCTGACAGAGCCTCCATTGTCCCTCACCCGACAAGTGCCCGACGCCCAGGGTGGCTCCCCGCCCCGCGCGTCGCGGAGTTTGGTCCCCGCACCCGTAGAACGAGGTGGTTCCGAACAGAGATCCCGATTCGCGCCACTCGTTCGGGTGAAACAGCCGGTGTACCGCGGCGAAACAGCCGGAGTACACGGGTTTGAGGGCTTCTCAGATCGCGCGGCTGCATCGGGCGGAACGGGCCCATCGGGACGGGCCGGGTGGGGAGGGCGGGGCGGGGCGGTACGGGCCGGGGCCTACAGCGGAACGATGTCCGGCGCGCCCAGCCGGGCCGCGTCGGCCGTGAGGTCGTCCGGCTGGCGCTGCGACTCGCGTTCGGCCTCCACGCGCTTCTCGTAGTGCTGCACCTCGCGATCGACCTGGTCCTCGTCCCAGCCCAGGACCGGCGCCATCAGCCCGGCGGCCTCGTGGGCGCAGCGGGTGCCCCGGTCGAAGGTCTCGATGGAGATCCGGGTGCGCCGGGTCAGCACGTCGTCCAGGTGGCGGGCGCCCTCGTGCGAGGCGGCGTAGACGATCTCGGCGCGCAGATAGTCCTCGGCGCCCGGCAGCGGGTCGCCCAGCGAGGAGTCGGCGGCGATGAGCTCGAACACCTCCTCCGCCAGGGAGCCGTACCGGTTCAGCAGGTGCTCCACGCGCGCGACATGGAGCCCGGTGCGCTGGGCCGTGCGCGCCCGCGCGTTCCACAGCGCGCGGTAGCCCTCGGCGCCGAGCAGCGGGACGTCCTCGGTGACACACTCGGCGACCCGCAGGTCCAGGCCGTGCACGGCCTCGTCGACCGCGTCCTTGGCCATGACCCGGTACGTCGTGTACTTGCCGCCCGCCACGACGACCAGCCCCGGCACCGGGTGGGCGACGGTGTGCTCCCGCGAGAGCTTGCTCGTGGCGTCGGACTCGCCGGCCAGCAGCGGGCGCAGACCCGCGTAGACCCCCTCCACGTCGTCGCGGGTGAGGGGCACCGCGAGGACCGCGTTGACGTGCTCCAGCAGGTAGTCGATGTCGGCGCTGGAGGCGGCGGGGTGGGCCTTGTCCAGGTCCCAGTCGGTGTCGGTGGTGCCGACGATCCAGTGCCGCCCCCAGGGGATGACGAAGAGCACGGACTTCTCGGTGCGCAGGATGAGCCCGGTGGTGGAGTGGATGCGGTCCTTGGGCACGACGAGGTGGATGCCCTTGGAGGCGCGGACGTGGAAGCGGCCGCGCTCCCCCACCATCGCCTGGGTGTCGTCGGTCCAGACACCGGTGGCGTTGACGATCTGCTTGGCGCGGATCTCGTACTCCCCGCCGCCCTCGACGTCCTGCACGCGCGCGCCGACGACCCGTTCGCCCTCGCGCAGGAAGCCGGTCACCCGGGCGCGGTTGGCGGCCTTCGCGCCGTACGCGACGGCGGTGCGCACCAAGGTGGCCACGAAACGGGCGTCGTCCATCTGTGCGTCGTAGTACTGCAACGCACCGACCAGGGCGTCCTTCTTCAGACAGGGGGCGACGCGCAGGGCGTGACGGCGGCTCAGGTGCCGGTGCAGGGGCAGCCCCCGGCCGTGGCCGCGGGCCATCGACATGGCGTCGTAGAGCGCGACGCCGGAGCCCGCGTAGAGCCGCTCCCAGCCCTTGTGCTGGAGGGGGTAGAGGAACGGCACCGGTTTGACCAGGTGCGGGGCCAGCCGCTCCAGCAGCAGCCCGCGCTCCTTCAGCGCCTCGCGCACGAGCGCGAAGTCGAGCATCTCCAGGTAGCGCAGTCCGCCGTGGATCAGCTTGCTGGACCGGCTCGACGTGCCCGACGCCCAGTCACGCGCCTCCACCAGGCCGGTGGACAGTCCGCGGGTGGCGGCGTCCAGCGCGGTGCCCGCGCCGACCACACCGGCCCCCACGACCAGCACGTCCAGCTCGCGCTCGGCCATCGATGCCAGTGACTCGGCGCGCTGCGCCGGCCCCAGGGTCCCTGTCCTCACCGCTGCCTCCCGCTCATCGCGTCGCGTCGGCCGCACCCGTGGGGCGAGCCCGGCTCGGTATGCCTCTGCCCAGATTCTGACCGGCATGCCCGACTTCAGCCACCACTCGCCCCCAGCCTGTGGACAACCCTCACGGAAACACTCACCGAAACTCGGGCCGTCAATCCCACAAATCGGTCATATTTACTCCTAGTCTGACATTGCGCTCGCTCGTTCTGTCCACACGGCTTGCGCACCTGCCCCGCTTCGGTTACTGGGAAGGACGGCCCACGCCATGCCCGCAGATCTCGCCGTCATCGGACTCGGCCCGCTCGGCCTGCCGCTGGCCCAGGCCGCCGTCGCCGCCGGCATCCCCACCGTCGGCTACAGGACCGGTCCGGAGCCGGGCTCCCTCAGCCCCGCCGAACTGCGCCGGATGCTCTCGGGGGGCTTCCGGCACGCCGGCGGCCCCGCCGAGCTGGGCCGGGTGCGCACCGCGGTCATCTGCGCGCCCACCCCGCGCGCCGCCGACGGCGGGCTCGACCTCGGCCAGGTGGAGACGGCCGCGCGCACCCTCGCCCCGCGGCTGCGCCCGCACACCACGGTCATCCTGGAGTCCTCGGTGCTCCCGGGCACCACGGAGGACTTCCTGCGCCCGCTGCTGGAGGAGGGCTCGGGCCTGCGCGCGGGACGCGACTTCCACCTCGCCTACTCCCCCAGCCGGGTCGACCCCGGCAACCGCGCCTTCACCCCGGCCAACACCCCCAAGGTGATCGGCGGCCTCACGCCCGCCTGCACCGAGTCCGCCGCCGCCTTCTACGGCCGGCTCACCGACAAGGTGGTCCGCGCGCGCGGGACCCGCGAGGCGGAGGCGGTGCAGCTCCTGGAGACCAACTTCCGGCACGTGAACATCGCCCTGGTCAACGAGATGGCCGTGCTCTGCCACGACCTGGGCGTCGACCTGTGGGACGTGATCCGCTGCGCGGAGACCAAGCCGTTCGGCTTCCAGGCGTTCCGCCCCGGCCCCGGCGTCGGCGGCCACGCCGTACCGCAGGACCTCGTCGGCCGCGCGGGACGCGGGCTGCGCATGGTGGAGCTGGCCCGGCAGGTCAACGACCAGATGCCCCGGTACGTCGTCCAGCGGGCCGCCGCGCTGCTCAACGAGCACGGCAAGTCGGCGCGCGGCGCCCGCGTGCTGCTGCTCGGCGTCGCCTACAAGCCCGACCTGGGCGACCGGCAGGGCACCCCCGCGCGGGAGATCGCGGTGCGGCTGATGGAGCTGGGCGCGTCCGTGAGCTACCACGACCCCTACGTGCCCTCCTGGAGCGTCCTGGACCGCCCGGTGCCCCGCGCGGACTCCCTCTACGAGGCGGCCGCCGACGCCGACCTGACGATCCTGCTCCAGCAGCACCGGACGTACGACCTCCAGGGACTGTCGGTGAAGGCACAGCTGCTGCTGGACACCCGGGGGGCGACCCCGACGGGCGCCGCGCACCGGCTCTGAGGCGGTGCCCGCGCGCGAAATGGCTGGTGGCCGGAGTCGGTGCGCCTGTTAATCTTCGGCGTCCTCGTCGCACAGCAGTGCGCGGACTTCTGCTCGTACACCGTCCCGTGGGGGGATTCCTGTCATGACCCAGTCACTTCCGCCGCAGCCGACCGACGGCAACCCGTTCGCCCAGCAGCCGGGCGCCGTTCCGCCGGCCCCGGTCGCCCCGCCGCGCGGCAACGTGGTCCTCGGCGTGGTCGCGGCCGTCGTCGTGGCCCTGGTCACCGCGGGCGTGTACGGCGCGATCGTCGGCGCCACCGAGTACGAGATCGGCTACGCGGCCGTCGGCGTCGGCTTCCTCGTCGGCCTCGCGGCCGGCCGGATCGGCGGCTCGAACCCCGTGCTGCCGGTGATCAGCGCGGTCCTCTCGCTCGGCGCGGTCTACCTCGGCCAGCTGATCGGCATCGCCGCCATCGGCGCCGACCTGGCCGGCCTGTCCTTCACCGAGATGTTCGTCGACCACTTCGACCTCATCACCGAGGGCTGGAAGGAGACGGCCGACGCCATGACCTTCCTGTTCCTCGCCATCGGCGCCTTCGTGGCGTTCTCGGGCGCGAAGAAGGCGGCCGCCTGACGGGTGCCCGCGCGGACCCGCGAAGGGCCCGTCCACCGCGCGGTGGACGGGCCCTTCCCGTGCGTACGGCTGGTCAGCGGCTGTGCTGCGAGTCCGCGACCGTGACCTCGACGCGCTGGAACTCCTTCAGCTCGCTGTAGCCGGTGGTGGCCATGGCGCGGCGCAGGGCGCCGAAGAAGTTCATCGAGCCGTCCGGCGTGTGGGACGGACCGGTCAGGATCTCCTCGATGGTGCCGACCGTGCCGAGGCCCACCTTCTTGCCGCGCGGCAGCTCCTCGTTCACCGCCTCCATGCCCCAGTGGTGGCCCTGGCCGGGCGCGTCCGTCGCGCGGGCCAGCGGGGAGCCCATCATGACCGCGTCGGCGCCGCAGGCGATCGCCTTGGGCAGGTCGCCGGACCAGCCGACGCCGCCGTCCGCGATGACGTGCACGTACCGGCCGCCGGACTCGTCCATGTAGTCCCGGCGGGCCGCCGCCACGTCCGCCACGGCGGTCGCCATCGGCACCTGGATGCCCAGCACGTTCCGCGTGGTGTGCGCGGCGCCGCCGCCGAAGCCGACCAGCACGCCCGCCGCGCCGGTGCGCATCAGGTGCAGGGCGGCGGTGTACGTGGCGCAGCCGCCGACGATCACCGGGACGTCCAGCTCGTAGATGAACTGCTTCAGGTTCAGCGGCTCGTGCGAACCGGAGACGTGCTCCGCGGAGACCGTCGTGCCGCGGATGACGAAGATGTCCACACCCGCGTCCACCACGGCCTTGGAGAACTGCGCCGTGCGCTGCGGGGAGAGCGCGGCCGCGGTGACCACGCCCGAGTCGCGCACCTCCTTGATGCGCTGCCCGATCAGCTCCTCCTTGATGGGAGCCGCGTAGATCTCCTGGAGCCGGCGGGTGGCCGTCTCGGCGTCGAGGCCGACGATCTCGTCCAGCAGCGGCTGCGGGTCCTCGTACCGCGTCCACAGGCCCTCGAGGTTGAGCACGCCGAGGCCGCCCAGCTCACCGATCCGGATCGCCGTGGCCGGCGAGACGACCGAGTCCATGGGGGCCGCCAGGAAGGGCAGCTCGAAGCGGTAGGCGTCGATCTGCCAGGCGATCGAGACCTCCTTCGGGTCCCGCGTACGGCGGCTGGGGACGACGGCGATGTCGTCGAAGGCGTACGCCCGGCGGCCGCGCTTGCCGCGCCCGATCTCGATCTCAGTCACGTGTGTGGCCTTTCCCTGATGCGTTTCAGCGCCTTCCAGTATCCCCGACGGGTACGGCGAGGGCGGCCCCGGAGTTCCCGGAGCCGCCCCTGCCGAGCGCGGTGCCTACTTGCTGCGGCTGTAGTTCGGCGCCTCGACCGTCATCTGGATGTCGTGCGGGTGGCTCTCCTTGAGCCCGGCGGAGGTGATCCGCACGAACCGGCCGTGCTCCTGGAGCTCCGGCACGGTCTTGCCGCCGACGTAGAACATCGACTGGCGCAGGCCGCCCACGAGCTGGTGGACCACGGAGGACAGCGGGCCGCGGTAGGGCACCTGGCCCTCGATGCCCTCGGGGATCAGCTGCTCGTCGGAGGCGACACCCTCCTGGAAGTAGCGGTCCTTGGAGAACGACTTGCGGTCGCCGCGGGACTGCATGGCGCCCAGCGAGCCCATGCCGCGGTACGACTTGAACTGCTTGCCGTTGATGAACATCAGCTCGCCCGGCGACTCCTCGCAGCCCGCGAGCAGCGAGCCGAGCATCACCGTGTCGGCGCCCGCGACCAGGGCCTTGGCGATGTCGCCGGAGTACTGCAGGCCGCCGTCGCCGATGACCGGGACACCCGCCGCGCGGGCCGCCAGCGCGGCCTCGTAGATGGCGGTGACCTGCGGGACGCCGACGCCGGCGACCACGCGGGTGGTGCAGATGGAGCCGGGGCCGACCCCGACCTTGATGCCGTCCGCGCCCGCGTCGACCAGGGCCTGGGCGCCGTCCCGGGTGGCGACGTTGCCGCCGATGACGTCGACGCCGGAGGAGTTCGACTTGATCTTGGCGATCATGTCGCCGACCAGGCGGGAGTGGCCGTGCGCGGTGTCGACGACGATGAAGTCGACACCGGCCTCGATGAGCGCCTGGGCGCGCTCGAAGGCGTCGCCGGCGACACCGACGGCGGCGCCCACGATCAGGCGGCCCTCGGCGTCCTTCGCGGCGTTCGGGTACTTCTCCGCCTTGACGAAGTCCTTGACCGTGATCAGGCCCTTGAGGACGCCCTCGTCGTCGACCAGCGGCAGCTTCTCGATCTTGTGCTTGCGCAGCAGCTCGATGGCGTCCGGGCCGGAGATGCCGACCTTGCCGGTGACCAGCGGCATCGGCGTCATGACGTCACGCACCCGGCGGGCGCGGTCGGTCTCGAAGGCCATGTCGCGGTTGGTGACGATGCCGAGCAGCTTCTTGTCGCCGTCCGTGACCGGGACGCCGCTGATGCGGAACTTCGCGCACAGCGCGTCGGCCTCGGCGAGCGTGGCGTCCGGGTGGATGGTGATCGGGTCGGTCACCATGCCCGACTCGGAGCGCTTGACGAGGTCGACCTGGTTGGCCTGGTCCTCGATGGACAGGTTGCGGTGCAGCACGCCGACACCGCCCTGGCGGGCCATCGCGATCGCCATGCGGGACTCGGTCACCTTGTCCATTGCGGCGGACAGCAGCGGGATGTTCACCCGGACGTTCTTGGAGACGTACGAGGCGGTGTCGATCTCGTCGGGTGCCATGTCCGACGGGCCCGGCAGCAGCAGCACGTCGTCGTAGGTCAGCCCGAGTGTCGCGAATTTTCCGGGCACTCCGTCGACGTTGGCAGTCATGACACCTTCCCCAAATGGCCTTGATCGGTGCGGATGTCCATGCTAACGGGATAAACGGCCGTCTCATTCCACGGTTCGGGGCGGCCCCCAGCTTCGTATCTTCATACGGGGAGACGGTCCGGCCCGTTCGGCGGGGGCCGTGAACGGGCTGGGTACGGGCGGCGGCCGCCTACTGCTCGGCGAGCGCGCGCAGCCTGCTCAGGGCGCGGTGCTGGGCGACCCGGACGGCCCCGGGTGACATTCCCAACATCTGGCCGGTCTCCTCCGCCGTGAGCCCCACCGCGATCCGCAGCAGCAGCAGCTCGCGCTGGTTCTCCGGCAGGTTGGCCAGCAGCTTCTTGGCCCATTCGGCGTCGCTGCTGAGCAGCGCGCGCTCCTCGGGCCCCAGGGAGTCGTCGGGCCGCTCGGGCATCTCGTCCGAGGGCACCGCCGTCGAACCCGGGTGCCGCATCGCGGCCCGCTGGAGGTCGGCGACCTTGTGCGCGGCGATGGCGAACACGAACGCCTCGAACGGGCGGCCGGTGTCCCGGTAGCGCGGCAGGGCGAGCAGCACGGCGACGCAGACCTCCTGCGCCAGGTCCTCCACGAAGTGCCGGGCGTCACCCGGCAGCCGGGACAGCCGGGTGCGGCAGTAGCGCAGCGCGAGCGGGTGGACGTGGGCGAGCAGATCGTGCGTGGCCTGCTCGTCCCCGTCGACGGCGCGGTGCACGAGTGCGCCGATCGGCCCGGGAGCCGTGACCGCCTCGTCGTCGCGCATCGGTCCATCGTGCCCTGCGGCCGCGCGATCCGCGGCACCGCGTCCGTCGTTGTGCACCGAAGCGTTATGAGCAGGTGCGCCGGAACTCATCCCCTGCGCCCTCCCCTCCCGCTCGACCGACTCGTCCCCGAGGAACTCCACACCTCAAGGATGCGGCATCCGCGCCGAAACGAGCAGCGGGCGTCCGCCGGCCGGCCGTCCCGACGCGTTGACCAGCGGCCACGGCGTCGCGGGGGGTTACTCCGGGATACGCGTGCCCGCCTCAGCGCGCTCGGCCGGCCGCGCAGGGCGCGGGCACCGGGAGAACCCGCCCCGGCCGGTGCCGGGGCGCTTCCCCGCGCGGTCATACGGTGCGGGCCGGACCGACGGGGCCGGGGGCGCGTCGGGGCACGGCCGGGGCATGTGCCGGGTTCGTGGGCGCCGTGCTCGCGGGGCGTCCCGGCGAGTCGCGCGCCCCCGGCCGGGGCGGCGGCCCGCCGCTCGGCCTCCCGGCAGGCGCGGGGATCCCATCTCGCCGCGAGGGCCCGGCTCGCCGCAGGGCCGGCGCAGGGGGGTGCCCCCATCGCGTCGACTCCCTCCTCCGCGCTCGCGGCTGGATGATCCCGCGCCGTACGCATCCACCGCACGGCCGGGCCGGCGCGGGCCGCACGGTCCACCGGGCGTCCGGGTGTCCCTCGCCCCGCGCGGAGCGCCGCACGGACCGCCGGCGCCACCGGTCGGCCGCGTGCCGTACGAGCCGGCCGGGCGGTCGGTCAGCGCACCAGGCCCCAGCGGAAGCCGAGCGCCACCGCGTGGGCCCGGTCCGAGGCGCCGAGCTTCTTGAAGAGCCGGCGGGCGTGGGTCTTGACGGTGTCCTCGGAGAGGAACAGCTCGCGGCCGATCTCGGCGTTGGAGCGACCGTGGCTCATGCCTTCCAGGACCTGGATCTCCCGCGCGGTGAGGGTGGGCGCGGCGCCCATCTCGGCGGAGCGCAGCCGGCGCGGGGCCAGCCGCCAGGTGGGGTCGGCGAGGGCCTGCGTCACGGTGGCCCTCAGCTCCGCGCGGGAGGCGTCCTTGTGCAGGTAGCCGCGGGCACCGGCGGCGACCGCGAGGGCCACGCCGTCCAGGTCCTCGGCGACGGTGAGCATGATGATGCGCGCTCCGGGGTCGGCGGACAGCAGCCGCCGCACGGTCTCGACGCCGCCCAGACCGGGCATGCGCACGTCCATCAGGATCAGGTCCGAGCGGTCGGCACCCCAGCGGCGGAGGACTTCCTCGCCGTTGGCCGCCGTCGTCACACGCTCCACGCCGGGCACGGTCGCGACCGCCCGGCGAAGCGCCTCTCGGGCAAGCGGGGAGTCGTCGCAGACGAGGACGGAAGTCATGGCCGCCCTCCGCAGCTGATGCACGTCACCTTGAGCCTCCAGGCTGGTACGAAATCGTCACCTGTGCGGTCGACCGTCTCGGACACCTGCCCGAGCGCTTGTGTTTTCAACCGCCTCCGCCCTCTCAACGACGGTCACTCGAAAGGGTTACGGAGCCGTGTGCCATCTTCGGCACTCTACGTGAGGGCTCGAACACGATGCAGACGCGCGCGGCAGACTCTCAAGCTTTCATCACAACCATGCCCCATTTAGCCCTATTTCTTCCCATCTGGTGATGTCTGAGGCTAGATTCGCAATGAGTCATATTTTCATCTCCTTAGATCGTAGATGTACGGTCGTGGGCACCGTATCCGTCAGAACGGCTACAAGGGGTCACGCAATGGCAGATTTCTCCCGCCTTCCCGGACCGAACGCGGACCTGTGGGACTGGCAGCTCCTCGCGGCCTGTCGCGGGGTGGACAGCTCGCTCTTCTTCCATCCGGAGGGCGAGCGCGGGGCGGCGCGGAGCGCTCGTGAGAACTCGGCCAAAGAGGTCTGCATGAGGTGCCCGGTCCGCGCGCAGTGCGCGGCTCACGCGCTGGCCGTACGCGAACCGTACGGCGTGTGGGGCGGGTTGACCGAGGACGAGCGCGAAGAGCTCATGGGCCGGGCGCGCCACCGGCTGGTGCCGGCGTCGACGGCGAGCGGAACCACCGCTTCGAACACCTGAAGGAACGTTTCTCCACAAACGAACCGCGCACCCCGTCCGCACGCCCGGACGGACATCCGCACACCGCACAGAACAAGGGGCACGCGCGCGCGTGCCCTCGGCCGTGCCCCAGCCCGTTCAGCGCGTCAGCGCGCCGCCGCCCGCCCCAGCTGGTCCAGCGTCGCCGCCACGGCCGGCACCTGCGCCAGGTCCGGCAGGGTCAGCGCGACGACCTCCCGCCGCACCGCCGGTTCCAGCGCCACCGTCCGCGCGCCCCTCGGCCGCACCGACTCGATCGCCAGCTGCGGCAGGACGGCCACACCGAGCCCCGCGCCCACCAGTCCGACCACCGCCGGATAGTCGTCCGTGGCGAAATCGATCCGGGGCGTGAAACCGGCACCCTCGCACACCTCGACCAGCTGACCGCGACAGCGCGGGCAGCCCGCGATCCAGGGCTCGTCGGCGAGTTCGGCGATGGGCACGGACGCCGCGCCGGCCAGCCGGTGCCCCTCGGGCACGAGCCCGACCAGCGGGTCGGTGAGCAGCGGCCGCACGACGAGGTCGTCCCATTCCTCGGCACCCGACGCGCCCTCGTACCGGAAGGCGAGCGCGATGTCGCAGTCCCCCTCACGCAGCAGCCGCACCGACCGGGGCGGCTCCGCCTCCTCCAGGGAGACCCGGGTACCGGGGTGCGCGGCGCGCAGCGCGGCCAGGGCGGTGGGGACGAGGGTGGAGCTGCCGCTCGGGAAGGACACCAGCCGCACCCGTCCGGCCCGCAGGCCCGCTATCGCGGCGACCTCCTCCTCTGCCGCGGTGAGCCCGGCGAGGATCCCGGCGGCGTGCCGCACCAGCGCCTCGCCCGCCTGGGTCAGGCGCATCTCCCGCCCGCTGCGCACCAGCAGCGGCGTGCCCACGGAGGTCTCCAGGGCCTTCATCTGCTGGCTGACGGCGGGCTGAGTGCAGCCCAGCTCGCGTCCCGCGGCGGAGAAGGATCCGGTGGCGGCGACCGCGCGCAGCACGCGCAGATGACGGGCTTCGATCACCCTTTTACTATAAGCGGTTCTTGGGCACGACGGCGAATAGCGCGTCGACACTTTTGACTGCCAGGGTCTACGGTGCGGCCATGAGGCTTCTGTCAGTGAACCTGGGCCGGCCCCGGGCCGTGCCGTACACCGACCAGCCCGACGGCCTGACCGGCATCGACAAGCGTCCCGCGGACGGTCCGGTCCGCGTGGCGGCGCCCGGCACCAAGGGGTCCGGGGCGAGCGGGCTCGCGGGGGACGCGGTCTGCGACGTGCGCCATCACGGCGGGGACCACCAGGCCGTGTACGCGATGGCCCGGGAGGACCTCGACGCCTGGGAGCGCGAGCTGGGCCGGCCGCTGACGAACGGGTCGTTCGGCGAGAACCTGACCACCTCGGGCGTCGACGTCTCCGGCGCCCTGATCGGTGAGCGCTGGCGGGTCGGGCCGCGGGTGGTCCTGGAGGTCACCTCCGGGCGGATCCCCTGCCTCACCTTCCAGGGCCACATGGGTGAACAGGGCTGGGTGAAGCGGTTCACGCGGCGGGCGGCTCCGGGGGCGTACCTGCGGGTGATCGAGGCGGGCGAGATCCGCGCGGGCGACGCGGTGGAGATCGTCCACCGTCCCGGCCACGACATCACGGTCGCCCTCCAGTTCCGCGCGGTCACCACCGAACGGGAACTGCTGCCGCTGCTGCCCGCGGCGGGCGCGGCCCTGCACCCGGAAGCGCTGGCGGTGGCCCGCGCGTACCTGGAGAAGTACGGGGCGGGCGGGCCGAGCGGGGGACGGACGGACAGCCCGGACGGGACCGGGCAAGGCCGGGCGAACAGCATCTGAACGGACGTCACGGGAGCGGACGCCGTCCGTCCGGGTCACTACGCTTGCCGCATGACAACGGCTCTGATTACGGGATCGACCGCGGGAATCGGCGCCGCCTTCGCACGGCGGCTGGCGGCTGACGGGCACGACCTCGTCCTGGTGGCGCGGGACACCAAGCGCCTCCGGGAACAGGCGACCGAACTGCACGACCGGCACGGCATCGAGGCCGAGGTGCTGACGGCGGACCTGGCCGCCGACGACGGCATCGAGGCGGTCGCCGCCCGGCTGGCCGACCGCAAGAACCCCGTCGACCTGCTGGTCAACAACGCCGGCTTCGGCCACAAGGGCCGCTATCTCGACGTGCCGACGGCCGACGAGCTGAGGATGCTCAAGGTCCACTGCGAGGCCGTACTGCGGCTGACCTCCGCGGCGGCCGGGGCGATGCGCGAGCGCGGGCGCGGCGGCGTGATCAACGTCGCCTCCGTGGCGGCCTTCGTCCCGCGCGGGACGTACGGCGCCTCCAAGGCGTGGGTCGTGCAGTTCACCCAGGGCGCCGCGAGGGACCTGGCGGGCAGCGGCGTCCGGCTGATGGCGCTGTGCCCCGGCTTCGTGCGCACCGAGTTCCACCAGCGGGCCGGGATGGGCACGGACAACATCCCCGGCTGGATGTGGCTCGACGCGGACAAGCTCGTCGCCGCCGCCCTGGCGGACCTGGCCCGCGGCAAGTCCCTGTCGGTGCCGGACCCGCGCTACAAGGTGCTGCTGGGCGCGACGAAGCTGGTGCCGCGCGGCCTGCTCGGGGGGATCAGCTCCCGGGCGGGGCGGAAGTACGGACCGGAGCACCGCACGCAGCGCTAGGGGGTGTCCGCCCGGCGGCAGGGGAGGACAATGGTGCTGATCCCGGACCTTCGAGGGGGGCCGGAGGCGGCACCATGACGTTCGTACAGCTCATCGACTGCAAGACGGGCCGGTTCGACGAGATGAACCGGCTGATGGACGAGTGGGTCGAGCAGACCAAGGGGAAACGGACGGCGACGCACAACGTGATCGGCAAGGACCGGTCCGACGCGTCGCACTTCATCGAGATCGTGGAGTTCCCCTCCTACGAAGAGGCGATGCGCAACTCCCATCTGCCGGAGACGGACCGGATCTTCCGGGAGATGGTGGCCCTCTGCGACGAGATGCCCACGTTCACCGACCTCGACGTGGTGCGGGACGAGCAGTTGGCCACCGCCACGGTGCGGCGGTTCTTCGAGCTGCTGGCCACACCCGGCGGGGAACTGCCACCCTTGGGCGAGGTGCTGTCGGAGCACTACCACGACCATGATCCGGCGAACGTGGAGGACGCGATCGGCATGGACCGCGTCCGGCGCGGTATGCGGATGTGGCGGGACGGCTTCGACTTCGAGTTCAGCATCGAGGACCTGATCGCCGAGGGCGACCGGGTGTGCGCCCGTTGGTACTGGAAGGGCAGGCACAAGGGCGAGTTCCTGGGGATCCCGGCCACCGGCAAGGAGGTCTCGATGAGCGGGACGACGGTCTTCCGGTGCGGCGGGGACGGGAAGCTCGCCGAGGGCTGGTGGGAGTACGACCGGCTGGGCCTGATGCAGCAACTGGGCGTCTTCGACGAGCTGGAGCGCTGACGCGACACGTGCGTGCCCGCGGGGTACGCGAAAGACCCGCGAGGGGAACGGGAGGCCCGGCACCACCAGGCGCCGGGCCTCCTTCCTGCACCGGATGTGCACCGCACCCTCCGCTCGCGGCGCGGGCCCCGCCCCATGAGCGCGTTGATCGCGGCCGCTCAGCATCTCGGGAAAGCAGTCGGGCCATCCGCGCCGACGGGCGGCCGAAGTCCTGCCGAACCTCCCCACGCCCCCGAAAGGGGAAGGCCCCAGCGCCTCGGGGGTGGCTGGGGCCTTCTGCGGGGGTGTCGGGTCAGTGGGCGTGGCCGTGACCGTGGCCGTGGCCCGCCGGCTCCGGCTCCTCTTCCTTCTTCTCGACGACCAGGGTCTCGGTCGTGAGGAGGAGGGAGGCGATGGAGGCGGCGTTCTCCAGGGCGGAGCGGGTGACCTTCACCGGGTCGATGACGCCGGCCTTGACCAGGTCGCCGTACTCACCGGTGGCGGCGTTGAAGCCCTGGCCCTTGTCGAGCTCGGCGACCTTGGAGGTGATGACGTAGCCCTCCAGGCCGGCGTTCTCGGCGATCCAGCGCAGCGGCTCGACGGCGGCCTTGCGGACGACGGAGACACCGGTGGCCTCGTCGCCGGTCTTGCCGAGGTTGTCCTCCAGCACCTTCACGGCGTGGACGAGCGCGGAGCCACCACCGGAGACGATGCCCTCCTCGACCGCGGCGCGGGTCGCGGAGATGGCGTCCTCCAGACGGTGCTTCTTCTCCTTCAGCTCCACCTCGGTGGCGGCGCCGACCTTGATCACGCACACGCCGCCGGCCAGCTTCGCGAGGCGCTCCTGGAGCTTCTCGCGGTCCCAGTCGGAGTCCGTGTTCTCGATCTCGGCCTTGATCTGGGCGACGCGGCCCTGCACGTCCTCGGACTTGCCGGCGCCGTCGACGATCGTGGTGTCGTCCTTGGTGACGGTGACGCGGCGGGCGGAGCCGAGCACGTCCAGGCCGACCTGGTCGAGCTTGAGGCCGACCTCCTCGGAGATGACCGTGGCGCCGGTGAGGACCGCCATGTCCTGGAGCATCGCCTTGCGGCGGTCGCCGAAGCCGGGGGCCTTCACCGCGGTGGCGTTGAAGGTGCCGCGGATCTTGTTCACGACGAGGGTGGACAGGGCCTCGCCCTCGACGTCCTCGGCGATGATCAGCAGGGGCTTGGACGCGTTCGACTGGATGATCTTCTCCAGCAGCGGCAGGAGGTCCGCGATGGCGGAGATCTTGCCCTGGTGGATGAGGATGTACGGGTCGTCGAGGACGGCCTCCATGCGCTCCTGGTCCGTCACGAAGTACGGCGACAGGTAGCCCTTGTCGAAGGCCATGCCCTCGGTGAAGTCCAGCTCGAGACCGAAGGTGTTGGACTCCTCGACGGTGATGACACCGTCCTTGCCGACCTTGTCCATCGCCTCGGCGATCAGCTCGCCGACCTGCTGGTCCTGGGCGGACAGCGCGGCGACGGCGGCGATGTCGGACTTCTCGTCGATCGGGCGGGCGGTCGCCAGCAGGTCGTCGGAGACGGCCTTGACGGCGGCGTCGATGCCCTTCTTCAGGGCGGCCGGGGAGGCGCCGGCGGCGACGTTCTTCAGGCCCTCGCGCACCAGGGCCTGGGCCAGCACGGTGGCGGTGGTGGTGCCGTCACCCGCGATGTCGTTGGTCTTGGTCGCCACCTCCTTCACCAGCTGGGCGCCGAGGTTCTCGTACGGGTCCTCGACCTCGACCTCGCGGGCGATGGTGACACCGTCGTTGGTGATGGTGGGAGCGCCGAACTTCTTGTCGATGACGACGTTGCGGCCCTTGGGGCCGATCGTCACCTTGACCGTGTCGGCAAGCTTGTTGACGCCGCGCTCGAGGGCGCGACGGGCGTCCTCGTCGAACTTCAGGATCTTCGCCATGACAGCGTGAGCCCTCTCGAATGTGGGTGAAAAAGTGACTGCGCCCCGGGCGCCCGGCTTCTTAGGGTCGCGGGAACCAGGGGCGCAGTGGCAAAGCTCTTCGCGTCGAGGTGACGGCTTACTTCTCGATGATCGCGAGCACGTCGCGAGCCGAGAGGACGAGGTACTCCTCGTTGTTGTACTTCACCTCGGTGCCGCCGTACTTGCTGTAGAGCACGACGTCGCCGACCTTCACGTCGAGCTCGACGCGCTTGCCGTCCTCGACTCGGCCCGGGCCCACGGCCAGGACGACGCCCTCCTGGGGCTTCTCCTTGGCGGTGTCCGGAATGACCAGGCCAGAGGCCGTGGTCTGCTCGGCGTCCAGCGGCTGGACCACGATGCGGTCCTCGAGCGGCTTGATGGCAACCTTGGAGCTGGCGGTCGTCACGATCCGACCTCCCCCTTCGGAGATCTCACGGGGTTAACTGTCTGAGGTGGCGACCAGGTCGATCCGTCGTCGCGGGTGCCGGACCTGCCCGTCGCTTGTTTGGCACTCTCCAGGGGGGAGTGCCAGAGCCGAGACTATGACCGCGATTAGCACTCGGTCAAGCGGAGTGCCAATTGCGGTGCGGCGCGTCCCCCGCCCCGGGGCGCGCGCCGGTCGTTCCGCGCCGGTCGTTCCGCGCCCGTCGTGGCGCGTCCGCCGTCGCGCGCCGGCGTCTCACAGGTAGTCGTCCAGCTTTCCGACCGTCAGGCCCTGTTCCTGGATGCGGCGCAGCAGGCGCACCGTCCGCTCCTTCAGGCTCGGCTTCAGGGTCTCCGTCGCCGGGACGGCGACGATGTCGCCGGGGTGGAGGCGGCGGGCCCCCTCGGTGAAGGCCAGGTCGGTGGCGGTCATGGTGGCGCGCCAGAGGACCACCGCACGGATGCCGCAGTCCGCCGCCGCCCGCAGCGTGGTGGCGTCGTAGGCGCCGTAGGGCGGGCGGAAGAGGTGGGGGCGGACGCCGAAGCGGGCCCGGAGCTTGTGCTGCTGCCCGCAGATCTCGGCGCGCTGGCCGGCGTACGGCAGGCCACGCAGGGCGGCGTGGTCGAGGGTGTGGTTCTGCAGGCCGGCGCCGACCGCGCGCAGGCGGGCGAAGTGGCCGTAGCCGGGTCCGGCGACGCTGTCGGTGAGGAACATGGTGACCGGCAGGCGCAGTTCGCGCACCAGGTCGACGAAGCGGGGGTCCTTCTCGGCGCCGTCGTCGTAGGTGAGGAAGACGACCTCGTCGCGGGTGGGCACGCGGTCGACGACCGGCGGGAGGCCGGCCGCGGGCGGGCCGGAGCGCGCGGGCGGCCGCACGCTCGGCGGCGGGGGCG
Organism: Streptomyces glaucescens; assembly: GCF_000761215.1. Classification (GTDB taxonomy): domain Bacteria; phylum Actinomycetota; class Actinomycetes; order Streptomycetales; family Streptomycetaceae; genus Streptomyces; species Streptomyces glaucescens_B. Next base: position 4,636,465 of record NZ_CP009438.1, on the reverse strand, counting down.
GCGGCAGCGGGGCGGTCAGGCCCCAGCGCAGGTGCGGCGGGACGGACGGGGCCGCGCGGTGGGCGGCGGAGCCCGGTGCGCCCTCCTGGGCCGCCGCGCAGCCGGTCGCCAGGAGGAGCAGCAGGGCGCACGCACCGGCCCGCCGCGCCCTCACAGGTAGTCCTCCAGGCGGGCCACGGCGTACCCCTCGGCGGTGACCTTGTCCAGGAAGCGGCGGATCATGTCGGGCATGGTGCCCTTCCAGTCGTCCCTGCCGCGGAAGTGGCTGAGGACGATGTCGCCGGGGCGGATCCTGCGGTCCCACTCGCGGTATTCCCACCGGTCGACGAAGACCTCCTCGTTCCACAGCGGCACATGGGTGATCCCGCAGGTCTTGGCGGCGCGCAGGGTGTCGCGGTCGTAGTTGCCGAAGGGCGGCCGGAAGAGCAGCGGGCGCTTGCCGTAGCGCCGCTCGATGACGTCCTGCATGCCGCAGATCTCGCGCTTCTGGCGGGCGTAGGACAGGGCGGGCAGGTAGGGGTGGTGGAGGGTGTGGTTGTTGAGCGGCGCCCCCCGGTCCTGCATGCGCTTGAAGTAGCCGTAGTCCTCCTTGACCAGGTAGTCGCTGAGGAAGGCGGTGTACGGGATCCTCAGCTCGCTCATCATCCGCAGGAACGCCGGGTCCTTCTCGGCGCCGTCGTCGATGGTGAGGAAGACGACCTTGTGCCGGGTGGGGACGGTGGTGAACACCGGGGGGAGGTTCTCCTCGCGGTGGCCGTCGACCTCGAAGCCGTCCCGGGTCCGGATGCGCGGCTTCTTCGCCGGCGGGGGCGGGGCGGTGAGCGGGACCCTGCGCAGGCCCCAGCGCTTCGCGGCGGCGACGCGCGCGGCATGCTCGGCACGCAGCCGGGAGGCGTAGGAGTCGAGCGCGTCGGCGGCGGACTTGTGCCGGGGCGGTTCCTGGCCGGCGGCGGGGCGGGCCTGCTCGCCGTCGCCGCCCGGCCCGCAGCCGGAGACGAGGGCCGCGGCGGCGAGCACGGCGGCACCGGCGCGCAGGCGCGCGGCGTACGCGGCGCGCGCGGCAAGCAGGCGGGTGGTGCGCGCGGCGCGGAGGCGGGCGGCGCGCGCGAGGCGCGGGCGGGTGGCATACGTCCCGCTTTTTTCATTTTGTACGACTAGTCGCATGGTGCCGGATCTTCCCAGCCACCACCCCTCCGTCCCGGGCCGACACCGCCGCCGGCGGCACACCGTCCACCGACTGGCCGACAATGGGCCGGTGAACAACCCGGTCAACGCACTGAACGCCCTGCGCACCCCCGAGGGCGGCGCCCTCCTCGACGAGGTCCGCGGCACCGACCCCGCCCGGGAACTGGCCGTCGCCACCCGGCTGCGCCGCGAGCACCCGGCCGAGCTGGTGTCGGCGGCGCTCGGGCAGGCGCGGCTGCGGCAGCGGGCGGTCGCCAAGTTCGGGGCCGAGGACGCCGGGCGGATGTTCTTCACCCCCAACGGGGTCGAGCAGTCGACCCGCGCGAGCGTCGCCGCGTACCGGGCGCGGCGGATGCGGGAGCTGGGCGTCACCTCCGTGGCCGACCTGTGCTGCGGGATCGGCGGGGACGCCATCGCGCTGGCACGGGCCGGGATCCGGGTGCTCGCCGTCGACCGGGACCCGCTGACGGCGGCCGTCGCCCGGGCGAACGCCGAGGAACTGGGGCTGGCGGACCTGATCGAGGTGCGCGAGGCGGACGTCACCGAGGTCGCGACGGACGGCTGGGACGCCGTCTTCGTCGACCCCGCGCGGCGCGGCGGGCGGGGCCGCGTCTTCGACCCGGAGGCCTACTCGCCGCCGCTGTCCTGGGCCGTCGAGGCCGCCCTGCGGGCCCCGCACGCCGCCCTCAAGGTGGCTCCCGGCATCCCGCACGAAGCGGTGCCGCAGGCCGCCGAGGCGGAGTGGATCTCGGACGGCGGGGACGTGAAGGAGGCCGTGCTGTGGTTCGGCACCGGGCCCGGCCTGGTGCGGGCCACCCTGCTGCCCGGGCCGCGCACCCTGACCGGACGCGGGCTCGCCGACCCGGAGGTGCGGCCCGTCGGACGGTTCCTGTACGAGCCGGACGGTGCGGTCATCCGCGCCCACCTGGTGGCCGAGGTGGCCGAACAGGTCGGCGGGGGGCTGCTCGACGCGACCATCGCGTACGTCACCGCCGACGAGGTACGGGAGACGCCGTACGCCACCGCCTACGAGATCACCGACCACCTGCCCTTCAACGTCAAGAAGCTCAAGGCGCTGCTGCGGGAGCGGGAGGTGGGCGTGCTGACCGTGAAGAAGCGGGGGTCGGCCGTCGAACCCGAGGAGCTGCGGCGGAAGGTGCTGCCCAAGCCGCACGGCAGCGCCGCGGTGACCGTCTTCCTCACCCGGGTGGCGGGTGCGCCCGCCATGCTGCTGGGGCGTCCGCACCGGGGTGACGCCGGGTGACCCCCCGGCGCGAACGGCCGGATCCATAAGGCTTCCTGCCGGTGGTACGCCGATCAGAAGAACGCCCGGATCGGCCCACATGTCGACAGTCTTCGGTCGTTTTCTGCCGTAGTACGTTCCCACAGATCGGACGGCCCCGACACCGCCGATGCAGCGCGGAACAATGGTCTCCGTGGCGACGACAGACAGCTTGGGAGCGCGCCGACGGGGCCGCCCGCGCCGGATCGAGGCGGGGCAGATCGTCGACGTGACGCGGCGCATCATCCTGGAGGAGGGCGTCGAGGCGGTCTCCATGCGGCGGATCGCCAAGGAGGTCGGTGCCACCCCGATGGCGCTGTACCACCACGTCCGCGACAAGGTCGAGTTGCTCATGCTCACCCTGACGGGCATGGCCGCGGCCGTCCCCCGCCCGTCCCTGCCCGACGATCCGCGCGAGCGCATCCTCGTCACCGCCGTGCACATGCACGACGTGCTGGCCGAGATGATCTGGGTCGTCGACGTCCTCGCCCTCGGCGACCTCACCGACAAGGAGGCGTGGTGGACGGCGGAGGAGATCATCGACTCGGCGATCGCCTGCGGGCTGAGCCCCGAGGAGGCGGTGCACGCCTACCACACGCTCTGGTACGTCATCCACGGCTCACTGGTCTTCCGGCGCGCCGACGCCCGCCGCGCCGCCGACCCCGGCCGCACGCCGCTCTTCCCCGACCTGATCACCGAGGACGACGCGGCCGAACTGCCGCGGCTGGCCGAGCTGTCGGACCGCTGGCACAAGGTGAAGGCCGGCTACGACATCCGGGAACAGCTCGAACGCGTCCTGGACGGCCTGCTGCGCCGGCCCTGCTCCCCGGGGACGGCCGAGGACTAGGGCCTGTCGTTCGGATCAGGCCGGCTGTGAGGTGCGGCGCCCTCCGGCCGGCCCCGCGACGCCGGGACGATCCGGCCGACGGGCCCTGGGGTCTGCCCGGCAGTGCCCGTCCGCTCCGCGAAGGCGCGTCTCACCGCAGCGACGCCCACAGCCGGTCCGCCTCCGGGGCCTTCGCCACCACCCGGTTGGGGTCGGCGGGGGCCGGGGTGACCGGCATGGTCAGGGTGGTGACCGCGTCCGGCGGGAGGTCCCGCAGGGTCCGGGCCAGGCCGGTCAGCTCGCCGAGCGAGTCGAGGCCGGTGTCGGTGGTGAGGCTGCCGGTGACCGCGTCGGCGACGTCGTAGAGCCGTGCCGGGTCGGCGAACAGGCCGATCTCCGAGACCCGCGCCAGCAGCGCCTTGACCAGGGCGTGCTGGAGCCCTATCCGGCCGAGGTCGCTGCCGTCGCCGATGCCGTGCCTGGTGCGGGCCAGGCCGAGCGCCTGCTCGCCGTCGAGGTGGTGGGTGCCGGCCGCCAGCCGCAGCCGGCTGAGGTCGTCGTCGATGTCCTCCTCGGTGGTGACGGTGACCCCGCCGAGCGCGTCGACCAGCCGCGCGAAGCCGGCGAAGTCGATCTCGACGTAGTGGTCCATCCGGACGCCGGTCAGCGACTCGGCGGTCTTCACCGCGCACACCGGGCCGCCCACCTCGTAGGCGCTGTTGAACATCACTCCGTCCGCCGCGGCCGACTCGCCGCCGGACTCGAGCGGGCAGGCCGGCCGGGTGACCAGGGTGTCGCGCGGGATGCTGACCACGGTCGCCGCGGTGCGTCCCGCGTCGAGGTGGACGACCATCGCCGTGTCGGACCGGGCGCTGCCGCCCTCGCCGCCGCCCAGTTCACGGTTGGCGGCGCCGTCGCGGGAGTCCGAGCCGAGGACGAGGAGGTTCAGCGGGCCGCCGGGCAGCGCGGGGGCGCCGGGAGACGGGCCGCCCGTCGCCCGCGAGGGACGGTCGTCGCCGAGGGCGTGGTCGATGTCCACGCCGGTGATGTTGTCGCTGAGCTGCCAGTAGACCCAGCCGGCCGCTCCGGCGCCCAGGATCAGCAGCGCGGTGAGGGCCAGGCCGGCGGTCCTCAGCCATCGTGACCGCCGGCCCACCGGTCTGCCCTCGTCCCCGTGTTCGTCAAGTCCCGCCACACGGAGGAACATAAGTCCGAATTATGGCGAGGAGAAACGCCGGATCGTCTTTTCTTGGGGAAATCTCAGATTCCGCGGCCGCCCATCACCGCGGGGTCACCCCGTCTCACCCCAGGGTCACCACCGGCACCGGGTTGCTCCCGCTCCACGTGCCGTTGAACCCGAACGTCACCGAACCGCCCGCCGGGACCGTCCCGTTGTAGGACAGGTTCGAGCAGCTCACCGCGGTGCCGGACTGGGTGCAGTTCGCGTTCCACGCCTGGCTGATCCGCTGGCCCGCGGCGAACGTCCAGTTCGCCTTCCAGGACGCCAGCGCGGTGCCCGCGCAGTCGATCCGCACCTGGCCGGTGAAGCCGGTGTTCCACTGGCTGACGACGCTGTACGTCGCCTTGCAGCCGTCGCCGGGGCCGGGCTGGCCGGTCCCGCCGAGCGACTCGGCGATGGCGTAGTACGCCGGTTTGGGCGCGAGGTTCTCGTCGTACGGCGTGGCCGCGCCGTAGCCGTCGAAGACGTCCGGGACCCAGGAGTCGGCGTCGTTGAAGCCCCAGACGGTGACGCCGGTGCAGCGTGCCACGGCGAGGCAGGCGTTCATGACGGCCTTGTACTCGGCGGCCTGCTGGGCCAGCTTGGCCTGGGTCGCCGGGAGCTGCATGCGGATGTCCAGCTCGGTGATGGCCACGTCCACGCCGAGGTCGGCGAAGCGCTGGATGTTCTGCTGGAGGGTGGACGGCACCTGGCCGAGGATCAGGTGGGCCTGCAGGCCGACGCCGTCGATCGGGACGCCGCGCTCCTTCAGGGACTTGACCAGGTTGTACAGGGCGGTGCTCTTCGCGTTGACGCCCTCGACGTTGTAGTCGTTGATGTAGAGCTTGGCAGCGGGGTCGGCGGCGCGGGCCCAGGTGAGCGCGTCGGCGATGTAGTCGGTGCCGAGGCCGGTGTACCAGAGGGACTGGCGGTAGGTGCCGTCCTCGTTGAACGCCTCGTTGACGACGTCCCAGGCGGCGACCTTGCCCTTGTAGCGGGTCATCTCGGTGGAGATGTGGTTCTGGAGGATGGTGCGCAGTTCGGCCGGGGTGAAGGAGCCGCCCGTGAGCCAGCTCGGGTTCTGGCTGTGCCAGACCAGGGTGTGACCGCGGACCTGCTGGCCGTGGGCCTGGGCGAAGTCGACGATCCGGTCGGCCTCGGCCCAGTTGTAGGTGCCGCGGCTGGGCTCCACCGCCTCCCACTTCATGGCGTTCTCGGGGGTGAGCCAGTTGAACTCCCGCCCGGTGATCTCACCGCGTGCGCCGGTGAGGTGGGAGCCGCCGGCCGCCGTGCCGATGACCTTTCCCTTGGCGTCGGCCGACTCGCGCAGCGGTACGTCGGCGGCGTGCGCGGCGGGGGCGGCGGCGAGCAGGGCGCCGAGCGTCGCGGCGGCGCCGACGACCGCCGACGCCAGGGAGAAGCCGGATCTCAGAGATCTCATATGCGGGTGCCTCCGAAAGTTTCGGTCATACAACCGATTGGCTGCGGAGGAGTGTTGGGGCGGGAGAGGCGGGACGTCAATAGGGCGACTTTCGGCCACACTCGGCCGCCTTCCGGGCTCCACCCCGGGCGGACGTCCCCCGCGCGACGCCCCCGCGCGATCCGGCTCAGGACCCCGCGGGCGCGGCCGTGCTGCTGCGCACCACCAGGCTCGTCGCCAGTTCCACCCGCGTCGCCGCCGGCGTCGTCTCGTCCCCGCGCCCCAGCTCCAGCACCAGCCGCGCCGCCGCCTCGGCCATCTCGGTCAGCGGCTGCCGCACGGTCGTCAGCGGCGGGCCCACCCACCGGGCGACCGGCAAGTCGTCGAACCCGACGACGCTGAGGTCCTCCGGCACCCGCAGCCCCAGCTCGCGCGCCGCCTCGTACAGCCCGAGCGCCTGGAGGTCGTTCCCGGCGAAGACGGCCGTCGGTCGGTCGGGCCGGCGGAGCAGTTCCAGGCCCAGCCGGTAGCCGGACTCGTGGTGGAAGTCGCCGTTCCTGATCAGCGCGGGGTCGACGGGCACCCCGGCGGTCTCCAGCGCGGCCCGGTAGCCGTCGATCCGGGCCCGGCTGCACATCATCCGCGACGGCCCGGTGATCGCCCCGATGCGCCGGTGGCCGAGGTCGACCAGGTGCCGGGTGGCGGCGAGGCCGCCCTGCCAGTTGGTGGCGCCGATGGACGGCACGTCGGAGCCCGGGTCGCCGGCCGGGTCCATCACCACGAACGGGATGGACCGGCTGGTCAGCAGGGCCCGCTGCGACTCGTCGAGCTCGGACAGCACCAGGATGACGCCGTGCGGGCGGCGCGCGGCGACCTGGTCCGCCCAGGACCGTCCTGGGGTGAGCCGCCCCGCGCTCTCGGAGAGCACGACGCTCAGCCCGGCGTCCCGGGCCACGTTCTCCACGCCGCGGATGACCTCCAGCGCCCAGGCGCTCTCCATCTCGTGGAAGACGAGGTCGACGAGCGGCGACCGGGTGGACTCGGCGCGGCGGCGCCGGTAGCCGTGGGCGCGCAGCAGTTCCTCCACGCGGTTGCGGGTCGCGGGGGCGACGTCCGCGCGTCCGTTGAGGACCTTCGAAACAGTCGGGGCGGACACGCCCGCCTCGCGGGCGATCTCCGCGAGCGTCGCGGTCTGCGCGGACCGCCGTGCCGTCTGGGTTTGAGCGCGTTCCGGTGGAGTCATGCCCGCGATCGTATCTCTGCGCGACCCCTTGACGGACCCCGCGCGGCGCCTTAGGTTCCCGGAACATTCGATATTCATCCCGAAACATTCGCCCTTCCGGGCGTCCAGAAAGTCGAAAGGTTGCTGCCATGGGGTCCCACACGTCCATCGGCGGACGTTCGTTCAGCAGACGCTGGGTGCTCGGTGCCGGCGCCACCACCCTGCTCACCACCGGCCTGTCCGCCTGCGGCTCCTCCGGCGGCTCCGGCAGCGGCGGCGGCACCCTCACCGCCTTCGTCTACGGCGACGACGCGGTGAAGGTCCAGCAGGCGGCCGTGGACCGCTTCAACAAGTCGGCCGCGGCGAAGAAGGCGGGCGGCACGATCAAGCTGGAGCGCATCCCCGGCTCCGACTACTCCCCCAAGCTGCGCACCGCCATGGGCTCGCCCGGCGCGCCGGACGTGTTCTTCAACTGGGGCGGCGGCTCGATCAAGCCGTACGTCGAGGCGGGCAAGCTGATCGACCTCACTGACATCATCGAGAACGACGAGGTGCTGAAGAAGGGCTTCTTGCCCTCGGTGCTCGCGGCCGGCGACCTCAAGGGCCGCCACTACGGCGTCCCCATGCGCGGCATGCAGCCGGTGATCCTCTTCTACAACAAGTCCGTCTTCGCCGAGCACAAGCTGACCCCGCCCACCACCTGGGACCAGCTCCTCGACATCAACGCCAAGCTGAAGCGGGCGGGCGTCACCCCGTTCGCGCTCGGCGGCTCCGACATCTGGCCGGAACTGATGTGGCTGGAGTACCTGGTCGACCGGCTCGGCGGCCCGGAGGTCTTCCGGCGCATCCAGGACGGCGACGCCGAGGGCTGGGGCGACCCGGCGGTGCTGAAGGCGGCCGAGATGGTGCGGGACCTGGTCGACGACGGCGCGTTCGGCTCCAAGTTCACCTCGGTGTCGTACGTCAACGGCGGCGCCCCCGCCGTCTTCGCCAAGGGCAAGGCGGCGATGCACCTGATGGGCTCCTGGGAGTACTCCACGCAGCTCGGCAAGTTCCCCGACTTCGCGAAGAAGGACCTGGGCTGGGCGCCCTTCCCGAAGATCGAGGGCGGCACCGGCGACGCCCGCAACGTGGTCGGCAACCCCACCAACTACTGGTCCGTCAACGCCCGCGTCAGCAACAAGGACGCCGCGATCGCCTTCCTCAAGGAGTCCGCCTCCCGCGAGTACGCCAGGGACCTGGTGGCCAACGGCGACGTGCCGACGACGTCGAACGCGGCCCTGCTGCTCGGTGACGCGCCGAACCCCGAGTACGCCCGCTTCCAGTACCAGATGGTGGAGGAGGCACCCGCCTTCACCCTCTCCTGGGACCAGGCGCTCGGCGACGAGCTGGGCACCAAGATGCACACCGAGATCAGCAAGCTGTTCGCGGGGAAGTCGTCGCCGAGCCGGTTCGTGGCCGCCTGCAAGGGGCTGAAGTGAGCGAGGCCGCCACCAAGCCCGCCAGGGCCCGGGCGGGGCGTCCGCGCGCCGTCTGGGCCCTGCCCGGGGTGCTCTTCTTCGCGTTCTTCGCGGTCGTCCCGATGGTCCTGGCCTTCTACCTGTCGTTCACGGAGTGGGACGGCCTGGGCGACCCCCGGCCGGTCGGCCTGGACAACTGGAAGAAGCTGATCGACGACCCGCGCATCACCCAGTCCCTGTGGCTGACGTTCCTGCTGACGGTCTGCTCCTGGCTCTTCCAGACGGTCGTCGCCCTGCTCCTCGGCGTCTGGGCGGCGGGCAAGCAGCGCAACCGCGCGGTCCTCTCCGCGATCTTCTTCACCCCGCTGCTGCTGTCCTCGACCGCCGTCGCGCTGCTGTTCTACGCCCTGCTCGACCCGAACTTCGGCATCATCCAGAAGGACACCCTCGGCTCCTCCAGCGGGGCGTTCCTCGCGATCGTGTTCGTGGGCGGCTGGCAGTTCATGCCGCTGCACACGCTGATCTACCAGGGCGGCGCCCGCCAGATCCCGCAGGTGCTGTACCAGGCCGCGGCCATCGACGGCGCCGGCCCGCTGCGCCAGTTCTTCTCGATCACGCTGCCGCAGCTGCGGCACACCGTCACCACGTCCAGCGTGCTGATCATCGTCGGCTCGCTGACGTACTTCGAGACCGTCCTGATCCTCACCAAGGGCGGCCCCGGCACGGACACGGCGATCCTGCCGTACCTGATGTACGAGGCGGGCTTCAAGTCGTACGACTTCGGCTACGCCAGCGCCATCGCGTCCTTCCTGGTCGTGACGGCCACCGGTCTCTCCCTGCTGCTGGTCCGGCTGACCGGTTTCGGCACCATGCGCAGCACCCGCGAAGGGATGTGACGAAGTGTCACACGATACGTTGCCGCGTCCCGCGAAGCTCCGCGAGCCCAGCCCGCCGCCCGGGCGGACGTCCCGCGCCCGGCGGCCCTGGACCAGGCGCGCCAACCCGGTCGCGGGCCTCGGCTCGCTGATCTGGCTGGTCGTCGTCCTCGTCCCGATCTACGCGATGCTCTCGGCGTCGCTGACCCGCCAGGACCAGCTGCTCGAGGGCAACCCGCTCAAGCCTCCGCCCGACCCCACCCTCGACAACTACAACACCGTCCTGAACAGCGGTTTCGGCCACCTCCTCGCCAACACGGCGGTCGTCGCGGCGGCGGTCGTCGGCCTGGTGCTGGTGCTCTCCGTGCCGCTGGCGTACGTGGCCGTGCGCACCCGCAACCGCTGGTCCGGCGCCGCGTTCCGGCTCTTCCTGCTGGGCGTGGCGATCCCCGCCCAGGCGGTCGTCGTCCCGCTGTACCTGCTGATCGCCGAGCTCGGCCTCTACGACACCCTGCCCGCCGTGATCCTGCCGACGGCGGCCTTCGCGATGCCGGTGTCCGTGCTGATCCTCACCGGCACCCTCCGGGACATCTCGGAGGAGCTGTACGAGGCGATGGCCCTGGACGGCGCCTCCTCGCTGCGGATGCTGTTCCAGCTGGTGATCCCGCTCGCCAAGGGCGGCATCAGCACGGTGGTGATCTACTCCGCGCTCCAGGCGTGGAACGGCTTCCTCTTCCCGCTGATCTTCACCCAGTCGGACGGCCCCCGGGTCCTCACCCTCGGACTCTTCAACTACGTCAGCCAGTTCGGGGTCAACGTCCCCGCGCTGCTCGCCTCGGTCGTCCTGTCCGGCATCCCGATCTTCGCCGTCTACCTGGTCGCCCGGCGCGCCCTCGTCAGCGGCCTGATGGGAGTGGGCGGCAAGTGACACCGGCCTCCGACCCCACCGTTATCGACAGGAGTTCCATGACCAGCCCCTGGCGTGACCGCGCCCTGCCCACCGCCGCCCGGGTCGAGGACCTGCTCTCCCGGATGACCCTGGAAGAGAAGACGGCCCAGCTGTACGGCGTGTGGGTGGGCGCCGCCACGGACGGCGCCGGTGTCGCCCCGCACCAGCACGACATGGCCGCCGAGCACTCCGAGGAGGAGTGGGAGGAGCTGATCACCCGCGGTCTCGGCCAGCTCACCCGCCCCTTCGGCACCGCCCCCGTCGACCCGGAGACCGGCGCCCGGTCCCTGGCCAGCGCCCAGCGGCGGATCGCCGGGGCGGGCCGGTTCGGCATCCCGGCGATGGCGCACGAGGAGTGCCTCGCGGGCTTCACCGCGTGGGGTGCGACGGCGTACCCGGTGCCGCTGGCCTGGGGTGCCTCCTTCGACCCCGCGCTGGTGGAGGAGATGGCCCGGCGCATCGGCCACGACCTGCGCTCGGTCGGCGTCCACCAGGGCCTCGCCCCGGTCCTGGACGTCGTGCGCGATCTGCGCTGGGGCCGGGTGGAGGAGACGATCGGCGAGGACCCGTACCTGGTGGGCACGGTCGGCGCGGCCTACGTGCGCGGCCTGGAGTCGGCCGGGATCGTCGCCACGCTGAAGCACTTCGCCGGCTACGCCGCCTCGGCGGGCGCCCGCAACCTGGCCCCGGTGCGGGCGGGCGTGCGGGAGTTCGCGGACATCACCCTGCCGCCGTTCGAGCACGCGCTGCGCGAGGGCGGCGCCCGCTCGGTGATGGCCGCCTACACCGAGACCGACGGCGTGCCCGCCTCGGCCGACCCCGGGCTGCTCACCGGCCTGCTGCGCGAGGAGTGGGGCTTCGACGGCACGGTGGTCGCCGACTACTTCGCCGTCGGCTTCCTGCAGACCCTGCACCGCGTCGCCGGCACCGACGCCGAGGCGGCCCACGCCGCGCTGGCGGCCGGCATCGACGTCGAACTGCCCACCGTGAAGTGCTACGGCGAGCCGCTGCTGGAGGCGGTGCGGGCGGGCGAGGTCCCCGAGGCGCTGATCGACCGGGCCGTCAGACGCGTCCTCACCCAGAAGTGCGAACTGGGCCTGCTCGACGAGGACTGGACGCCCGAGCCCACCGGCCCGATCGACCTGGACTCGGCGGCCAACCGCGCCCTGGCCCGCCGCCTCGCGGAGGAGTCGGTGGTGCTGCTGGCCAACCCGGACGACCTGCTGCCGCTGTCCCCCGACACCCGGATCGCCGTCGTCGGACCACGCGCCGCCGACCCGCTGGCCATGCTGGGCTGCTACTCCTTCCCCTCCCACGTGGGCGTCCAGCACCCCGAGATCCCCATGGGCATCGAGATCCCCACCCTGCTGGAGGCCCTGCGCGGCGAACTCCCGGACGCCAAGATCACCTACACCGAGGGCTGCGACACCTCCGACCCGGACCGTTCCGGCTTCGAGGAGGCGGTGGCCCGGGCCGCCGAGGCCGACGTGTGCGTGGCCGTGCTCGGCGACCGGGCGGGCCTGTTCGGGCGGGGCACGTCGGGCGAGGGCTGCGACGCGCTGGACCTGCGCCTCCCCGGCGTGCAGGGCGAGCTGCTGGACGCGCTGGTGGCGACCGGCGTCCCGGTGGTCCTGGTGCTGCTGACCGGCCGCCCCTACGCGCTCGGCCGCTGGGACGGGCGGCTCGGCGCGGTGGTGCAGGCGTTCTTCCCCGGCGAGGAGGGCGGCCCGGCGGTGGCGGGCGTGCTGTCGGGCCGGGTGAACCCGTCGGGCCGGCTCCCGGTGAGCGTGCCGCGTGCCCCCGGCGGACAGCCGTGGACGTACCTCCAGCCGCCGCTGGGCCTGGCCGGCGAGGTCAGCAACCTGGACCCGACCCCGCTGTACCCGTTCGGCCACGGCCGCTCGTACACGGCGTTCGCCTGGGAGGACTTCGACGGCGGGGCCCCGGAGCTGGGCACCGACGGCTCCTGCGACGTGTCCGTCACCGTCCGCAACACCGGTGACCGGGCGGGCGCCGAGGTCGTGCAGCTGTACCTGCACGACCCGGTGGCCCGGGTCACCCGGCCGGACGTCCGCCTGGTCGGCTACCAGCGGGTGTCCCTGGAGCCCGGCGAGACGGCCCGGGTGACCTTCCGCTTCCCGGCCGCCCTGTCGTCCTTCACCGACCGCACCGGCCGCCGGGTGGTCGAGCCGGGCGCGCTCCAGCTCCGTCTGGCCGCGTCCAGCACGGACGTGCGGCACACCGCGGAGCTGACGCTCACCGGACCGGAGCGGATCCTGGGCCCGGACCGGCCGCTGCGCTGCGAGACGGAGGTGCGGCCGCTCGGCTGAGCCTCAGCCGCCCGCGGGGCCGGAGGCCACCGGCTCGAACCGCCACCGGTGCACCGCGCGGGTCACCAGGTCACCCGCCGGCTCGGGCAGTTCGGGCAGCCGGGCGTCGTAGGCGGCGTCCCACCAGGTGATGACGAGCACCCGGTCCTGCGGGGCGCGGAAGGTCTCCCGCCGCAGCGGGGCCGGGTCCAGCTCCTGGGCGCGGACCCAGGCCAGCAGTTCCTCGCCCCTGCCGGGCACCGCCCGCGCCTCCCACATCAGTGCGACCGTCACGCGTACAGGTTCTCCTCGCCGGCCTCGTGCACGTGGTCGTGGTGGTGTCCGGGGACGTGCGGGTCGGTCACCGGCAGGGAGGAGTCGGCGGACAGGTCCCAGCTGGAGGCGGCCCGGCCCCGGGCGACCATCTCCGCGCCGAGGGCGGCCACCATGGCGCCGTTGTCGGTGCACAGCTTGGGGCGCGGCACCCGCAGCCGGATGCCGGCCCGCTCGCAGCGCTCCTGGGCGAGGGCCCGCAGCCGGGAGTTGGCGGCGACGCCGCCGCCGATCATCAGGTGGTCGACGCCCTCGTCCTTGCAGGCGCGCACGGCCTTGCGGGTGAGCACGTCCACGACCGCCTCCTGGAAGGACGCCGCGACATCGCGCACCGGCACCTCCTCGCCGGCGGCCCGCTTGGCCTCGATCCAGCGGGCCACGGCCGTCTTCAGGCCGGAGAAGGAGAAGTCGTACGCCGGGTCGCGCGGGCCGGTGAGCCCGCGTGGGAAGGCGATCGCCTCCGGGTCGCCCTCGCGGGCGTAGCGGTCGATGACCGGGCCGCCGGGGAAGCCCAGGTTCAGCACCCGGGCGATCTTGTCGAAGGCCTCGCCGGCCGCGTCGTCGATGGTCGCGCCCATCGGGCGGACGTCGGAGGTGATGTCGGAGGACAGCAGCAGCGAGGAGTGCCCGCCGGAGACCAGCAGCGCCATCGTCGGCTCGGGCAGCGGGCCGTGCTCCAGCTGGTCGACGCAGATGTGCGAGGCGAGGTGGTTGACGCCGTAGAGCGGCTTGCCGAGCGCGTAGGCGTAGGCCTTGGCCGCGGACACGCCGACCAGCAGGGCGCCCGCGAGGCCGGGACCGGCGGTGACGGCGATGCCGTCGAGGTCCCTGGCGCTGACCCCGGCCTCCTTCAGCGCGCGGTCGATGGTGGGCACCATCGCCTCCAGGTGGGCGCGGGAGGCGACCTCGGGGACGACACCGCCGAAGCGGGCGTGCTCGTCGACGCTGGAGGCGACGGCGTCGGCGAGCAGCGTGGTGCCGCGGACGATGCCGACACCGGTCTCGTCGCAGGAGGTCTCGATGCCGAGTACGAGAGGCTCGTCGCGTGAGTCAGTCATGGGTCTGGGTTCCTTGTGCGGAGGGGGCGCCGGCGGCGGGGGCGCTGTCAGGCAGGGTGGTCAGGCGCATCACCAGGGCGTCCACGTTGCCGGGCTGGTAGTAGCCGCGCCGGAAGCCGATGGGCTCGAAGCCGAAGCGCTCGTACAGCTTCTGCGCGCGCACGTTGTCCACGCGGCACTCCAGCATCACCTCGGCGCACTCGAAGGCGGTCGCGGCCCGCAGGAGTTCGCTCAGCAGCCGGGCGCCGAGGCCGGTGCCCCAGTGCTCGCGGGCGACGGCGATGGTCTGGACGTCGGCGGTCTCACCGGCGGAGGCGAGTCCGGCGTAGCCGACGATCCGGCCGCCGCCGTCCTGCCCGCCGTCCTCGGCGACGAGGTACCGCCGGGTCGCCTCGGGGCCGCGAGCGTGCGCCAGTTCGGACCAGAACATGCCTCGCGACCAGGCGTCCTCGGGGAAGAGGGCCCGCTCCAGTTCGAGTACGGGGTCGATGTCCCACCAGCGCATCTCGCGCAGCCGGGGGGTCGGGGTGCCGGTCACTTGGGGGTGACCACCTTGTAGTTCTTGGGGACCTGGGCGTCGGGCCGGCGCAGGTACAGCGGCCGGGGGGCGGGCAGTTCCTCACCGGCGGCCAGTCTGCGGGCGGCCAGGGAGGCGAGCGCGGCGGCGGAGACGTGCTCGGGCTCGTGCGCGCGGGGGAAGACGTCCGGGTAGAGCAGCGCGCCGGCGCCGACCGCGGGCAGGTCGGCGACCTGTGCGGCGATGTCGGCGGGCCGGTCGACGGCCGGGCCGGTCACCCGGGTGCGGGAGTCGGCGTACCTGGCCCAGTAGACCTCCTTGCGGCGGGCGTCCGTGGCCACGACGAAGGGGCCTTCCAGGTCGGCGGCGTAGGCGAGCCCGTCGAGGGTGCACACGCCGTGCACGGGGACGCCGAGGGCCAGGCCGAAGGTGTCGGCGGTCATCAGGCCGACGCGCAGCCCGGTGTAGGGACCGGGACCGGTGCCGACGACGATGCCGGTCACGGCGTCGAGCGCGAGCCCGGCCTCGGTGAGCACCCGGTCGACGGCGGGCAGCAGCAACTCGCCGTGCCGGCGCGCGTCCACCTGGCTGGACGAGGCGATGACGTCCGTGCCGTCGTGCAGGGCGACGGTGACGGCGGGGGTGGCGGTATCCAGAGCGAGCAAGAGCACGCCAACAGCCTACGGCTCCCCGGGACCCGTGTCGGAAGTCCCGGTCCCCCGCTCCCCGGCTGCTACCGTCGCCTACCGTTACGGAAGTATCAGGATCTTTCGGACATACGACACGGAGGTGGGCGCCCGTGGCCAGCAGCAGTGCCGGGTTCGTGACCGGGCTGACGACGGCGGCGATGGTGACGGTCGGGTACCTCGCCTACCAGGCGTCGGCGAACGTTCCGGCCGACCTGGCGCAGCCGCGGGCCGGCAAGCCCGCGGCGGCCGTGTCGAAGGCGCCGCGTGACGTGCGGCACCCGGCGGCGCTGCCGGCCGGCTCGGGCCGGGGCGAGCGGGTCGTGTACTCGCTGGCCGACGACCGGGTGTGGCTGGTGGCCCCGGGCGACAAGGTGCTGCGCACCTTCGCCGTCACACCGGGCACGGTGGACCCGGAGACCGGCGTCTACGCCGTCACGTCACGCTCGAACCGGATCACCGGCACGGACGGCGCCCTCATCGAGCACGTGGTCCGCTTCGCCGACGCGGACGGTGTGACGATCGGTTTCAGCGCGGCGGTGGACGGCTCCACCATGCCCCCGGACCGGCGCACCCGCGCCGGCGGGATCCGGGCGTCCCGCGCCGACGGGGACGCGATGTGGGACTTCGCGACGATCGGCCAGAAGGTCGTCGTCATCCGATAGGGGGAACGCCGGTCCGGCGGTCACGCGGCCTCGCGGTGCCCGCCCCGCTGCTCGGCTTCCGGCCGGCGGGGCTCGCGCGGCGGCGTGGAGACCGCCGTCGCCGCCGCACAGGACGCCAGCAGGTCGCGCATGGACACCGCGGGCACCGCGCGCGGCCGCGTCTCATCTCGTTCCGGAGCCTGCATGGACGCCTCCTGGGACCTGGCGGCGGACGTGGTTAGGCAGACCTAACTACGAACGGGATACCATGTGACCACGCCCGGCCGCCCCGGCGCAATATCTTCCCGACGTCCCGTCGGGAAGATGCCGACGGGACGTCGGTGACGATCCGCGGGGGGTGTGCCGCCGTACGGCGCGTGCGTGCGGCGCGGTCCCGGGAGTCCGGACTCCCGCCGGCGCTCAGGCGGTCAGCGCGTTCAGGTCCGCCGTGGCCCAGCGCCCGCCGATCCCGGTCAGCGTCACGTGCCGCACCTCGTCCGTCGTGTCGCCCACGGCCCGGTGGATGACGACGTGCAGCCGGTCGTCGGTCAGCTCCTCGACCTTGCCCTCGCCCCACTCCACGACGATCACCGAGTCCGGCAGCGAGACGTCGAGGTCCAGGTCCTCCATCTCGTCCAGTCCGCCGGACAGCCGGTAGGCGTCCACGTGGACGAGCGGCGGACCGTCGCCGAGCGAGGGGTGCACGCGGGCGATCACGAACGTCGGGGAGGTGACCGCGCCGCGCACGCCCAGCCCCTCGCCGAGGCCGCGGGTCAGGGTGGTCTTGCCGGCGCCCAGCTCCCCGGTGAGCATCACCAGGTCGCCGGCGCGCAGCAGTTTCGCGAGCCGGCGGCCCAGCTCGCGCATCTGGTCGGGGGAGGTGACGGTCAGCTCGGTGACGGCCGGGCCGTTTCGGGCCGGGTCGTGCTCAGCCGGGTCGTGCGGTGCCGCTGGTGCTTCCATAGCCACCCACGGTAGCCCCTGCGGGCACGGCACCCGCGCGGGTGAGCAGGTCGGCGAGGCGGTCGGTGACCACCTCCGGGTGCTCCAGCATCACCAGGTGCCCGGCGTCCGGCACCAGCACCAGCTCGGCGTCCGGCAGCAGATCGGCGATGGCCTCGCTGTGCCGGCTGGGCGTCACCAGGTCCTGCACCCCGGCCAGCACCAGCACCGGCAGCTCGGCGAAGCGGGCCAGCGCCGCCGTCTTGTCGTGCTCGGTGAAGGCCGGGTAGAACTCGGCGACCACGTCGATCGGGGTGCTTTCGATCATCCGCTCGGCGAAGCGCTCCACCGCCGGGTCGACGTCCCGGGAAGCGAACGAGTACCGCTTGATGATCCCGGCGAACAGGTCGGCGGTGGCCCGCCGTCCCTTCTCCACCAGCTCGGCCCGCTGCCCCAGCGCCCTCAGCACCCCGGGCAGCACCCGGCGCACCGCGTTGACCCCGGCGACCGGCAGCCCGAAGTTGACCTCGCCGAGCTGCCCCGAGGACGTGCCGACGAGTGCCACGGCGACCACCCGCTCCCGGATCAGCTCCGGGTACTGGTCGGCCAGCGCCATCACCGTCATCCCGCCCATGGAGTGCCCGACCAGCACGATCGGCCCCTCCGGCACGGCGGCGTCGAGCACGGCCTTCAGATCACGGCCGAGCTGGTCGATGCTGACCGGCGTCCCGTCCCGGAGCTGCGCCGCCCCACGCCCCGACCGGCCGTGGCTGCGCTGGTCCCAGTGCACGGTGCGCACCACCCCGCGCAGCGCCGCGCGCTGGAAGTGCCAGGAGTCCTGCCCCAGGCAGTAGCCGTGGCTGAACACCACCGTGACGGGCGCGGGCGCCTTGCGGCCGAAGAGCCGGCGGCGGCGCGGGCTGACGGCCTCGCCGGTGTCCGGCTCGACGTCGTCGACCTCGTAGTACAGCTCCGTGCCGTCGTCGGCGTACGCCTTGCCGGGGGTGCCGCGCAGCGCGCCGTACGGGCCCGTCGAGTCCAGGGCGAGGCGGGCCTTGCGGCGCATCCCGCGCCCCACGGTCATCCGCTCCAGCGCCACCCCCGCGGCGGCGCCCGCGGCCAGCACGCCTATCGCGGCGCCCGCGATCCCGGTCGCCCGGCGCCAGTTCCCGGCCGCCCCCGTGGCGGAGACGAGGGCCGCGGCGTCCGCGACCGCCTCCGCGTTGCTCTGGCTCACCTGCCGCTCCTCACCGGCCGGCGTCGCCGTGCGCCGGCCGAGCACCCTCGTGCGGGTCCTCGTTCACGTAGACGCGGGGCACCCGGGTCCCGATCCGCGTCACGATCTCGTACGCGATGGTCCCCGCGGCCTGCGCCCAGTCCTCCGCAGTGGGTTCCCCGCGATCGCCCGGCCCGAACAGCACCGCCTGCTCGCCCGGCGCGGGCTCGTCACCGCCGAGGTCGACGACGAACTGGTCCATCGCCACGCGCCCCGCGACCGTCCGCCACTTGCCGCCGATCAGCACCGGTCCGGCGCCCGAGGCGTGCCGGGGGATGCCGTCCGCGTAGCCGAGGGGGACCAGGCCGAGGGTGGTCTCGCCCGGGGTCGTGTAGTGGTGGCCGTAGCTCACGCCGTGCCCGCCCGGCACCTGCTTCACCAGGGCCAGTGACGCGGAGAGGGTCATGACCGGCCGCAGTCCGAAGTCCGCGGGGGTGCCGAGTTCCGGGCTGGGCGAGACGCCGTAGAGCGCGATGCCCGGGCGGACGAGGTCGAAGTGGGCCTCGGGGAGGGTGAGGGTGGCCGGTGAGTTGGCGATGTGCCGCACCTCCGGGCGCGCGCCCCGGTCCTCCGCGTACGCCACCATCTCGCGGAACAGGGCGAGCTGGGCGGCGACGGAGGGGTGGCCCGGCTCGTCGGCGCAGGCGAAGTGCGACCACAGGCCGGTGATGCGCACCAGGCCCTCCCGCTCGGCGCGCAGCGCGGCCCCGACCAGTTCCTCCCAGTCGCGGCCGGGCGGGCAGCCGTTGCGCCCGAGCCCGGTGTCGGCCTTGAGCTGCACCCGCGCCGGCGCTCCCGCCAGCCGTGCGGCGGCGGTGACCTCCCGCAGCGCCCACATCCCGCTCAGGGACACGTCGATGCCGGCCTCGACGGCCTCCCGCCACGGCCCGCCGGGGGTCCACAGCCAGCACAGGATCCGCACGTCCGCGGGGACCGCCCCGGAGGCCCGCAGCACCAGCGCCTCCTCCGGCGTGGCGGTGCCCAGCCAGGTCGCCCCCGCCGCCACGGCCGCGCGGGCACACGGCACCGCGCCGTGGCCGTACGCCTCGGACTTCACCACGGCCATCAGGGCCGCGCCGGGCGCGTGGGCACGCAGGGCCCGCACATTGGCGCGCAGCGCGGCCAGGTCGATCTCGGCGCGGGCGCGCAGCGGGGCGGTCGGCAGATGTGCAGTCGTACTCATCGCGCCCAGTGTCTCAGAGGCCCCCGGCGGCCCGGCCGACCGCGGGGGTGCGGCGGCTCGCCGGGGCCGGTTCCCGGGCGCCTGGCCGCGGTCCCGCACGGACACGTCCCGGTCCGCGGCCTCGTCGCCACGCGCCGCACCCGGACCGGCCCGCCGCCGAGGCCCGCACGGGCGCCCCGGTGCGGCTCCGGCTCCGGGCCCGGCTCGGCCGGGCGCCCGGCTCAGCCCGTGCCGCCCGGGCCGAGGGCGCCCGCACGGACGTCCCGCCAGGCCCTCGGCACCGCCTCCGCCACGTCCCGGGCCCCCACCGGCGCCCCCTGGGCCGCGAACCTCCCGGCCAGCCCGTGCAGATACGCCCCGGCGCTGCCCGCGTCGACCGCGGAGAGCCCCGCCGCCAGCAGCGACCCCGCCAGCCCGGACAGCACGTCCCCGCTGCCGGCCGTGGCGAGCCAGGGGGTGCCCGTCGGGTTCACCCGGACCGTGCCCGCGCCACCCGCCGGGGCCACCAGGGTCGACGACCCCTTCAGCAGCACCGCCGCGCCGTACCGGCCCGCCAGCTCCCGCACCGCCGCCAGCCGCGCCCCCTCGACCTCCTCGCGGCTCACCCCGAGCAGCGCCGCCGCCTCCCCGGCGTGCGGGGTCATGAGGGTGGGCGCCGTCCGCGCCCGTACGGCCCCGGCGTCGGCCAGCCGCAGCCCGTCGGCGTCGACGAGCACGGGCACCTCGGCCGCCAGCACCTCCGCGACCGTCCCGGCGTCGTCCCCGGCGCCCGGCCCGACGACCCAGGCCTGGACGCGCCCCGCCCGCTTCGGCCCCCGGTCGGACACGAGCGTCTCGGGGAAGCGGGCGATGACCGCGTCCCCGGCGGGCCCCACGTACCGCACCGCACCGGCGCCCCCGCGCAGCGCCCCGGCGACCGCCAGCACCGCCGCCCCGGGGTACCGCGCCGACCCGGCGGCGATGCCCACCACCCCGCGCCGGTACTTGTCGCTCTCCGCCGCCGGCTCCGGCAGCAGCGCCGCCACCTCCGCGTGCTGGAGCGCCTCCAGCTCGGGATCGGCGGGCAGCTCGGCCCCGAGCCCGATGTCGACGAGCCGTACCGGGCCGGCGTACTCGCGCGCCGGATCGATCAGCAGCCCCGGCTTGTGCGTCCCGAAGGTCACGGTCAGGTCGGCCCGCAGGGCCGCGCCCCGCACCTCGCCGGTGTCCGCGTCGACCCCGCTCGGCAGGTCGACGGCGACGACGGCGGCCCGGGAACGCGCGGCGGCCCGGGCGAGGGGGACGGCCTCGGCCCGCAGCCCGCCCTTGCCGCCGATGCCGACGATCCCGTCGACGACCAGGTCGGCCCGCTCGATCAGGCGCTCCCCCGCTCCGGGGTCCGCGACCGTGCCGCCCGCCCGGCGCAGTGCCGCGAGTCCGCCCGGGTGCGCCCGCCCGGGTGAGAGGAGGACGGCCGTGACGCCCGCGCCCCGGCGGGCGAGCCGGGCCCCGGCGTGGAGGGCGTCGCCCCCGTTGTCCCCGCTGCCGACGAGCAGCACCACCCGGCTGCCGTACACCCGCCCCAGCAGTTGCGCGCAGGCGGTGGCGAGGCCCGCCGCCGCCCGCTGCATCAAGGTGCCTTCCGGCAGCCGCGCCATCAGTGCCCGCTCCGCCGCCCTGACCGTCTCCACGCCGTACGCAGTCCGCATGCGTCCGAGTCTCCCGTACGTCGATCAGGTTGTCCGTCGCACGGCAGGAGGAGCCGCGCGCACGGCGGCCGTTCCTCTCCGCCGAGGCGGGTGGCGGCGCGCGCTCACCCCTCGGCGATCACCACCGCCGAGGCCACCCCCGCGTCATGACTGAGGGACACATGCCAGGAGCGGACGCCCAGTTCGGCCGCCCGGGCCGCGACCGTGCCGGTGACCCGCAGCCGGGGCCGGCCGCTGTCCTCGACGTAGACCTCCGCGTCCGTCCAGAGCAGACCGGGCGGCGCGCCCAGGGCCTTGGCCAGGGCCTCCTTCGCCGCGAAGCGGGCGGCGAGGGACGCCGGGCCGCGGCGTTCCCCGCTGGGCAGCAGCAGTTCACTCGTCCGGAACAGGCGCTGGGCCAGCGCGGGGGTGCGCTCCAGGGACGCCGCGAAGCGGTCGATCTCGGCGACGTCGATTCCGACTCCGATGATGCTCATGGCGAGCACCCTACGGGCGGACGCCCGCGTGCCCGGGCTGCCGGCCCGCGGCGGCCTCCCGCTCCCCGCACGCCTGCGCGCCCCGGGGGCGGTGCGGTCGCCCGACGTGTCCGCCGGCGCGCCTACTCCACGGTCACCGACTTCGCCAGGTTCCGCGGCTGGTCCACCTCGTTGCCGCGGGCCGTGGCCAGCTCGCAGGCGAAGACCTGGAGCGGCACCGTCGCGACCAGTGGCTGGAGCAGGGTGGGGGTGGCGGGCACGCGGACGAGGTGGTCGGCGTACGGCACGACCGCCTCGTCGCCCTCCTCGGCGATGACGATGGTGCGGGCGCCGCGGGCG
Source organism: Streptomyces glaucescens (assembly GCF_000761215.1). Taxonomy (GTDB): domain Bacteria; phylum Actinomycetota; class Actinomycetes; order Streptomycetales; family Streptomycetaceae; genus Streptomyces; species Streptomyces glaucescens_B. Next base: position 4,614,576 of record NZ_CP009438.1, on the reverse strand, counting down.
CGGATCTCCTGGATGTTGGAGACGATCTTGTCGTGCAGCACGGACCGGCCGCGCGGCGACGGCACGACCACCACGACCGGCAGGTCCTCCTCGATCAGCGCGATCGGCCCGTGCTTCAGCTCGCCCGCCGCGAAGCCCTCGGCGTGCATGTAGGCCAGTTCCTTGAGCTTGAGCGCGCCCTCCAGGGCCACCGGGTAGCCGACGTGACGGCCGAGGAAGAGCACGGTGTTCTTGTGCGCGAGGCCGCGCGCCAGCTCCCGCACCGGACCCATGGTCTCCAGCACCCGCTCGACCTCACCGGCGATCTTCGACAGCTCGCGGACGACGTCCCGGATCTCGTCGCCCCACTTGGTGCCGCGCACCTGGCCCAGGTAGAGGGCGACCAGGTAGCAGGCGACGAGCTGGGTGAGGAACGCCTTCGTGGAGGCGACGGCGACCTCGGGTCCGGCGTGCGTGTAGAGCACGGCGTCCGACTCGCGCGGGATCGTCGAGCCGTTGGTGTTGCAGATCGCCAGCACCCGGGAGCCCTGCTCGCGGGCGTGCCGCAGGGCCATCAGGGTGTCCATGGTCTCGCCGGACTGGGAGATCGCGATGACCAGCGTCTGCGGGTCGAGAATCGGGTCGCGGTAGCGGAACTCGCTGGCCAGCTCCACCTCGCAGGGGATCCGCGTCCAGTGCTCGATGGCGTACTTGGCGATCAGCCCGGCGTGGAAGGCCGTACCGCACGCCACGATGACGACCTTGTCGGCCTCGCGCAGCACGTTCGGCGGGATGCGCACCTCGTCCAGTGTGAGCGATCCGGACGCGTCGACGCGGCCGAGCAGGGTGTCGGCGACCGCCTTGGGCTGCTCGGCGATCTCCTTGAGCATGAAGTAGTCGTAGCCGCCCTTCTCGGCGGCCGAGGCGTCCCAGTCGACGTGGTAGGCGCGCACGTCGGCGGGGCGGCCGTCGAAGCCGGTGACGGTCACGCCGTCCCGGCGGAGCTCGGCCACCTGGTCCTGGCCGAGTTCGATCGCGTCGCGGGTGTGGGCGATGAACGCGGCGACGTCCGAGGCGAGGAAGGCCTCGTCCTCACCGACGCCGACGACGAGCGGGGAGTTGCGGCGGGCGCCGACCACCACGTCCGGCTCGTCGGCGTGCACCGCGACCAGGGTGAACGCGCCCTCCAGCCGCCGGCACACCAGCCGCATCGCCTCGGCGAGGTCCGCGCACGAGGAGAACTCCTCGGCGAGCAGGTGCGCCACGACCTCGGTGTCGGTCTCCGAGCTCAGCTCGTGTCCGCGCTCGGTGAGTTCGGCACGCAGCGCGGCGAAGTTCTCGATGATGCCGTTGTGGACGACGGCGACCCGGCCCGCGTTGTCCAGGTGCGGGTGGGCGTTGGCGTCGGTCGGGCCGCCGTGGGTGGCCCAGCGGGTGTGCCCGATGCCGGTGGTCCCGGTCGGCAGGGGCCGCTCCGCCAGTTCCTTCTCCAGGTTGTCCAGCTTCCCGGCCCGCTTGGCGGCGGCCAGCCCGCCGTCCGCGAGCACGGCGACGCCCGCGGAGTCGTAGCCCCGGTACTCCAGCCGCTTCAGCCCGGCCATCACGACATCGAGCGCCGCCTGCGGCCCCACGTATCCCACGATTCCGCACATGAGCGGCAGCCTACGGTCGTTCCGCGCCCGGAACCCGCTTCCGCGTGCCCGGAATCGGAAATTCCCACCGGGGTACGAGTCTCGTACGCCTCTCCGGGCCCCTTCTCAGGTCTTGGCGCGGTACGCGCGCATCGCCAGCGGACAGAAGACCAGCGCGATCCCCGCCGCCCAGACCAGCGACCACAGGACCGGCTCCGCCACCGGCCCGCCGAGCAGCAGCCCGCGGAACGCGTCCGACAGATGGGTCACCGGATTCACGTCGCTCCACGCCTGGAGCCACCCCGGCATGGTGTCCACGACGACGAACGCGCTGCTGGTGAAGGTGATCGGGAAGATCAGCGTGAACGCGAACGCCTGCACCTTCTCCGCGTCCCCGGCGAGCATCCCGATCAGCACCGCGCTCCACGACACGGCCGCGGCGAACACCACCAGCAGCACCACGCCGAGCAGGAACCCGCCGAATCCCCCGGTGATCCGGAAGCCGAGCAGCAGCCCGAGGCCGATCATCAGCAGCATCGCCCACACGTGCTTGGCGAGGTCCGCGGTGATCCGCCCGACCAGCGGCGCGGAGCGGGCGATCGGCAGGCTGCGCAGCCGGTCGAAGACGCCCTTGGTGAGGTCGGTGTTGAGGGCCATCGCCGTGTACATCGTCATGAACAGGGTGTTCTGCACGATGATCCCCGGCAGCGCGTACTTCAGGTACGCCTCCGGGGATCCGGCCATCTGGCCGCCCAGCACATAGGTGAAGAGGAACACGAACATGATCGGCGTGATGCTGTAGTCGACCAGTTCGAGCGGGTTGTGCTTCACGGCGACCAGGCTGCGCCAGGCCATCGTGAAGGTCTGCCGCATCCCGGCCAGGGGCGGCACCCGGCCCGAGGCGCCGACCGGTGCGGTGACGGTGCCGGCGGTCATGGCCGCACCACCGCCTTCCGCGGCTCGTTCTCTTCCTCCCCGACGGCCGCGCCGCCGTCGCCGTCGGGCGCCCCGGGCTCGGCGCGGTGACCGGTCAGGGCGAGGAAGACCTCGTCGAGCGAGGAGCGGCGCAGCGCCAGCTCCCCCACCGCGATGCCCTCCCGGTCCAGTGCGCGCACGACGGCCGGCATCAGCTCGGCGTCCTTCACCGGGGCGGTGACCGTCTCTCCCTCGATCCTGGCCTGTGCTCCGGCGGCCCCCGCCACCAGGGCGTGGGCCCGCGTCAGGTCCCGGCCGAGGATCGGCCGGAGCTCCAGCACCTGCCCGCCGACCTGCGACTTCAGCTGGTCGGGGGTGCCTTCGGCGATCACCCGGCCCTTGTCGATGACCACGATGTCGTCGGCGAGCACATCGGCCTCGTTCAGGTACTGCGTGGTCAGCAGGGCCGTCGCCCCGTCCGCGACGAGAGCGCGCAGCATGCCCCACAGCTCGCCGCGGCTGTGCGGGTCGAGGCCGGTGGTCGGCTCGTCGAGGAAGAGGATGCTGGGCCGGCCGACGAGACTGGCCGCGAGGTCCAGGCGGCGGCGCATCCCGCCGGAGAAGGTCTTCACGGCCCGCCCGGCCGCGTGCGTCAGCCCGAAGCGCTCCAGCAGCTCCGCGGCCCGCGCCTTGGCGGTCCGCCGCGGCATCCCCAGCAGACGGCCGATGAGCAGCAGGTTCTCCGTGCCGGTCAGGTTCTCGTCGACCGCGGCGTACTGCCCGGTCAGACCGACCAGGGAACGCACCACCCCGGCCTCCCGGACCACGTCGTGCCCCGCCACCCGCGCCGTGCCGCGGTCCGGGCGCAGCAGCGTCGCGAAGATCCGCACCGCCGTGGTCTTCCCCGCGCCGTTGGGGCCCAGCAGTCCGAGCACCGAGCCCTTGCGGGCCGCGAGGTCGACGCCGGCCAGCGCCTCCGTCTCCCTGAACCGCTTGACCAGGCCTTCCGCCTCTATCGCATACGTCATGGGTCACCCCTCGGGGACGGTGGACCCGGGCCGGGCCCACCCTTCCCACAACTGTGACGCACGCCACTGACATTCCCCCCGTTCGCCCGCTTCCTCCCGGTATCCGCGCCCGGTGCGGGGTTCCGTTTCCCGCGTGACGGATCCCACCCCGCCGTCCGTTCGTACTCCCGTAACAATGGACTGTGATCTCCCCGGTCTCCTCGATGCCCCGGAGCGCCCACCGGCCCCGCCCGGAGGCGACTCCCTACGTCGACCTCACCCGCGCCGAGTGGAGCGCGCTGCGCGACAAGACGCCGCTGCCGCTCACCGCCGAGGAGGTCGAGAAGCTGCGCGGCCTCGGCGACGTCATCGACCTCGACGAGGTGCGGGACATCTACCTCCCGCTGTCCCGGCTGCTCAACCTCTACGTCGGCGCCACCGACGGCCTGCGCGGCGCGCTCAACACGTTCCTGGGCGAACAGGGCTCCCAGTCGGGCACCCCGTTCGTGATAGGGGTCGCCGGATCGGTCGCCGTCGGCAAGTCCACCGTCGCCCGCCTGCTCCAGGCGCTGCTCTCGCGCTGGCCGGAGCACCCCCGCGTCGAACTGGTCACCACGGACGGCTTCCTGCTGCCCACCCGGGAACTCCAGGCCCGCGGCCTGATGTCCCGCAAGGGCTTCCCGGAGTCCTACGACCGCCGCGCCCTGACCCGCTTCGTCGCCGACATCAAGGCCGGGAAGGACGAGGTCACCGCCCCCGTCTACTCCCACCTCATCTACGACATCGTGCCCGGCGAACGCCTCGTCGTGCGCCGCCCCGACATCCTCATCGTGGAGGGCCTGAACGTCCTCCAGCCCGCGCTGCCCGGCAAGGACGGCCGCACCCGGGTCGGCCTCGCCGACTACTTCGACTTCAGCGTGTACGTCGACGCCCGCGCCGAGGACATCGAGCGCTGGTACCTCAACCGGTTCCGCAAGCTGCGCGCCACCGCCTTCCAGAACCCCTCCTCCTACTTCCGCAGGTACACCCAGGTGTCGGAGGAGGAGGCCCTGGACTACGCCCGCACGATGTGGCGGACCATCAACAAGCCCAACCTGGTGGAGAACATCGCCCCCACCCGGGGCCGTGCCACCCTGGTCCTGCGCAAGGGCCCGGACCACACGGTGCAGCGCCTGAGCCTGCGCAAGCTGTAGGCCCGTCAGGGGGCGCCTGCTACAAAGGCGCCATGCTGCATCTGCGCCTGATCATTCCGGCCGGGAGGACCGACGCCGTGGTCGGCCTGATCGAGAACACGGTCGGCACCACCCACCTGGTCGTGCTGCCGGACGCCGCCCGCGACCCCGCCGGAGACGTCGTGATGTGCGACGTGGCCCGGGAGGCGGCGGACGAACTCATCGAGGGACTGCGGGCCTTCGGCCTCGACGAGTGCGGCTCGATCACGGCCGAGAACGTCGACCTCACCCTGTCCAGGCGTGCCGAGGAGGCGGAGCGGGCGGCGCCCGGCGAGGCCGCCGACGCGGTCGTGTGGGACCAGCTCGCGGAGGCCACGCACGAGGAGTCGACCCTCTCCGTCACCTATCTCGCGTTCATCACCCTGGCCACGATGATCGCGGCCTGTGGTGTGGTCCTCGACAACGCGATCCTGATCGTCGGCGCGATGGCGGTGGGCCCGGAGTTCGGCCCGCTGGCCGGACTGTGCACGGCCCTCGTCCAGCGCCGTCCCCGGCTGGCCCTGCGCTCCCTGATCGCGCTGCTGGCCGGCTTCGCCGCGGCGATGCTGGTCACGGCCGGGTTCAGCTATTTCATGGACGCCGTCGACCTGTTCAGCGCCGAAGCCGTGGACGCCGAACGGCCCAACACCAACTTCATCTACCGCCCCGACTGGTTCTCCTTCGTCGTGGCGGTCCTGGCGGGCTGCGCCGGCACCCTCTCGCTGACCTCGGCGAAGTCCGGCGCCCTGGTCGGCGTCGCCATCTCGGTCACGACGGTCCCGGCCGCCGCCAACGCAGCGGTCGCCTTCAGCTACGGCGCCTACCGCCAGGCCTGGGGCTCCACGGAACAGCTCCTGCTGAACCTGCTGGGCATCGTCCTGGCCGGCACGCTGACCCTCCTGGCCCAGAAGGCGCTGTGGGCCGGGAAGTCCCGCCCGTCGGGCACCCCGTGACGCAGGAAGGGGCGCGGGGAGCCGCGCGACCGGCCACGGTCGTCCCGTGGCCGGTGCCGCCCGGCACCCCGCGCCCCGGCCGGGACTACCCCAGCGCGGACTTCACGGCGTCGGCCAGCCGCCCCGCCACGGAGCGGGCCTGCTCGATGTCCGCCGCTTCCACCATCACCCGGACCAGCGGCTCGGTCCCGGAGGGCCGCAGCAGCACCCGGCCGGTGGCCCCCAGCTCCCGCTCCGCCTCGGCGACGGCGGCCGCCAGGTCGGCCGAGGTCGACACCCGCGACTTGTCCACGTCGGGCACGTTGACCAGCACCTGCGGCAGCCGCTCCATGACGGACGCCAGGTCCCGCAGCGACCGCCCGCTCTGCGCGACCCGGGCGGCCAGCAGCAGGCCGGTCAGCGTGCCGTCACCGGTGGTCGCGTGGTCGAGGATGATCACGTGCCCGGACTGCTCGCCGCCGAGGGCGAAGCCGTGCTCCTTCATCTCCTCCAGCACGTACCGGTCGCCGACCGCGGTCTGCACGAGCCGGATGCCCTCGCGTTCCAGGGCGAGCTTGAAGCCGAGGTTGGACATCACGGTGGCGACGACGGTGTCGGAGCGCAGCACCGAGCGCTCGCGCATGGCCAGTGCCAGCACGGCCAGGATCTGGTCGCCGTCGACCTCCTCGCCGGTGTGGTCCACGGCGAGGCAGCGGTCGGCGTCGCCGTCGTGCGCGATGCCGAAGTCCGCGCCGTGCTCGACGACGGCGGCCTTGAGCAGCCCGAGGTGGGTGGAGCCGCACCCGTCGTTGATGTTGAGCCCGTCGGGTTCGGCGCCGATGGTGATCACCTCGGCACCGGCCCGCGCGAAGGCGTCCGGGGACACCCGGGAGGCCGCGCCGTGCGCCTCGTCGAGGACGATCCTCAGGCCGTCGAGCCGGTTCGGCAGCACGCTGAGCAGGTGCTCGACGTACTGGCCGGCGCCCTCCTCGTAGGAGCGCACCCGGCCGACGCCGGCCCCGGTCGGCCGGTCCCACGGCGCGCCGGTGCGGTGCTCCTCGTAGACCGACTCGATGCGGTCCTCGATGTCGTCGGGGAGTTTGTGGCCGCCCCGGGCGAAGAACTTGATGCCGTTGTCGGGCATGGCGTTGTGGCTGGCGGAGAGCATGACGCCCAGGTCGGCACCGAGTGCCCCGGTGAGGTACGCCACCGCGGGGGTCGGCAGCACGCCGACGCGCAGCACGTCCACGCCCGCGCTGGCGAGGCCCGCGACCACGGCGGCCTCCAGGAACTCCCCGGACGCGCGCGGGTCACGCCCGACCACCGCGGTCGGCCGATGGCCCTCGAAGGTGCCCGCCTCGGCCAGCACGTGGGCCGCCGCGACGGACAGTCCGAGCGCCATCTCGGCGGTCAGGTCCGCGTTGGCGACACCGCGCACGCCGTCCGTGCCGAAGAGTCGTCCCACTTGTCCTCCTGAGGAAACATCTGTTCCGGAAAGCCCCGCCGCTTGCGGCCCGGGCGGGTGTGCGAGGCGCGGCCTCCGTGAATCCGGGGCGGCACACACCGCACCCGGTCATCCGATCGCACAAGCCTTAGAGCGTCTTGTGCCGTTATACGCCTGTGGTGGTGAATAAACGAACGCCCCGGCGGCACAGTGGCGTGCCGCCGGGGCGTTCGGAGTACGAGCAGGCAGCTGTGATTAGCGCTTGCTGTACTGCGGAGCCTTGCGGGCCTTCTTCAGACCGGCCTTCTTGCGCTCGACCGCACGGTCGTCGCGCTTGAGGAAGCCGGCCTTCTTCAGCGGGCCGCGGTTGTTGTCGACGTCGGCCTCGTTCAGCGCACGGGCGACACCGAGACGGAGCGCACCGGCCTGACCGGAGACACCGCCACCAGAGATACGGGCGATGACGTCGTAACGGCCCTCGAGCTCCAGCACCTTGAAGGGCTCGTTGACTTCCTGCTGGTGCACCTTGTTCGGGAAGTAGTCCTCGAGGGTGCGACCGTTGATCTTCCACTTGCCGGTGCCCGGAACGATCCGGACGCGGGCGATGGCTTCCTTGCGGCGGCCCAGGCCGGCGGCCGGCTGCGGGTCGCCGAAGCGGGAGGCCATGGACTCCGAGGTGTACTCGCCCTCGACGGGGACCTCGGACTCGGTGGTGTAGCTGTCGATGTCAAGCTCTTCGAGCGGCTGCTCGGCAGTGGTCTCGGCCACGATTCTCCTCAGATTCTGTTCAGTCTTAGGGGGTGGCCGGACTTACTGCGCGACCTGGGTGATCTCGTACGGCTGCGGCTGCTGCGCGCCGTGCGGGTGCTGGTCACCCTTGTAGACCTTCAGCTTCGAGAGCATCTGACGGCCCAGAGTGTTCTTGGGGAGCATGCCCTTGACGGCCTTCTCGATGGCCTTCTCGGGGTTCTTGTCGAGCAGCTCGTCGTAACGGACGGAGCGCAGACCACCCGGGTAGCCGGAGTGGCGGTACGCCATCTTCTGGGTCCGCTTGTTGCCGGAGAGGTGCACCTTGTCGGCGTTGATGATGATGACGAAGTCACCAGCGTCGACGTGCGGCGCGTAGATCGGCTTGTGCTTGCCCCGCAGAAGGGTGGCGGCGGTGCTGGCGAGACGGCCCAGGACAACGTCCTGAGCGTCGATGACGTGCCACTGGCGCGTCACATCGCCGGGCTTGGGGCTGTACGTACGCACGGTTCGTAGCCTTCGCTTCGAGTGAATGGTCCTAGACAAGGTCACCGAAACGATCACGACAGCCTTGACCGCACCGCGGTGACGCAAACCGCGTGCTGGTCGCTGGTCATCGGCCCGGTGGACCGGTGTAAGGGCCCGTCCCGTGAGAATGAGCAAGCCAATACACAACGAACATGCAGGATACCCGCGCCGACCCGGACGGGTCAAAACGCGGGATCACCGGGGTGAGAGCCCGGCATCCGCACCCTTTCAGGGTACGCGAGCCGCGCCGCCGCTCCGTTCGCGCCGCGGCCCGACGAGGCGGCCCGTGCCCCGCGGCCCGCCACGGGCGCAGTGCGCGGCCACGGTGGCGGCCAGGACACACAGCGTGAGCGCGTCCTTGAAGGCGCGGCGGCCGGGCGGATCCAGGTACGGCAGGCCCGGCGTCGGCAGCTGCGGGACCAGGGCCAGCCAGAACCAGGGCCGCCGGGCCGCCGACCCGGCGCAGGGCAGGCCGGCCAGCAGCAGCGGCAGCACCACCAGCAGGTAGTGGTCGTACGAGGGCCGGGAGACCAGGAACGCGGAGAGCATCAGGGCCGCCGCCGTCTCCGGCAGCCGCAGCGGGCCAGGACCGGCCCGCCGCCACCGCCGGTACGCGCACAGCACCCCCGCCCCGGCCGCCGCCGCGGCGAGCAGCCCGGCCAGGTCCGGCGGCACCCCGAGGCGCGGCAGCACCGCCGCCGGGGAGGCCTCGTAGAGCCGCACGAAGGAGTCGTCGCCCGCCAGCAGGAACGGCAGCGTGCGCGTGAAGAAGGCCGCCGGGTCCGGCATCAGCAGGCCCGCCCCGGCCGAGGCCGCCGCCGGGACCAGGACGGTCGCGGCCAGCGCCCGCCACCGGCGGGCGAACAGGAACAGCAGCACCAGCGGCGCCAGCAGCGGCTTGAGGGCCACCGCCGCGCCGATCACCACGCCCGCCGCCGTCCAGCGCCCGCGCCCCGCGAGCAGCAGCGCCAGCGGCAGGGCGACGGCCGCCGTGACCGTCCAGTTGGCCAGCTGCACCAGGTGCGCGAACGGCGCGAACCCGGCCGCGAGCCCGGCCAGCCCCAGCGCGGCGAACCTGCTGCCCAGCGGCACCCGGTGCAGCCGCAGCGCGAGCGCCCAGGCCCCGGCCAGCAGGACGGTCACCACCGGCGGGACCAGCAGCCGCAGCCACGACGGGGGCAGCAGGGCCTGCGGGGCCGCGGCGAGCACCGCGCTCGGCAGGTAGAGGAAGTGCGGGTCGTCGTACGGGGAGCCGCCGGCCAGCCAGGTGCGCGCCGCGCGGACGACGATCGCGTTGTCCATGCCGCCGTCCGGGCTGAGCAGCGCCACCCGCACCGCCTGCCCGCCGGCCACGATCGCCGGCACGGCCCACAGGTGCCAGGTGGCCGGCCGTACCAGCCACCCGGAAATATCGCCCTTCAACGGATTTTCACCGGAATTCATGCACCGCACGCTAGGGGGTCGGGAGCCGGCGGCAGCGGACCAGCGCGCCGCCCGGCCCGTCTAAGATGCGCCCCATGAGCTTTGGGCAGGGGGGACCCCAGTCTCAGTGGGATCCCTGGACACCTCAGTCGCAGCAGCAGTCCTGGAACAGCGGCAGCGACCAGACCCCGGACTGGGCCGCGCTCGCCGAGGCATCCGAGGCGCGCAACAAGCGGCGCCGGCTGCTGTTCGTCGGCGGCGGCGCGCTCGCCACCGTCGCCATCGGCACGGCCGTCGCCATGGCCGTCGTCTCGGCGAACGGTGACGGCGGGCAGGCGAACAACCAGACGTCCCAGCTGCCCGCCACCGCGGACATCCCCGGCACGTCCACGGCCGCGCCGCCGTCCTTCGCCCCGACCAGCGCCCCGCCGCCGCTGGACCCGAAGGACTTCGTCTCCAGCAAGGAGAAGGACACCGCGGCGCTCAGCCCGCAGATCCTCTTCCCCGGCACCCAGCTCACCATGGGCGACACGGTGTACAAGAAGGGCCCGACCGCCGACACCACCAGCTGCGCGTCGGCCGCCCGGCAGACCCTCCCCAAGGTGCTCACCGCGAACGACTGCACCCGGCTGCTGCGGGTCACCTACACCAAGGACGGGATCGCGGTCACGGTCGGGGTGGCCGTCTTCGACACCGAGGCGCAGGCCACGAAGGCGAAGGAACAGGCCGACGACAAGAGCATCGTGAAGTCCCTCGACGGCGGCGGCGTGCAGCCCTTCTGCAACGCGGCCGTCTGCCGGACGACGACCAACTCCTTCGGCCGGTACGCCTACTTCACGATCGCCGGATTCACCGACGGCAAGGACGTCACCACGAAGGACACGGAGGTCTTCGCCACCGGCGACGACCTCGCGGAGTTCACCTTCCGTCAGATCCGCCGGCGCGGCGAGGCCCAGGCATCCGCCGCCGCGGCCGAGGGGTGACGGCCACCGCCGGTCCGCTCGCCCGCCCGGGCGGGTGACGCGGCGCGGCGCGGACGCACGGCCGGCTCGGTCTGCTCGGCGCCGCGGCCGGTGGGGGCTGTACCGCTCGTGGTGCGGCTCCACGTGCTGGCCGATCACCGGTCCTGTCGTGGGTGTCCGCCGGCCCGCTCAGGTTCCGCGAGTACCTGACCGACGGTCAGAGTGCGGCGCTCGGCATCATGGACTGGCCCTCGCCGAGACCGGCACCGACTAGCCGACGACGGCAGCCAGTCCCCGTACCGGCACTTCTGGTCACCGGGCATCGGGGAGCGGTTCCACGAAGCCTGCCTTCGGCAAGGTCCTGGCCGGGTGATCACTGACCGGCGGCCCGGGGGGACTCCACTCGGCGAGTCCCCCTGCCGGCACCGGGCGTCAGCAGCACCCGCCGCCGGTCACTCCCGGCAGCGACCGCTTGTTCCGCGCCTCCCTGCTGCGCGCCGCGAGCAGTTCGTCGGCCGGATAGCCGACCTCCTCCAGCGTCAGCCCGTGCGGCCGTACGACGTGCACGGCCGAGTCCCGTACGCCCGCCGCCAGCACCTCGGCCGGCCAGTCCGGCGGCCGGTGCCCGTCGCCGACGAACAGCAGCGCCCCGATCAGCGAGCGCACCATGTTGTGGCAGAAGGCGTCGGCCCGCACGGTCGCGGTGATGATCCCGTCGTCCCCGCGGACCAGGCTCAGTTCCTGGAGCGTGCGGATGGTCGTCGCACCCTCCCGCTTCTTGCAGTACGCCGCGAAGTCGTGCTCCCCGAGCAGCCCCCGCGCCGCCTCGTTCATGGCGTCCACGTCGAGCGGCCAGTCGTGCCACAGCACGTGGCCCCTCAGCAGCGGGTCCACGCCCCCGGGGTTGTCCGTCACCCGGTACGCGTAGCGCCGCCACACGGCCGAGAACCGCGCGTCGAACCCGCTCGGCGCCTCGCGCAGCGCCCAGACCCGCACGTCCCGCGGCAGCCGTCCCGCGAGCCGCTTCAGCAGCTTCTGGTGGTGCTCGCGCCAGACCGCCTCGGGCAGGTCCACGTGCGCCACCTGCCCGCGCGCGTGCACTCCGGCGTCGGTCCGCCCGGCGACCGTCAGCTCGAAGGTCTCCGGGGACCGGGTCACCGTCCGCAGCGCGTCCTCGATCTCGCCCTGCACGGTGCGCCGCCCGCCGGCCTGCTTGGCCCAGCCGGAGAACTCGGTGCCGTCGTAGGAAAGGTCCAGGCGTACCCGCACGTGTCCGGGCTGTACTTCGTCACTCACCCGTGAATCCTCTCAGGAACGCGAGCGGGCCCGCCCCGGAGGGCGGGCCCGCCACGACCGCTCCGGCCGGTGATCAGCCCTTGCGCGTCGGGTTCAGCACGATCGACCCGGAGTCGTTCGCCGGATCGCCCTCATTCGGCATCGTGTACGGGAAGTACGCGCGCCCGGTGGCGTTCCTGATCACCTCGTCGACCCGCAGGCCGAAGGTGAAGGTCCGGGTGTCGTCCTCCAGGACCGGCGTGCCGACGAAGCAGTGGTAGTCGGCCTCGGAGCCCTCCCAGCCGGGCCGGCAGTTCTCGGGCACCGTGGTGGCCGTCGTCCCCGGCGGCAGCTCCACCGCGAAGGAGATCGGCTCGCCGCCGGAGCGGAGCAGGGCGAGCCAGGCGGGACCGTGGTTGGCGAAGCCGATGTCCACGGACACCGTGTCGCCCTGGCGGGCCCGCAGCCGCTCACCGGTCAGGTCCAGGTCGAAGGTGTTCTTCGTCGGGATGTCGAGCTCCGCCCAGCGGCTGTAGCCGGCCGGGTCGGCCTCCGGCAGCCGGACGAGCTCCAGCGCCGGTCCGGTGCCCGGCTGGTGGTCGCCCTGGGCCAGCAGTTCCCGGGCCTGGGCGGCGGGGACCGCGGTGAAGCTGTACGACATCGCGTCGTAGAGCGCGAACCCGGCCGTCTGCACCGGGAACGGCACGCTCAGCCCGTAGGCCGCGTCCCCGGCGAACTCGCCGTCGAAGACGCACAGCGCCTCGGACCGGCCGAGCAGGTCCTCCGGGTCACGCGGGTCGTACCAGCAGTTGCCGAAGGTGGCGGGGAAGGACAGGCCCCGGGTGCCGGAGACCCGGAGCAGGACGCCGTCGCCGCCCAGCCCGCCGACGTTGCGGAAGCCCAGCGGCGCCTGGAAGGTGTCGCCGGCCTGGAAGCCCGCGGGCTCGGCCAGCTGCTTGTTCAGCAGCTCGGGGCCGCCGACGAGCACGTCCACCGTGTGCCCGGTGAAGGCGAGACCCTCGCCCGCGGCCGTGACCCGGATGCTGCCGGTGTCGCCCGCGGCGCTCTCGTCGGTGACGTCGAGGCGGATGCCGCCGAGGCGGTTGTAGTCCTCGCCCGCGTAGATCTCGGTGCCCGGGCAGGTGGCGACCAGCCCGTCGACGGAGCAGCCCCGCCACCCGCCGAGAGCGGAGAAGTCGACCGCCGCGACGCCGGCCAGGGAGCTGGCGTCGACGGTGACCGTGTAGTCGCCGGTGTGGATGGGGTAGGTCACACCGTTCTCGTCGGGGACCGGCTCCCCCGGTGCCCGCAGCCCCAGCTCGATCTGCGGCTCCGTCGACCCGTTCGGGTCCTGGTACATCGACAGGTTCACGCTGTCGGGTCCGGTCACGGACACCGGCAGCGGTTCCTCCTGCGCCTGCGCGGGACTGCCGAGCGCCGTGCCGGCCAGCGCGGCCAGCGCGAGGACGGAGATGCTGCGCCGCACCGCGGCGAGAGAAGGCATGGGACCCCCAGTGGTTCGGATGTCGAGTACGCCGGCCGACCGGCGCACATGCATGACCTTCGAACCCGCCCCAGGGTTGCGCTGATCTTGTGCGCACACGCCGACGGGCCCGCTCCCTGGGGGAGCGGGCCCGTCGGCACCCGGAAGGGCACGGAACGCTTACGCGTCCTTCGACTCCTCGGCGGGAGCCTCGGCGGCCTCGGCCTCGTCGGCCTTGGTCTCCTCGGCCTTGGCCTCCTCGGCCTCCTTGACCGCACGCTTGGTGGCGGCCTCGGCCTCACCGGTCGCCTGCTGCGCCACGGTCAGCGCCTCGACCAGCTCGATCACGGCCATGGGCGCGTTGTCGCCCCGGCGGTTACCGATCTTGGTGATGCGGGTGTAGCCACCCGGGCGGTTCTCGTAGCGCGGGCCGATCTCGGTGAAGAGCGTGTGGACGACGCTCTTGTCCGTGATGACCTGGAGCACCTGGCGGCGGTTGTGAAGGTCGCCCTTCTTCGCCTTGGTGATCAGACGCTCGGCGTACGGGCGCAGGCGGCGGGCCTTCGCCTCCGTGGTCGTGATCTTGCCGTGCTCGAAGAGCGACTTCGCGAGGTTCGCGAGCAGCAGCTTCTCGTGCGCGGCACTGCCGCCCAGACGGGCACCCTTGGTGGGCTTCGGCATGGTTCTTCTCCTGTGTGTCTGCCCCGGCCGTATCAGGTACCGGGGTCAGTATCCGAGCGAGCGGTTGCCCGTCGGAGATCCGGGCGCTGACCCCGCGAGGGGCCGCGCTCGGAGCGGGGTGCGGGCAACCGCGCGACACGGCGCGGCGACCCTCACCCGAGTACGGACCGGAACGGCCCGAGCTCTCAGTACTGCTCGGTCTCCACGAACCCGGCGTCCGCGTCGTCGTCCGCGCCGAAGGCGTCCGCGGCGGCGGTCGGGTCGAATCCGGGCGGGGAGTCCTTGAGCGCGAGGCCCATGCCGGCCAGCTTGGCCTTGACCTCGTCGATGGACTTCGCACCGAAGTTGCGGATGTCGAGCAGGTCCGCCTCGGACCGGGCGACGAGCTCACCCACGGAGTGGATGCCCTCGCGCTTGAGGCAGTTGTACGACCGGACGGTGAGCTCCAGCTCCTCGATCGGCAGCGCCAGGTCGGCGGCGAGCGCGGCATCCGTCGGGGACGGACCCATGTCGATGCCCTCGGCGTCGATGTTCAGCTCGCGGGCGAGACCGAACAGCTCGACCAGCGTCTTGCCCGCGGAGGCCATGGCGTCACGCGGACGCATCGCCTGCTTGGTCTCGACGTCGACGATCAGCTTGTCGAAGTCGGTGCGCTGCTCGACACGCGTGGCCTCGACCTTGTACGTGACCTTGAGCACCGGCGAGTAGATGGAGTCGACCGGGATGCGGCCGATCTCCTGGCCGACCTGCTTGTTCTGCACGGCGGAGACGTAACCGCGGCCACGCTCGACCGTCAGCTCCATCTCCAGCTTGCCCTTGCCGTTGAGCGTGGCGAGGACCAGGTCGGGGTTGTGCACCTCGACACCGGCCGGGGGCGCGATGTCGGCGGCGGTGACGAGACCCGGGCCCTGCTTGCGCAGGTACATCACGACCGGCTCGTCGTGCTCCGAGGAGACGACCAGCTGCTTGATGTTGAGGATCAGGTCGGTGACGTCCTCCTTGACGCCCGGCACGGTGGTGAACTCGTGCAGGACGCCGTCGATCCGGATCGAGGTGACGGCGGCACCCGGGATCGACGACAGGAGGGTACGGCGGAGGGAGTTGCCGAGGGTGTAGCCGAAGCCCGGCTCCAGCGGCTCGATCACGAACCGGGAGCGGAACTCGTCGACGACCTCTTCGGTCAACGAGGGACGCTGAGCGATCAGCATGTGTGGATCAGATCCTTCATTCGTGGACGCCCGCTATTTGACGTCCGACGGAAACCGCACCCATGAGATGACGGTGCGGGTACTGCAAGGGTACGGGCGGCACGGACCTTTTACGGTGCCGTACCGCCCGGAACCCGCGGTCTGCTCGAAGCAGCCGGGCGTCAGACGCGGCGGCGCTTCGGCGGACGGCAGCCGTTGTGCGGGGTCGGGGTGACGTCCTGGATGGAGCCGACCTCGAGACCGGTGGCCTGGAGCGAACGGATCGCGGTCTCACGACCGGAACCCGGGCCCTTCACGAACACGTCGACCTTGCGCATGCCGTGCTCCTGGGCGCGGCGGGCAGCCGACTCGGCGGCCATCTGCGCGGCGAACGGCGTGGACTTCCGGGAGCCCTTGAAGCCGACGTGGCCGGCGGAGGCCCAGGAGATCACGTTGCCGGACGGGTCCGTGATCGAGACGATCGTGTTGTTGAACGTGCTCTTGATGTGCGCGTGGCCGTGAGCGACGTTCTTCTTTTCCTTGCGGCGCACCTTCTTGGCAGCGCCCTGACGACCCTTGGGGGGCATGTCGTTCTCCTACGGGAGGTGGTCGGTCCTACGACAGCTGGCAAGACCGCTGCGTGGACTACTTCTTGCCCGGCTTCTTCTTGCCGGCGATGGCGCGACGCGGGCCCTTGCGGGTACGCGCGTTGGTGCTGGTGCGCTGACCGCGGACAGGCAGACCGCGACGGTGACGCAGACCCTGGTAGGTGCCGATCTCGACCTTGCGGCGGATGTCGGCCTGGATCTCGCGACGGAGGTCACCCTCGGTCTTGATGTTGTTGTCGACGTACTCGCGGATCGCCACGAGCTGCTCTTCGGTGAGGTCGCGAACACGGGTGTTCGGGTCCACGCCGGTGGCAGCGAGCGTCTGCTGCGAGAGGGTCCGGCCGATGCCGAACACGTAGGTGAGGGCGATCTCCACGCGCTTTTCGCGCGGGATGTCAACACCGGAAACGCGTGCCATTCAATGGCTCCAGTTGATCTTCGGAGGTCTTCCGCAGCACCGACTCCCAGCCGCCGTACCAGGTACGAACTGGGTCCCCGGCCTCCGAACCGGGGGTGTCAAGCCCGAGGGGGCTTGGGTGCTGCGTATGAACATATTCAGCTCGCGTCGCGCGAAGTCTCTGCGATGTCGGTGCAGAGGGTGTGATCCGTGTGCGATCAGCCCTGGCGCTGCTTGTGGCGCGGGTTCTCGCAAATGATCATGACCCGGCCGTGACGGCGGATCACCCTGCACTTGTCGCAGATCTTCTTGACGCTCGGCTTGACCTTCATGGGATGTGAGGTTCTCCGGGTCAGTTGCCGGCGGCCCCGCGCACAGGGAGGGCACGGGGCGTGGGCAAGATCTACTTGTACCGGTAGACGATCCGGCCACGCGTCAGGTCGTACGGAGACAGCTCCACCACGACCCGGTCGTCAGGGAGGATGCGGATGTAGTGCATGCGCATCTTGCCGCTGATGTGTGCCAGGACCTGGTGGCCGTTCTGGAGCTCGACCTTGAACATGGCGTTCGGAAGAGACTCGACGACAGTGCCCTCGATCTCGATGGCACCTTGCTTCTTGGCCACGCTTCGCCCTTCGAATCGACTACCTTGATCGACTCAGTGTGAGCGCATGCAGGCATGCGGGTACACAAGAGCCGACGAGTCAGTCTACGTCAGGGCACCCGGAAAAACGAATCGAGGCAGTCTGCCCCGCGGAACAGATCATTATGCGGGCCGCACCGGGGCGACCCGGCGCAGCCGGACAGGCGCGGCCGCCGGACCGGCGCGCCACGCGCCGTCCGGGGCCGGAGCCGGGCGCCGCGGGATCAGGGCGGGCCGCGCCGGCCGACGGCCGGCGGTCCCGGGCGGGCGCCGTGGTCAGGCGAGCGGATCCGGCGCCGTCGTGATGCCGAACTCGGCCAGCTTCGCCTTGCCCCCGTCGGGAGCCGTCAGCACGAGCGGACCCTGCTCGGTCAGGGCCACCGAGTGCTCCCAGTGCGACGACCAGGTGCCGTCGGTCGTGATGACCGTCCAGTCGTCGTCCAGGACCTCCGTCCTGGGGGTGCCCAGGGACACCATCGGCTCGATGGCCAGGCAGAAACCGGGGACCAGCTTGGGGCCCTTGCCGCGGCGGCGGTCGACGTAGTTCAGCAGGTGCGGGTCCATGTGCATCTCGGAGCCGATGCCGTGGCCGCCGTAGTCCTCGATGATCCCGTACCGGCCGCCGCCGGGCTTGGGCTGGCGGCGGATGTACGTCTCGATGGCCCGGGAGATGTCGACGAGCCGGTTGCCCTGCTTCATGGCCGCGATGCCGGCCCACATCGACTCCTCGGTCACCCGGGAGAGCTCGATCAGCTCCGGGGCGTGGCCGGAGCCCACGAACGCCGTGTAGGCGGCGTCACCGTGCCAGCCGTCGACGATCGCGCCGCAGTCGATGGAGATGATGTCGCCGTCCTTCAGGACGACGTCCTCGGAGGGGATGCCGTGGACCACCACGTCGTTCACCGAGGTGCAGATGGTCGCCGGGAAACCGCCGTAGCCGAGGAAGTTGGACTTCGCCCCGTGCTCGGCCAGCACCTTGCGCGCCACCTGGTCGAGGTCCTTGGTGGAGGCGCCGGGTACCGCGGCCTCCCGGGTGGCCGCGTGGATGGCTGCGACGACCAGCCCCGCCGCACGCATCTTGGCGATCTGCTCGGGGGTCTTGATCTGCACCATGGGGGCCCTGCGCTCTCCGTCACTCACGTCAACCGGTTACGTACACAACAGTACGGCCGTGGCACCCCTCGGGGCGCCACGGCCGGTACCGCATCGGACGGCTACGCGCCGTCGCCGTCACGCTTCAGCGCCTCCATGGCGCGTCCCGTGACCTCGTCCACCGCACCCAGCGCGGAGATGGTGACGACCAGCCCCTGCGCCTTGTAGTAGTCGATGATCGGCTCGGTCTGCGTGTGGTAGACCTCGAGCCGCTTGCGGACCGTGTCCTCGGCGTCGTCGTCACGCTGGTACAGCTCACCGCCGCAGACGTCGCAGACGCCCTCGGTCTTCGGCTTGCTGTACGTGACGTGGAAGACGTGGCTGGAGTCCTTGCGGCAGATCCGCCGGCCGGCGATCCGCTTGACGACCTCGTCCTCCGGGGCCTCCAGGTCGAGCACCGCGTCCAGCCGCATGTCCTCGGTGGTGAGCAGCTCGTCCAGCGCCTCGGCCTGCGACACGTTGCGCGGGAAACCGTCGAGGAGGAAGCCGTTCTCGGCGTCCGGCTGCTCCATGCGGTCCTTGGCCATCGCGATCGTGACCTCGTCCGGCACCAGGTTGCCGGCGTCCATGTAGGACTTCGCGAGCTTGCCGAGCTCCGTCTGCCGGCTGATGTTGGCGCGGAACAGGTCGCCCGTGGAGATGTGCGGGATCGACAGCTTCTCGGCAAGGCGCGTGGCTTGCGTTCCCTTACCGGCACCCGGCGGCCCGACGAGGACGATTCGCATCAGCGGAGGAACCCTTCGTAATTGCGCTGCTGGAGCTGGCTCTCGATCTGCTTCACCGTCTCGAGTCCGACACCCACGATGATCAGGATGCTGGTCCCGCCGAACGGGAAGTTCTGGTTTGCACCGAAACCGGCCAACGCCATTGTCGGCACGAGAGCGATCAGACCCAGATACAGCGAACCCGGCCAGGTGATCCGGTTGAGCACGTAGGACAGGTACTCAGCGGTCGGTCGGCCAGCCCGGATGCCCGGGATGAAGCCACCATACTTCTTCATGTTGTCCGCGACTTCCTCGGGGTTGAACGAGATCGCCACGTAGAAGAACGCGAAGAAGACAATCAGGAAGAAGTAGATCGTGATGTGAACCGGCGCGGCGGTGTCCGCGAGATTGTTCTGGATCCAGCTCGCCCAGCCTGACGTGGAGTTGGAGAACTGCACGATCAGTGCCGGGATGTAGAGCAGCGACGACGCGAAGATGACGGGAATCACACCGGCCTGGTTGACCTTCAGCGGGATGTACGTCGACGTCCCGCCGTAGGACCGGCGGCCGATCATGCGCTTCGCGTACTGGACGGGAATCCGGCGCTGGGCCTGCTCGACGAAGACCACCAGGCCGACCATGAACAGGCCGACGAGGATCACGGTGCCGAATTCGATCCAGCCGTCGGCCAGGGAGCCCTGCTGCTTGATGGCCCACAGCGCCGACGGGAAGGTGGCGGCGATCGAGATGAACATCAGGATCGACATGCCGTTGCCGATGCCGCGGTCGGTGACCAGCTCGCCCAGCCACATGACGACGGCGGTGCCGGCGGTCATCGTGATGACCATGGTGACGGTCACGAAGATGGACTGGTCCGGGACGATCTCCGAGGCCACCGGGCAGCCGTTGAAGAGGGCGCCGCTGCGGGCGGTGGCCACCAGGCCGGTGCCCTGGAGGACGGCGAGCGCCACGGTCAGGTAGCGGGTGTACTGCGTGATCTTCGCCGTGCCGGTCTGCCCCTCCTTCTTCAGGGCTTCCAGGCGCGGGATCACCACCGTCAGCAGCTGGAGGATGATGCTCGCGGTGATGTACGGCATGATGCCCAGCGCGAAGATCGTGATCTGCAGCAGTGCGCCGCCACTGAACATGTTGACCAGACCGAAGAGACCCTGGTTGCCCTTGGCCACGTCGATACAGGTCTGGACGTTCCGGTAGTCGACACCCGGGATCGGGATGTGCGTACCGATCCGGTACACCACGATGATGCCGAGCGTGAAGAGCAGCTTCTTGCGCAGGTCGGGCGTCTTGAACGCCCGGGCGAACGCGGTGAGCACGGTGCCTCCTGCGACCCCCGCGCATCTGCGTCAAGGGTGACGGTCTTGAGGTTCGACGAATACGTAACGGTCAACTCTCGCCCGGAGTGCCCGGCGTGCGGCACCCGGTGAAAGTTGGCAGTGCAGGCCACCTTACCGGCGAGACTGCCACCCAAGGAACGACCAACCGGGGATACCCCATTTGTGGGGTATCCCCGGTCGGGATCGCTCAAGTCATCGAGACGCCTGATGGACTCAGACGAGCTCGGTGACGGTACCGCCGGCGGCGGTGATCTTCTCCTTGGCGGAGCCGGAGATGGCGTCGACCGTCACCTGCAGCGCCACGGAGATCTCGCCCTGGCCGAGCACCTTGACGAGGCTGTTCTTGCGAACGGCACCCTTGGCGACGAGACCCTCGACGGTGACCTCGCCACCCTCCGGGTACAGCGCGGCCAGCTTGTCGAGGTTCACGACCTGGTACTCGGTCTTGAACGGGTTCTTGAAGCCCTTGAGCTTCGGGAGACGCATGTGGAGCGGCATCTGGCCACCCTCGAAGCTCTCCGGAACCTGGTAGCGGGCCTTGGTGCCCTTGGTACCACGACCGGCCGTCTTACCCTTCGACGCCTCACCACGACCGACACGGGTCTTGGCGGTCTTGGCGCCCGGGGCGGGACGGAGGTTGTGGATCTTCAGCGGGTTGTTCTCCGCCATGATCAGTCGACCTCCTCGACCGTCACGAGGTGGCGGACGGTGTGCACCATGCCGCGGAACTCGGGGCGGTCCTCCTTGACGACCACGGTGTTGATCCCCTTGAGACCAAGCGACCGCAGGGTGTCACGGTGGTTCTGCTTGCTGCCGATGTAGGACTTGACCTGCGTGATCTTGAGCTGCGCCATGATTACGCACCCACCCCGGCACGCGCACGCAGCAGGGCCGCGGGAGCGACGTCCTCGAGCGGCAGACCACGGCGGGCCGCGATCTCCTCGGGACGCTGCAGGCCCTTGAGGGCCTCCACGGTCGCGTGCACGATGTTGATGGCGTTGTCGGAGCCGAGCGACTTCGACAGCACGTCGTGGATACCGGCGCACTCGAGCACGGCACGCACCGGACCACCGGCGATCACACCGGTACCGGGCGACGCGGGCTTGAGCAGCACGACGCCGGCAGCCTTCTCACCCTGGATGGGGTGCGGGATGGTGCCCTGGATACGGGGGACCTTGAAGAAGTGCTTCTTGGCCTCCTCAACGCCCTTGGCGATGGCGGCCGGCACCTCCTTGGCCTTGCCGTAACCGACACCCACGGTGCCGTCACCGTCGCCCACCACGACCAGCGCGGTGAAGCTGAAGCGACGACCACCCTTCACAACCTTGGCGACGCGGTTGATCGCGACAACGCGCTCAACGTACGCGGTCTTCTCGGCGGCAGCAGCGCCGCCGTCACGGCCCTTCCGGTCCCGCCGCTCGCCGCCACCGGCACCGCTTCCGCGGCGCTGGGGTCCAGCCATTGGATTACCTCTCTCTTTCCGCTAGCTACAAGCGGCTCAGAACTTGAGCCCGGCTTCGCGGGCGGCGTCCGCCAGGGCGGCGATGCGCCCGGCGTACTGGTTGCCACCACGGTCGAACACGACGGCCTCGACACCGGCGGCCTTGGCACGCTCGGCGACCAGGGCGCCGACCTTCTTGGCCTGCGAGGACTTGTCCTCGGCACCGCGGATCGACGCGTCCAGGGAGGACGCCGACGCCAGGGTGTGGCCCTTCAGGTCGTCGATCACCTGCGCCACGATGTGGCGGTTGGAGCGGGTCACGACCAGACGGGGGCGCTCGGCGGTACCCGAGATCCGCTTCCGGATCCGGATGTGACGGCGCTTGATCGCGGCGCGCTTGTAGGCGTCGCCCTTGAGGATCTTCTGCCCGTATGCCATGGCTTACTTACCCGCCTTTCCGACCTTGCGGCGGATGACTTCGCCCTCGTACTTGACGCCCTTGGCCTTGTACGGGTCGGGCTTGCGCAGCTTGCGGATGTTGGCCGCGACCTCGCCGACCTTCTGCTTGTCGATGCCCTCGACCGAGAAACGGGTCGGGGTCTCCACCTTGAAGGTGATGCCCTCGGGGGCCTCGACGACGATCGGGTGGCTGTAACCGAGCGCGAACTCGAGGTTCGAGCCCTTGGCGGTCACGCGGTAACCGACACCGCTGATCTCGAGCTTCTTGACGTATCCCTGGGTCACACCGGTGATCATGTTCGCCACCAGCGTGCGGGACAGGCCGTGCAGGGCCTTGCTCTGCCGCTCGTCGTTCGGGCGCAGCACCTGAAGGGTGCCGTCCTCGCCCTTAGCGATGTCGATCGGCGCGGCAACGGTGTGGGTCAGCTCGCCCTTGGGGCCCTTGACCTTGACCGTACGGCCGTCGATGGTGACGTCCACGCCGGCGGGAACCGGGATGGGGAGCTTGCCGATGCGCGACATAGCTGTTTCCTCCGTTCCCTTCCGTTACCAGACGTAGGCGAGGACTTCCCCACCCACGCCCTTCTTCTGCGCCTGCTTGTCGGTCAGCAGACCGTGCGACGTGGAGATGATCGCCACGCCCAGGCCGCCGAGGACCTTCGGCAGGTTGGTGGACTTCGCGTAGACCCGGAGACCGGGCTTCGAGATCCGCTTGATGCCCGCGATGGAGCGCTCACGGTTCGGACCGAACTTCAGCTCGAGGACGAGGTTCTTGCCGACCTCGGCGTCCTCGACCTTCCAGCCCGTGATGAAGCCCTCCTGCTGGAGGATCTCCGCGATGTGAGACTTGATCTTGGAGTGCGGCATCGACACCGAGTCGTGGTACGCCGAGTTCGCGTTACGCAGACGAGTCAGCATGTCTGCGATCGGATCAGTCATGGTCATGAATTGGCCTGTGGCCTTTCTCGCCGGGGTTTCCTATATGCGCCATCCCTCTCCCCATACCGGGACGGGACGGGTGCGGCGCGGGGACCTACGGCGTAGTAAGCAATCATTCAGCGGACAGGCGTCCGCGGGCGATCCAGGGCGGCAGAGCCCAACCCCACCAGCCTACGGCATGAGGGTGCTGGGCCCTGCCGGCCCGGTTGCTTACCGAGAGGTCCAGGTGTCCCGAATTACCGGGATTACCAGGAGCTCTTGGTCACGCCCGGCAGCTCGCCACGGTGAGCCATCTCACGGAGGCACACGCGGCAGAGGCCGAACTTGCGGTAGACGGAGTGCGGACGACCGCAGCGCTGGCAGCGGGTGTAGCCACGCACACCGAACTTGGGCTTGCGAGCAGCCTTCGCGATGAGAGCCTTCTTCGCCATCTCGCTCACGCCTCCTTGAACGGGAAGCCGAGGTGACGGAGGAGCGCGCGGCCCTCTTCGTCGTTGGTCGCCGTGGTGACCACGGTGATGTCCATACCCCGGACGCGGTCGATCTTGTCCTGGTCGATCTCGTGGAACATGACCTGCTCCGTGAGACCGAAGGTGTAGTTGCCACGGCCGTCGAACTGCTTGGGGGACAGGCCGCGGAAGTCGCGGATGCGCGGGAGCGCCAGCGACAGGGTGCGGTCCAGGAACTCCCACATGCGGTCGCCACGGAGCGTGACGTGGGCACCGATCGGCTGACCCTCGCGCAGCTTGAACTGCGCGATGGACTTGCGGGCCTTGGTGACGGCCGGCTTCTGACCGGTGATGGTGGTCAGGTCGCGGATCGCGCCCTCGATCAGCTTCGAGTCACGGGCGGCGTCGCCGACACCCATGTTGACCACGATCTTGACGAGGCCGGGAACCTGCATGACGTTCTCGTACTTGAACTCGTCACGCAGCTTGCCCGCGATCTCCTCGCGGTACTTCGTCTTCAGACGCGGAGTGGTGGTGGTAGCCATCAGATGTCCTCACCCGTCCGCTTGGCAACGCGGATCTTGTTGCCCTCTTCGTCGAAGCGGTAGCCGACACGCGTGACGACCTTCTTGCCGTCCTTCTCCACGACCAGCTGGACGTTGGAGACGTGGATCGGCGCCTCGGTGGTCACGATGCCGCCGGCCTGGGAACCGCGAGCGGTCGGACCGGCCTTGGTGTGCTTCTTGACCCGGTTGACACCCTCGACCAGGACGCGGTCCTCGCGGGGGAAGGCCGCGATGACCTTGCCCTGCTTGCCCTTGTCCTTACCGGTGATGACCTGGACCAGGTCGCCCTTCTTGATCTTCATGCTTACAGCACCTCCGGCGCGAGCGAGATGATCTTCATGAACTTCTTCTCGCGCAGCTCACGGCCGACCGGGCCGAAGATGCGGGTGCCGCGAGGGTCGCCGTCGTTCTTCAGAATGACGGCGGCGTTCTCGTCGAAGCGGATGTACGAGCCGTCCGGACGGCGGCGCTCCTTGACGGTGCGAACGATGACCGCCTTGACGACGTCACCCTTCTTCACGTTGCCACCGGGGATCGCGTCCTTGACGGTGGCGACGATGACGTCACCGATGCCCGCGTAGCGGCGACCGGAGCCACCGAGCACACGGATGCAAAGGATCTCCTTCGCACCAGTGTTGTCGGCGACACGCAGTCGCGACTCCTGCTGGATCACGTCTATCTCCTGATCGTCTGCCGGTTCCCGGCAGGGGCCTCAGTCACGAGGACCCCTGCCGAGCCTGGCGGAACTGACCTGCGGGGGTTGGTCCCGCAGGAATTACTTGGCCTTCTCGAGGATCTCGACGACGCGCCAGCGCTTCGTCGCGGACAGCGGCCGGGTCTCCATGAGGAGGACGCGGTCGCCGACACCCGCGGCGTTCTGCTCGTCGTGCGCCTTGAGCTTGTTGGTACGGCGGATGACCTTGCCGTACAGCGCGTGCTTGACGCGGTCCTCGACGGCGACGACGACGGTCTTGTCCATCTTGTCGCTGACGACGAGACCCTCACGGGTCTTGCGGAAGCCGCGCGCCTCGGTGTTCTGCTCAGTCACGTTGTTCTCGCTCATGCGTTCTCCACCGTTTCGATGCCCAGCTCGCGCTCGCGCATCAGGGTGTAGATCCGCGCGATGTCCTTACGGACGGCCTTCAGCCGGCCGTGGTTCTCGAGCTGACCCGTCGCCGCCTGGAAGCGGAGGTTGAACAGCTCTTCCTTGGCCTCGCGGAGCTTCGCCAGAAGCTCCTCGTTGCCCAGCTCGCGCAGCTCGGACGCCTTGGTACCGGCCGACATCACGCTTCACCTGCCTCGCGCTTGACGATCCGGCACTTCATCGGCAGCTTGTGGGCCGCACGGGTCAGCGCCTCACGGGCGATCTTCTCGTTGGGGTACGACAGCTCGAACATCACACGTCCGGGCTTGACGTTGGCGACCCACCACTCCGGCGAACCCTTACCGGAACCCATGCGGGTCTCGGCCGGCTTCTTGGTGAGGGGGCGGTCCGGGTAGATGTTGATCCAGACCTTGCCGCCACGCTTGATGTGGCGGGTCATCGCGATACGAGCCGCCTCGATCTGGCGGTTCGTCACGTAGGCCGGGGTCAGCGCCTGGATGCCGTACTCGCCGAACGCAACCTGCGTTCCACCCTTGGACATACCGTTGCGCTTCGGGTGGTGCTGCTTGCGGTGCTTGACCCTACGGGGGATCAGCATGACGGTCAGGCCTCCGTTCCGGTGCTCTCAGCCGGAGCGGCGGCGGGAGCCTCGGCCTTGGGGGCCTCGGCACCGGCAGCCTGCTGCGGCTTGCGACCGCGCCGCTCGCCACCACGGCCACCACGGGCCGGGCGGTCGGCGCCACCGCGGGCCGGGCGGTTGCCCGCACGGGCGGCGGCGTTCTCGGCGCGGACCTCGGCGATGTTCTTGACGTCGCCCTTGTAGATCCAGACCTTCACACCGATGCGGCCGAAGGTCGTCTTGGCCTCGAAGAAGCCGTAGTCCACGTTCGCGCGGAGCGTGTGCAGGGGCACACGGCCCTCGCGGTAGAACTCCGAGCGGGACATCTCGGCGCCGCCGAGGCGGCCACCGCACTGGATCTTGATGCCCTTGGCGCCGGCCTTCATGGCGGACTGCATGCTCTTGCGCATGGCCCGGCGGAAGGAGACGCGGGAGGACAGCTGCTCGGCGACGGCCTGGGCCACCAGCTGAGCGTCCGTCTCCGGGTTCTTGACCTCGAGGATGTTCAGCTGGACCTGCTTGCCGGTCAGCTTCTCCAGGTCGCCGCGGATGCGGTCGGCCTCGGCGCCGCGGCGGCCGATGACGATGCCGGGACGCGCGGTGTGGATGTCGACGCGGACGCGGTCACGGGTGCGCTCGATCTCCACCTTCGAGATGCCGGCGCGCTCCATGCCGGACGTCATCATCCGACGGATGGCGACGTCTTCCTTGACGTAGTCCTTGTACAGCTTGTCGGCGTACCACCGGGACTTGAAGTCCGTGGTGACACCGAGCCGGAACCCATGCGGGTTTACCTTCTGGCCCATTACCGGGTTCCTTCCTTGCTGGCGACGACCACGGTGATGTGGCTGGTCCGCTTGCGGATCCGGTAGGCACGGCCCTGGGCGCGCGGACGGAACCGCTTCAGGGTCGGGCCCTCGTCGACGTAGGCCTCAGCGATGTAGAGGCTGTCGACATCGGTGTGGTCGTAGTTGTGCGCGGCGTTGGCGATGGCGCTGTCGAGCACCTTGCCGACCGGCACGGAGGCAGCCTGCGGAGCGAATCGCAGGACCGCCTGAGCCTCCGTGGCGTCCATGCCACGGATAAGGTCCACCACGCGGCGGGCCTTCATGGGCGTGACGCGGATGTACCGCGCCTGGGCCCTGGCTTCCATGGTTGTCCCTTCAGTTACTTACGTGTCTGAATGCGATCCGCTGCTAGCGGCGCTTCGACTTCCGGTCTTCCTTGACGTGACCCCGGAAGGTGCGCGTCGGCGAGAACTCGCCGAGCTTGTGGCCGACCATCGACTCGGTGACGAACACCGGGATGTGGGTCTTGCCGTTGTGCACCGCGAGCGTGTGGCCGAGCATGGCCGGCACGATCATCGAGCGACGGGACCAGGTCTTGATGACGTTCTTGGTGCCGGCTTCGTTCTGGGCGTCCACCTTCTTCATCAGGTGGTCGTCGACGAAGGGCCCCTTCTTCAAGCTACGAGGCATCTCAACCCGTCCTTAGCGCTTCTTGTTCGTCTTGCGGCGGCGGACGATGTACTTGTTCGACGCCTTCTTGGGCGAACGAGTACGGCCTTCCTTCTTGCCCCACGGGGAGACCGGGTGGCGGCCACCGGAGGTACGACCCTCACCACCACCGTGCGGGTGGTCGACCGGGTTCATGACCACACCACGGACGGTCGGGCGAACGCCCAGCCAGCGCTTGCGGCCGGCCTTACCCCAGTTGATGTTGCTCTGCTCGGCGTTGCCGACCTCGCCGACGGTGGCGCGGCAGCGCACGTCGACCAGGCGGATCTCTCCGGACGGCATGCGGAGGTGGGCGTAGGCGCCCTCCTTCGCGAGCAGCTGCACGGAGGCACCGGCGGAGCGGGCGAACTTGGCACCGCCACCGGGACGGAGCTCGATCGCGTGGATCGTGGTACCGACCGGGATGTTGCGGAGGGCCAGGTTGTTGCCCGGCTTGATGTCGGCCCCGGGACCGTTCTCGATGCGGTCGCCCTGCTGCAGGCCGCGCGGCGCGAGGATGTAGCGCTTCTCGCCGTCGGCGTAGTGCAGCAGCGCGATGCGCGCCGTGCGGTTGGGGTCGTACTCGATGTGCGCGACCTTCGCCGGCACGCCGTCCTTGTCGTGACGACGGAAGTCGATCACGCGGTAGGCGCGCTTGTGGCCACCACCCTGGTGGCGGACGGTCACACGACCGGCGTTGTTACGGCCGCCCTTGCTGTGCAGCGGGCGGACCAGCGACTTCTCCGGCGTGGACCGCGTGACCTCGACGAAGTCGGCGACGCTGGCGCCACGACGGCCAGGAGTCGTCGGCTTGTACTTGCGGATACCCATTTCTCAGTCCTCGTCCGATATCGGACGATCCTGACCTCCGTTAGGAGGTCGGACCGCCGAAGATGTCGATACGGTCGCCCTCGGCGAGGGTCACGATCGCGCGCTTGGTGGCGGCACGCTGGCCGAAGCCCGTGCGGGTCCGCTTGCGCTTGCCCTGGCGGTTGATCGTGTTGACCCCGGTGACCTTGACCTCCCAGACCGTCTCCACGGCCTGCTTGATCTGGGTCTTGTTGGCCCGCGGGTCGACGATGAACGTGTACTTGTTCTCGTCGAGGAGCGCGTAGCTCTTCTCGGACACGACCGGCTTCAGCAGGACGTCACGGGGGTCCGTGTACGACTTGCTCGCCGGGGTGACGACGGTGTTCTTGCCCTCGGCGGCGTGGCGACGCGCCTTGGCGACGCGCGCGGCCTTGGCGGCCTTGGCGGCCTTGGAGGCAATGGCGGGGTGACGGATAGCCATCAGGCCTCGCTCCCTTCGGTGTCAGCAGCCTTCGGGCCGGACACGAAGGACTCGAAGGCGGCCTTGGTGAAGACCACGTCGTCGGAGACGAGAACGTCGTACGTGTTCAGCTGGCCCGGCTCCAGGATGTGGACCTGGGGCAGGTTGCGGGCGGACAGCCACGCGGCCTCGTCGGAGCGGTCGACGACCAGGAGCAGGTTCTTGCGCTCGCTGATCTTGCCGAACAGGCTCTTCGCGGCCTTCGTGGAGGGGGTCTCGCCCTCGACCACGCCGGTGACGACGTGGATGCGGTTGTGACGCGCCCGGTCGGTGAGGGCGTGACGCAGAGCGGCAGCCTTCATCTTCTTGGGCGTGCGCTGCGAGTAGTCGCGCGGCACGGGACCGTGCACGACGCCACCACCGGCGAACTGCGGCGCGCGGGTCGAACCCTGACGGGCGCGACCGGTGCCCTTCTGGCGGTACGGCTTCTTGCCACCGCCGCGGACCTCGCCACGGGTCTTGGTCTTGTGCGTGCCCTGACGGGCAGCGGCCAGCTGCGCGACGACGACCTGGTGGATCAGCGGGACGCTGACCTTCTCAACGCCGAAGATCTCCGAGGGGAGCTCGACGGTACCGGCCTTGTCGCCCGCCGGCGAAAGGATGTCAACAGTGCTCATCGGTTACCTCAGGCCCCCTTGGCCGCGGTGCGGACCAGGACGAGGCCGCCGTTCGGACCGGGAACCGCGCCCTTGATGAGCAGCAGACCCTTCTCCGCGTCAACGGCGTGGACGGTCAGGTTCTGGGTGGTGACCCGCTCGTTGCCCATGCGACCCGCCATGCGGAGGCCCTTGAACACGCGGCCCGGGGTGGCGCAGCCACCGATGGAACCGGGCGAGCGGTGCTTGCGCTGGGTGCCGTGTCCGGCGCCGAGGCCACGGAAGTTGTGGCGCTTCATGACACCGGCGAAGCCCTTGCCCTTGCTCTTGCCGGTCACGTCGACCTTCACGCCGGCCTCGAACACCTCAGCGGTGATCTCCTGGCCGAGCGTGTACTCGGAGGCGTCCGACGTGCGGATCTCGACGAGGTGACGACGGGGGGTGACGTCGGCCTTGGCGAAGTGGCCCTTGAGGGGCTTGTTCACCTTGCGCGGGTCGATGTCGCCGAAGGCGATCTGGACGGACTCGTAGCCGTCGACGTCGTTCGTACGGACCTGGGTGACGACGTTGGGCCCGGCCTTGACGACGGTGACCGGAACAACACGGTTGTTCTCGTCCCACACCTGCGTCATACCGAGCTTCTCGCCCAGGATGCCCTTGATCTGCTTAGCCATTCTCAGCCCACCAGCCTCAGAGCTTGATCTCGATGTCGACACCGGCCGGGAGGTCGAGTCGCATCAGAGAGTCAACGGTCTTGGGGGTCGGGTCGAGGATGTCGATCAGGCGCTTGTGCGTGCGCATCTCGAAGTGCTCGCGCGAGTCCTTGTACTTGTGCGGCGACTTGATGACGCAGTACACGTTCTTCTCAGTGGGCAGCGGCACCGGGCCCGCGACCGACGCACCAGTACGCGTCACCGTCTCGACGATCTTCTTCGCCGAGCTGTCGATGACCTCGTGGTCGTAGGCCTTGAGCCGGATGCGGATCTTCTGTCCCGCCATGGCTACTTCGTAGTCCTGTCTCTCTTCCGCTCTGGAACCCGGTGTTCCCAGCACTTCCTCCGACCCACGCGGTCGGGCGTGTCGCGCTCCCGCTGACACAGATGTCCCTTGTTCGAACATCCCTGCGGGGAATGCACACGGCCCTACCGGAACCGCAAGCCGGGGACGAAAGGCCCACCGGGTGCCTGGCCGGTGCCGCACCGACGCTTCCCGGAAGATTCCCGTACGTCCGCCCCTGATCAGGGGCGACGAGTACTGTGGGACTCGCTTCCGGTCCTCCCGGCGGGAGGCGCGCAGCATCAACACTCGACCGAGCAACTCGGACAGTCTGCCACAAGCGACCGGCCGGACGCCAATCGAGTCGAGGAGAATACCCCGAGCGTGACGCAGGTCAAACACCTGACACCCTTGACGGTCATGACCATGCAGGACACCACGCGTTCCCGGCTCCGGCTCGCCTACGACTCGCGCTGAGCTGCGAGACCCGCCTGACGGAGCTGCCGGACCGCCTGGAGCCGCCGTCCCGGTCACTGGGCGCGACGGCGCGCCGGCGCTGCACACCATGACCCTCAGCTACACCTACGACGGACTCCTCGCGGAACTGCGCAAGCCCCTCTTCGAGTCCTACGTCACCGAAGTCACCGCGCGTCGCGGCTGCACCGCGGTGAAGCTGCCGCCGGAGTCGGCCTACCGGGACTGGCCGGCGTACGCCACGAACCCGGCCCAGGCGGCGGGGGTCAGGGCGAGCTGAGGTCCACGGGTGTTCTTGGAGTCGCGGACGTGGACGGTGTGGGGGGTTATGGCTATCTCGACGCAGCTGTCGCCCTCGGGGCCGTCACTGTGACTGCTCTTGAACCACACCAGCGCCGAAACCGGACCGGCAGCGGTTTCGCGGATCATGTCTCTCCCAGCAGTTGCTCGATGAAGGCCAGCGACTCCCGCGGCGGGAGAGCCATCGCCCGGATGGTGCTGTATCGCAGCTCGAGAATGCGCAGGTGTTTCGGCTCGGACGTAGGGCGTCCGTTGAACGCCCCGTCGGAACGGCCGACCGCCGTGCCGTCCTCGAACTTCAGCACCTCGATCTTGCCGCTCAGCCCCGGGTGGGCGCCGGAGGCGGTCGGCATCACCTGCAGGGTGACATTCCGCAACTGGGCGGTCTGCAGCAGGTGTTCGAGCTGCTGACGCCAGACCATTGTGCCTCCGACCTGCCGCCGCAGCGTCACCTCTTCCTGAACGAAACTGAGCATCGGCATCGGCGACCGTTCGAAGATCGCCTTGCGGCCCATCCGGGCAGCAACCAGCCGCTCAAGCTGTTCCTCCGCGTAGGCGGACTGCGACACCTCGAACAGGGCGCGCGCGTGTGCCGGTGTCTGCAGCAGGCCGTGGATGCTCAGCCCGACGTACACCCCCAGTTCCACCGCCCTGGCCTCCAGCTCGGCCAGTTCCCGGACCCTCCTCGGGTACCGGACCTTGGCCACGTCCTCCTTCATCGCGGCCAGCAGACCCCCCGCGCTCAGCACCTCGTCCGCCCTGTCCAGGAACTCGGACCGGGGGATGCGCTTCCCTGCCTCGATCTTGTAGACCATGTCCTCGCCGTACCCGACCGCCGTCGCGAAGTCGGCGGCCCGCATGCCCACCGCCTCGCGCCGCAGCCTCAGCTGGCGCCCCACCGTGGCGACGACCGCGAGACCCCACTCGTCGTCCGGCTCGACCTCCCAGCCGGGCTCGTCCGCCTCGCCGTCGCCGCTCCCCGGCCCGGCGTCACTGCCGACCGCCCCCATGCCGTGCCCCTCCGTTCCACCGCCCCCGACGGGCCGTGACCCTGCGTATCGGTCTGCTCACTCACCACGGTAGGCGGAAGCGGCCATGCCGAGTGACGCGAACCAGCGAATCGCTGCCGCGACCCTCGGTGGACACGGCCGGACACCAGCCAGGGCGGCGGCACTGGAAGCGCGCGTCAGCCGCAGCCCAGCGTCTTGACGGTGGCCGGGAAGTAGGCGCGCATGAACTGCTCAAGACTGGAACGGTGGGCATCGGCCGTCACGTTGACTCCCTCAAGCAGAACAGAGAGGGTGAAATACGATCCCGCGCTCGTCTTGCAGGAAGTGGTGGAGATGACCCCAGTGTTTCCGACCACTGACCGGGCCCCTGGAAATGCCACACGCTGAGGGAGTTCGAGCTGTGAGACGGATGACGGGGAATTGGCGATTTCCAGTGGGTCGACCCGGTCCGAATGCCAGGCGTACCGCAATCCGATGGCTTCTTCACCATTCGCGTAGACGACGCACCAAGCGGAAGGCCTGGGATTCCCACGCTCCACATCGTCGTCCACGGTGACTTTCCCATCCGGCGGAAGCAACGGCCGCAGCAGTTCCGGACTGATCCGCGTCCCACAGAGGGACTCAGGAAGCCTCGGCGTCTCACTCCGGCCGGTCAGCCACCATCCGCCCACGGCCAGAAGACCGACTGCGACGAGGGGCGCCACAATGCGCGATACACGCTTCACCGGGCCCCCCTCATACCGGAAACACCCTGCGCGTGCCAAACCCCAGCCGCTGCTGCCTGCTCAATATGATCAGCCGGATCATATTGCGTCCCAGTGCCTTCGCGAGTACGACGCCATTCGTCTGCCAAAGCGATCAGCTGGCCGTTCCGCTTCTTGTACTGGGCAGCGCTTTCATCGGCAGCCTGATCATCCAGTCTCCTCTGCTCATCGGCCAGCCACTGCTCGGTGACGTAGTCGAAGCCTTGCTGCACTGGGCCCGAAACAACAGGAATGTAGCCGATTGCCTCGTCGAAGAACGGCTTGGCCGCGAATTCCGCTGCCTTGGGGTCACCCTGTGCCTGGCCTCGCGCCTCTTCCAGGAAACCGAGCGTTCTCCCCGCCCGGGTCAGCGGCTCCTTGGAATCCGCCGGGGCCCCGTCGTGAATGTCGGCGACCATGGCTCGGTTCAAGCCCCCGTTGAGCGTGCCGTAGGAGTCCGGGTCCTTGGACAGTTGCTTGGTGACCTCGAAGAGGTCGGTCTGGTCGAGTGGTGAGGCGGCCATGTCGATGTTGCTCATCGACTTGTGGACGGTGTCACCGTGGTTGATCAGGATGTTGGCCATCGGTTGCCGCAGAGCCGCCGGGAGGTCGTCGCCGGTGTCCGCGAGGTGGGTGATCGCCGACTTCAGCACCGCCTCGTTCTGCTTCGTGTGCTCCACGTAGCGGGGGTTCTCGGCCGAGGGGTCGATGCCCGTCGCGGCGGCCTGGAGGGCCGCTCCGAAGCCGGCCCGGGTGTCGGCGTCCTCGCCCGGGGTGTACGTGCCGGCCTTCGCACCCTCGTGTTCGTGGAGGGTGACGTCCCAGTCCCGCTCCTTGACGAGGTACTGCATGCGGTCACCGGAGCCGAGGTAGCGGGCCGCCGCGTCCGGGTCGTGGCTCATGATGCCGAGCATCCCGTCCACCGGGTCGTTGGCGAACCAGCCGCCGCCCTTTCCGGCGTACTCGTGCTTCAGCTGCCAGACACCGGGGTCCTTCTTCTCCGCGGCGATCATGTCGTCGGTGAGGTCACCGAGCATCTCGGGCGCGTACCCGTGGCCCTTCTGCATGAGGGTGACGAGGGACTGGTAGCCGACGGCCTTGTCGAGGCGCGCGCCCTGGACGTCGGTGGCGTGCCGTTCGACGCCGGCCTCGCGCATGTCCTCGCGCCAGTCGTCGTACCACGGGGACGTGGTGTCCCTGGTCGCCGAGACGAGGGCGTTGGCCAGGCCGGTCTCGATCGTGGAGTAGTCGCGGACGCGGTCCCCGCCCCGCACGTGGATCAGGTCGTTCAGCTCGTTGGTGAGCCTGATGGTGCCGGTGGCTCCGAGGCCGTCGAGGAGTGTCCGGGAGAACGCGGGGTCGTCGCCGTTGTCGCGGAACGCCCGCCTGAGCTCGGCGAGCTCCTTGTCCGTGAGGCGGTCTCCCCTGCCGAGCTTCTTCAGTGCCTCCTCGGCAGCCTGGCCCTCGTACTTCTCGACATCGCCCTGCGCCTCGCCGTTGAAACCGCGGCCACCGGCGATGACGCTCTCGTCGATCACCACCGCCTGGAGAGCGATCCGCACGCCGGCGTCCGCGTCCGCGACGTCCTGGACGGCCTTGTTGATGCGGTCCTGCCAGGACTGGACGGCTTCCCGGTACCCGGGGTCATGGTGCACGGCCCTGCGCTCGGCCTCGGACATGCGCTCGATGTCCAGGCTGACGAGCCCCTGGTCGGAGACCTTCATCCCGGCGTCGACGGCCTCCTGCCGTGCCGTCCTCAGCCGGCCCCGCAGCTCCACGAACTGCGTGTGGGCGTCGCGCAGCAGACCGGCGACGGCCTTGGCCTCGGTCTGGGCGTACCGGAACTGCTTGAGGGTGATGTCGAAGCGGGCGTTGGCCGCCTCCGCGCTGAGGCCCACCCAGGTGGTGCCCATGGAGATGCCGTGCACGTCCCGCTCGTAGGCCCTCTCCTGCTTGGCGAACTCCCCCGCCATGCCGTCCCAGCTCTTCGCGGCGGTCGTGAGCGCGGAGAGGTCGGTCGTCATGATCTCGTGATAGGTGGGCACGACCGGTCACCGCCCCTGGGAGTACGTGTCGAAGACCGAGATCTGCTGTGCGGCCCCGCGCACCGTGAGATCGGAGCCGACCAGCGTCGTGTTGGCCCGCCGCAGGGCGTCCTTCTCCGAGCCGAGCCGGTCGAGCAGGTTCTTCACCTGGTCGCCCCAGGTCTCATGGGCCTTCTTCAGGGCCGCCGACGTGTCCCAGCCGTCACCGTCCTTCGGCCCGAACGCCTTCACCGCGCTCGCCGTGTCCACGTCCGCGTGCCGTCCCGCCTTCGCGGTGTCCGGCTCGATGCCGTCCTCGATGGCCCTGGCCGCGGCCCTCTTCTCGGCCGGCGAGGAGGCGACGTCCTTGCGCCCGCCCGACGGACCGGTCCCTCCCTGGTCGGCTGGAAGCTGGTTCAGCCTCGTCTCCGTCACCGCTCCGCCGCCTCCCCGTTGGCGTCCCGCCCAGCGTGCTCGCTGACGTCGTACCGATCAGCGGTCAGTACCGTATCGTCTTCACCACAGACACTCATAAACCGGTCAACCGGGCTGTTTTCCTCCCGGTTCGTGGGCGGTCCGCGAGGTCGAGCGGGGCGGGAACGTGTTCGCCGGCTCAGCCCGCCCAGGTATCCGGACCCCGTCGTACTGAGGGGTCCCGGTGGTCAGGCCGCCCGCTGGAAGTCCCGCAGCCGCCCGAACGACGCCTCCAGCCCCCGCCGCAGCAGCCGCGCCAGCGGCCGTTCCACCAGCCGGTGGATCAGCCAGCTCAGCACCAGGAAGCCCGCGATGACGGTCACGACCAGCAGCCGCGGGTCCATCGTGTCGCGCAGGCGGTCGATGAAGGCCGTACCGGCCATGTAGTGGGTCAGGTAGAGGGGGTACGTCAGTGCTCCCGCGGTGACCAGCCACTTCCACCGCACGCGGTCGGTGTGCCCCAGGGCGACGGCGATCATGAGCAGCAGGAAGAACGTGTAGATCACGACCGCGCCGCGCCAGCTGCTGACCTGCTCGAACTCCACCCGCTCCCCCAGCTCGAGCTGCCCCATCAGCCAGGCCATGCCGAGGATGCCGCACAGCAGGAGGTCCGGGCCGAAGCGGTGCATGAGGTAGAGGGCGAGGCCGGCGATGAAGTACCAGGCGCCGGTCGGGTTGGCGACCAGGACGAGGAGCGGGAACTTCGCAACCGGCGCGAGCATGGCGGCCGCGCCCCACACGCAGCAGAAGACCACGACCCGGCGGTAGGTGAGGCCCATGGCGACGACGACGAGGAAGAGCAGGTAGAAGCGCAGTTCGGCCCAGAGGGTCCAGTAGACGGGGTCGACGTTCGGGACCTTCGAGCCCTCCTGGAGCATCGTCAGGTTGAACAGCACCTCGCGCAGCGGGAGGCGTTCCCACACGCCGGGCAGGGCGGCCAGCACCGCGGTGGTGAACAGCACCGCGCACCAGTAGGCCGGGTACAGGCGGATCACCCGCGAGACGAAGAAGTCCTTGGGGGTGCGGCCCCAGCAGGACATGCAGATCACGAAGCCGCTGATGACGAAGAAGATCTCGACGCCGATCCAGCCGTAGGACGCCACGTGGAACCAGCTGGGCATGAGGTCGGACACCGGGCGGTCCCAGATGGCGTTGCCGGGCTGGTTCGCGCGGTTGGTGCCGGCGTAGTGGTGCAGGGCCACCAGGAGGGCGGCGGCCAGCCGTATGCCGTCGATGACGTACAGGCGGGGGCGCGCCCGGCCGCCGGGCGTGTCCGCCGGTTTCCGCGCCGATCCCGCCCGTACCGGTGATCCGGCCGGCGCAATCCCCTGCATCCCGTGCTCCCCGCACCCCTCGAACCGTCGAACGCCGGTTCACGCTACGTCCGTACGATCCCGCCGCTACGGGGCAGAGCGGAGCAATCCACGCGCCGGGGCACGGGAATTGCCGGAATCCTCTCCCGTGCGCCGCCCAAGGTTCGCCGAGGTTTCACCCTCCCCGCGCGCAACCCGCGCGCGGCGGACCTGACGACGGCGCTGGGCCCGCAGCCGCGCCGGAGGCCGTCTCCCGGGCATGACGAAGGGGCCCGTACGACCGAAGTCGTACGGGCCCCTCAGGCCGAAGCAGGTCAGGTGACCTTCAGACCCTCAAGCAAGCGGAACTTACTTGGTGATCTTGGTGACCTGGCCGGCGCCCACGGTCCGGCCACCCTCACGGATGGCGAACTTCAGGCCCTCTTCCATGGCGACCGGCTGGATCAGCTGGACGGTCATCTCGGTGTTGTCACCGGGCATGACCATCTCGGTGCCCTCGGGGAGGGTCACAACGCCCGTCACGTCCGTCGTACGGAAGTAGAACTGCGGACGGTAGTTGTTGAAGAACGGCGTGTGGCGGCCACCCTCGTCCTTGGACAGGATGTAGGCCTGGGCCTCGAACTCGGTGTGCGGGGTGACCGAGCCCGGCTTGATGATGACCTGGCCGCGCTCGACGTCCTCGCGCTTGATGCCACGGAGGAGCAGACCGACGTTCTCACCGGCCTGGCCCTCGTCGAGCAGCTTGCGGAACATCTCGATGCCGGTGACCGTGGTGGTGGTCTTCTCCTGCTTGATGCCGATGATGTCGACGGTCTCGTTGACCTTGAGGACACCACGCTCGATACGGCCGGTGACGACCGTACCGCGACCGGTGATCGTGAAGACGTCCTCGATCGGCATCAGGAACGGCTTGTCGACGTCGCGCTCCGGCTGCGGGATCGACTCGTCGACGGCCTTCATCAGGTTGAGGACGGAGTCCACCCACTCCTTCTCGCCCTCGAGGGCCTTGAGAGCGGAGACCTTGACGACCGGAACGTCGTCGCCGGGGAACTCGTACTCGGAGAGGAGCTCACGGACCTCGAGCTCGACGAGCTCCAGGATCTCCTCGTCGTCCACCATGTCGGCCTTGTTCAGGGCGACCACGATGTACGGAACGCCGACCTGGCGGGCCAGGAGCACGTGCTCCTTGGTCTGCGGCATCGGGCCGTCGGTGGCGGCGACCACGAGGATGGCGCCGTCCATCTGCGCCGCACCCGTGATCATGTTCTTGATGTAGTCCGCGTGACCCGGGCAGTCGACGTGGGCGTAGTGACGCGCCTCGGTCTGGTACTCGACGTGCGCGATGGAGATGGTGATACCGCGCTGACGCTCCTCGGGCGCCTTGTCGATGTTGTCGAACGGGGTGGCCTCGTTCAGGTCCGGGTACGCGTCGTGCAGCACCTTGGTAATGGCGGCCGTGAGGGTCGTCTTACCGTGGTCGATGTGACCGATGGTGCCGATGTTGACGTGCGGCTTAGTCCGCTCGAACTTCGCCTTCGCCACTGGGGTCCTCCTGGGAGTGGTTCTGGTACGCCTTACTTCATCGGCGCCAGGTGATCTTTGCTGGATGTCCCGGATCCCGGGGGCAAACATCCGTGATGCGGTTGTTTGCCCCGCGAGGCTCCGGAGTCAAGCCTACGGCGTGGACGCGAGGTCCGTTACTCGCCCTTGGCCTTCGCGATGATCTCCTCGGCGACGTTCCGCGGAACCTCGGCGTAGGAGTCGAACTGCATGGAGTAGCTGGCGCGGCCGGACGTCTTGCTGCGCAGGTCGCCGACGTAACCGAACATCTCCGAGAGGGGCACGAGGCCCTTCACGACGCGGGCACCGGCCCGCTCCTCCATGGCCTGGATCTGGCCACGGCGGGAGTTGATGTCACCGATGACCTCACCCATGTAGTCCTCGGGCGTGGTGACCTCGACGGCCATCATCGGCTCGAGCAGCACGGGGCTGGCCTTGCGCGCGGCCTCCTTGAAGGCCTGCGAACCGGCGATCTTGAAGGCGAGCTCGGAGGAGTCCACCTCGTGGTAGGCACCGTCGAGCAGCGTGACGCGCACGCCGGTCATCTCGTAACCGGCGAGGATGCCGAACTGCATGGCCTCCTGCGCACCGGCGTCCACCGAAGGGATGTACTCCTTCGGCACGCGGCCACCGGTCACCTTGTTGATGAACTCGTACGAGGCGTCGCCGCCCTCGATCGGCTCGATCGCGATGATGACGCGCGCGAACTGGCCGGTACCACCCGTCTGCTTCTTGTGGGTGAACTCGACCTTCTCGACGGCCTTGCGGATCGTCTCGCGGTAGGCGACCTGCGGCTTGCCGACGTTGGCCTCGACCTTGAACTCACGGCGCATGCGGTCGACCAGCACCTCGAGGTGCAGCTCGCCCATGCCGCCGATGATGGTCTGGCCGGTCTCCTCGTCCGAGTGGACCTGGAAGGACGGGTCCTCCTCGGCCAGGCGCTGGATCGCGACGCCGAGCTTCTCCTGGTCGCCCTTCGACTTGGGCTCGATGGCGACCTGGATGACCGGCGCCGGGAAGTCCATGGACTCCAGGATGACCGGGCTCTTGTCGTCGGACAGCGTCTCACCGGTGGTGGTCTGCTTCAGGCCCATGACGGCGACGATGTCGCCGGCGCCCACCGACTCGATCTCCTCACGCTTGTTCGCGTGCATCCGGTAGATCTTGCCGATGCGCTCCTTCTTGCCCTTGACGGAGTTCAGCACCGAGGTGCCGGACTCCAGGCGGCCGGAGTACACGCGGACGAAGGTGAGCTTGCCGAGGTGCGGGTCGCTCATGATCTTGAACGCCAGCGCGGCGAGCGGCTCGTCGTCCGACGGCTTGCGCGCGATGACCTTCTCCGGGTCCTTGACGTCGTGGCCCTCGATGGCCTCGATGTCGACCGGGGACGGCAGGTAGCGCACGACCGCGTCGAGCAGGGGCTGGACGCCCTTGTTCTTGAAGGCGGTGCCGCAGAACACGGGGGTGACGGTGGTGCCGCCGCCCTTGCCGGACGCGATGGTGATACGACGGATCGCCGCGTAGAGCTGCTCCACGGAGGGCTCGGTGCCCTCCAGGTACAGCTCCATCAGCTCCTCGTCGTTCTCGGCGACGGCCTCGAGCAGCTTGCCGCGGTACTCCTCGGCAGCCTCGACGTGGGTGTCCGGGATGTCGACGACGTCGTACATCTCGCCCTTGGTCGCCTCGGCCGACCAGACCAGGGCCTTCATCGTCACGAGGTCGATGACGCCCTTGAAGTCGGCCTCCGCGCCGATCGGCAGCTGCATGACCAGCGGCTGCGCGCCCAGGCGGTCGGAGATCATGTCGACGCAGCGGTGGAACTCGGCACCGGTGCGGTCGAGCTTGTTGACGAAGCAGATACGCGGCACGCCGTAGCGGTCCGCCTGACGCCACACCGTCTCGGACTGGGGCTCGACGCCGGCGACGCCGTCGAACACCGTCACGGCACCGTCGAGCACGCGCAGGGAACGCTCCACCTCGACGGTGAAGTCGACGTGGCCCGGCGTGTCGATGATGTTGATGGTGTGGTCGACGTCTTCCAGCGTCCAGTGGCAGGTGGTGGCAGCAGAGGTGATCGTGATGCCACGCTCCTGCTCCTGCTCCATCCAGTCCATGGTGGCAGCGCCGTCGTGGACCTCACCGATCTTGTAGGACACACCGGTGTAGAACAGGATCCGCTCGGTGGTGGTCGTCTTGCCCGCGTCGATGTGGGCCATGATGCCGATGTTGCGCACCCTGGCCAGGTCAAGCGAAGTGGTAGCCATAAGGCTTCAGTCTTCTCTCGGTCTCGATGTGGGTAGCGACTACCAGCGGTAGTGCGCGAAGGCCTTGTTGGACTCGGCCATCTTGTGCGTGTCCTCGCGCTTCTTCACAGCGGCACCGAGGCCGTTGCTGGCGTCGAGGAGCTCGTTGAGCAGACGCTCGGTCATGGTCTTCTCGCGACGGGCGCGGGAGTAACCGACGAGCCAGCGCAGCGCCAGGGTGTTGGCGCGGCCGGGCTTGACCTCGACCGGCACCTGGTAGGTGGCGCCACCGACACGGCGGGACTTGACCTCGAGGGTCGGCTTGATGTTCTCGAGAGCGCGCTTCAGCGTGATGACCGGGTCGTTGCCGGTCTTCTCGCGCAGGCCCTCCATGGCGCCGTAGACGATGCGCTCGGCGGTGGAGCGCTTGCCGTTCAGCAGCACCTTGTTGATCAGGGAGGTCACCAGAGGAGAACCGTAGACCGGGTCGATGATGACCGGGCGCTTCGGGGCGGGGCCCTTACGAGGCATTCTTACTTCTCCTTCTTGGCGCCGTAACGGCTGCGAGCCTGCTTGCGGTTCTTGACACCCTGGGTGTCGAGCGAACCGCGGATGATCTTGTAGCGAACACCCGGCAGGTCCTTCACACGGCCGCCGCGCACGAGCACGATGGAGTGCTCCTGCAGGTTGTGTCCCTCACCCGGAATGTAGGCCGTGACCTCGATGCCGCTGGTCAGACGCACACGCGCGACCTTACGGAGGGCCGAGTTCGGCTTCTTCGGGGTGGTCGTGAACACACGCGTGCAGACGCCACGACGCTGAGGGGAACCCTCGAGTGCGGGCGTCTTGTTCTTCTCGACCTTGTCCTGCCGGCCCTTGCGGACCAGCTGCTGGATCGTAGGCACTACTTCTCCGGTTTCTGTGTGCCGATGGGTACAGCTAACCTGGAACGTCGCCGACCCACGCGGTCGGGTGTGTCGAATCCCGCGGACTTCCGCCGCTAGGCAGAAAGAGGCGCAGATTACGGTGGCCGCTCTCGGGCTCCCGATGCGGTCGGAAGGCACGCACAGGAGCCAGGGCACACCCCAGGCACAAGGTCTGAGCGTACCTACCGCACCGACTTCGGTCAAAACAAATGGAGCCCACCCCGACACGCCGGACTTCTCACCTCCTTGACCGCCCTCCCGGCCCGCTCGTCCGGCGTCCCGTCCGGCGCCCGCCGCGGGACCCCGGCAACGGGTCGACCGGCGCGAACCGGTGACGGAGGGCCGTGACGGCGGGGCCGTCACCGGCAATGGCCGAATCCCGCCCTTCCCGCCTCGGCGCTCTTGCGCGTTCAGTACGTTGATCCGCCCGCGGCGACCTTCGGGGGAATGGGCATGACAGAACGGACGTACGCGTCGGACGACGGTGGCCTGGACGACCGGGTGCCGTTCCTGGCCCGGCTGGAGACCGAGGACCGCTCCGCCCTGCTCGCGCTCGGCCGCGCCCTCTCCTTCACCCGGCGCACGATCCTGCTCCACCAGCACGAGCCGTCCTCCCACGTGCTGTTCCTGGTGGACGGCTGGACCAAGGTCACCGCCTCGGCCGCCAACGGCTACGAGGCCCTGCTCGCCCTGCGCGGCCCCGGCGACATCATCGGCGAGTCGGCCGCGCTGACCGGACGGCCGAGGTCCGCCACCGTCACCGCGCTCGAACCGGTGCGCGCGGTCGCCGTGGAGCGGGAACGCTTCCGCGACTTCCTCGGCCGCTCCCCCGCCGTGTCCTTCGCCCTCCTCGGGCTCACCGCCGACCGCACCCGGGCCGCGGACCGGCGGCGGCTGGAGTTCGCGTCGATGAGCGTGCGGGAGCGGCTCGCCGTGCTGCTCCTCGACCTCGCCCGCACCCACGGCCGGCGCACCCCGGAGGGCGTCGAGCTCGCCGTACCGCTCAGCAAGCAGGAACTCGCCGGCTCGGTCGGCGCCTCCCGCGAGATGGTGCAGCGGCTGCTGAAGGAACTGCGGGACAGGGAAGCCGTGATCACCGGCCGCCGCACGCTCCTCATCCGGCGCCCCGACATCCTGCGCCGGATCGGCGCGGCGGCTCCCGGCCACGGTGGCCGGGCTCCCGGCCACGGTGGCCCGGCTCCCGGCATCCCCTCCCCGCCGGGGCCGCGCGACGAGTGACGCGCGGTCATGCGCGCCGGGGCGCGCGAGGAGTGACGCACGGGTCATGCGCCCCGGAGCTGCGCGAGGAGTGACACACGGGTCACGGTGCGTCCACCGCGCACCCGGTTCTGTGCACACGGTCACAGTCCGAGTGCGTCATCCGCCCTCACCGCCCGGCCCCCCGGAGCACCACGCTTGCGCTGTCCGCCACCCCCCGTCCGAAAGGCGACCATGAGCGACCCCGTGAGCCGCACGATCCTGTTGCTGGACATCGAGAGGTTCAGCGACCGGGACGACGTGGAGCAGGCTTACCTGCGGCGCATGCTCTACGACATCACCGACCGCGCGCTGGAGAGCGCCGGCATCGACGAGACGCGGCGGCTGCGGGCCGACCGCGGCGACTCGGTGATGGAGCTCATCGACGCCAACGCCCCGGTCACCGCGCTGCTGCGGGCCCTGCTCGGCGAAGTGCCGGCCCAGTTGCGGGCGGTCAACCGCATGGCGTCCCGGTCCGCCCAGATCCGGCTGCGCGGCGTCGTCGCGAGCGGGTGGGTCGCCGTCGACGAACGGGACGGCTGGGTCGGCTCCGACCTCAACCACGCCTGCCGCCTGCTCGACGCGGACGTGCTGCGGGCCGCGCTGCGCGAGCGCGCCGACGACTTCGCGCTGTGCGTCTCCGACGCCCTGTACTCCGGTGTCGTACGGCACGACCACCCGGGCATCCCGGCCGCCGGCTTCCACCGCGTGACCGTGCCCAGCAAGAACGGGCCGCTGACGGCCTGGCTGCACGGTCCGCTGCCCGCCGGGGCGGCCGGCACGAACCACGGTGAGAGGGGGGAGGGGGACGCGCCGGGCGGATCGGGGGACCGCCCGGCGCACCCCGGATCCGCCCCGGCCCGGCGCGGCGGCTCCCGGCGCTCCGCCGCCGGCGGGGCAGCGCCCGCGCCGGACGGTCCCCCCGCGAGCGGCCCGGCGCCGGACGGGGAACGGCAAGCCCCGGCGCCGGGTCCCGTGCTGCACGTCAGCGGCGGCTCGGTCAGCTTCGGCGGCGGCTATGTCGCGGGCGACCAGCACGGCGTGTCCGGCGGCCGCGTCACCGGCGACGTCGTCATGGGCGGCAAGCACCTCGCCCCGGACGGCAAGCACCTCGCCGCGGGCGGCACGCACGCCGCCGACGGCGGCAAGCACCGTGTCTCCGACGGCAAGACCGAGCAGGAGGAGCGGCCGTGACCGGGCCGGAGCCGGGGGCACAGGGGGCGGCGGCGCCCGGCGCCGGGCCCACGCCGGAGC
Organism: Streptomyces glaucescens; assembly: GCF_000761215.1. Lineage (GTDB taxonomy): Bacteria > Actinomycetota > Actinomycetes > Streptomycetales > Streptomycetaceae > Streptomyces > Streptomyces glaucescens_B. Next base: position 4,570,739 of record NZ_CP009438.1, on the reverse strand, counting down.
AGGGCGAGCCGGCCGCGGACGAGACCCGCCCGGACGGCGCGGCCGAGGAGACCGAGGAACGGGACCAGCCGCAGAACGCCTGGTCGGCCCGGCGCGACCTGATCGACCACAGCCCGCGCACCATGAACGTCGGCGCCCGCACCCGCTTCGGCGGCGGCTACGTGGCGGGCGACCAGCACGGCGTGTCGGGCGGCCGGGTCACCGGCGACGTCATCATGGGCAGCAAGACGGAGATCCACCACTGGTCGTTCTCCGGGTTCTCCACGGCCGCCGCCTCCGGCGAGATCCCCCGCGCGACGCTGGAACGGCTCGCCGCCTCCTTCGTCGCCGCCGAGGAGACCGTCGGGGGCCTGCTGGACCGGCTGCGCCGCGAACGCGTCCTGGTGCTGTCCGGCGCCCGCTTCACCGGCCGCCGCACGGCCGCGCTGATGCTGCTGCACCGGCTCGGCGCCGCCCCCGTGCGCCTGCTGGACCGGGACACCTCCCCCGGCGCGCTCGCCGAGCGGTGCACCGCCTCCGCCGAGGACGGGCAGGGCACCCGCGGGTACGTCCTGTGCGACCTGACGACCCGCCGGGGCAGCCCGCTGCGCGAGGCGCACCTGCTCGCCGTCCGCGACCGGCTCGCCGAGCAGGACGCCTATCTGGTGATCACCGTCGGCCCCACCGCCGCCCTGGAGGACGTGCCCACCGCCGGCTGGTTCCCGCCCGCCGCCGAGGAGGTGCTGGCCGCGCACCTGCGCGTCCGCACCGACGAGGCGACGGCCGCCCGTCTGCTGGGCCTGCCGGACGTCAAGGAGTTCCTGGGCCGCGGCCACCAGTTGCGCGAGACCGCCGCGTTCGCCCGGCTGCTCGCCCGGTACGCGGCCGGGGAGGTCACCGGGCGGGACGTCGCCGGCTTCTCCCTGGCGTCGCTGGAGAACCAGGTCCAGGAGTGGTTCGAGGAGGACGAGAGCGCGGTCCCCCTGCGCGACAAGGCGTTCCTCGTCGCCCTCGCCGCCTTCGACGGCGGCCCGTACGCGCTGACCGCCGAACTCGGCGACCTGCTCTACCGCTTCCTCCAGAAGACCGACAATCCGGCGCGCGTCCCCGAGGTCCCCGTCTTCGGCACCCACGTGGGCAAGCGTCTGCAACTGGCCCGCGCACGGCTGTACGAGGACGACCAGCACACCGAGTGGGGGCCGGTGACGCAGACGATGGCGGCGTTCACCGACGACCGGGTCGCGCTGGTGCTGCTGCGGGAGGTGTGGACGGGCCACCCGTCGGCCCGGCCCGCGCTGGTCGAATGGCTGCGCCGGCTCGCCGACGACGGCCGCCCCCTGGTCCGCACCCGGGCCGCGTCCACCGTCGCCGTCCTCGCCCGCGCCGACCTGCCCTCCGCCATGGCGCTGGTCATCGAGCCGTGGGCGACCTCGAACCGGTTCCGGCACCGGCTCGTCGCCGTCAACTCGCTCACCCTCGCCCACTTCAGCGACACGCCGAACGTTCCGCGGATCCTCGACGCCTGGTCCGGCAGCGAGGACCGGCGGCTGCGCTGGGTCGCGGTCCGCGCGTACGCGCTGATCGGACCCGAGCGTCCGGAACAGGCCCTCGCCGCGCTGCGCCAGGCCGTCCGCCGCCTGTACACGGAGTCGGGCGACCCCGACGACTTCGACCGGGAGATGGCGGCGGAGCTGGCCGAGGCCGTGGAACTGCTGCTGCTGTCGCCCGCCGCCGCCGAGGTGCTGGCCGGGCTGCTCGGGCACCTGGACGACGACCGGGCGGTACGCGACCTCGCCCTGGGCGGCTTCATCAACGCCTGCCGGCGCACCGAGGGCGACGAGCGGTACGGCCAGCCGCTCGTCCTCGGCTGGTACGCCCGGGCCACGGCCGACGACGAGACGGCCGCGCAGGGCATCGCCCACCTGTGGCGCCGGGCGCTCGGCGACCCGCACGCCACCCGGCCGGCCCTGGACCTCCTGCGCGAGTGGGTGCTCATCGCCGACCGTTCCTCGCCCACCGAGTGGGCCCTCGCCGCGCTCCTGCCGAAGCTCGTCACCTCCGAGCCCGAGTACCAGCGACTGAGCCATCTGCTGCGCACCATGCCCGGCGAGGACGGCAACCCGCCGCCGCCGGTCGCCGCCCGCCTGCTCACCACCTTCGGCTGACGCCGGCCACGGCACGTCCCCGAGTACGTCCCCGAGGAGACACGCACCATGCCCACCTTCCACCGCCAGCCGGAGTGGCAGCAGCCGGCGGACCGGCACACCCGGCTGATCGACCCGGTGCTCACCGTGCGGCAGCTGTCGCGCTTCGACCTGTCGCTGAAGCACGTGGTCCGCATCGACCACGCCCTGGTCTTCGCCACCCCCCGGGGCGGGTACGAGACCTTCCTGCCGCCCAGGCGGCCCACCCGCGGCGAGATCATGGCCAGCCGCTACACCGCCGTGTACGAGGTGGACATGGGCGTCCACCCGTTCACGGACACCCTCACGCTGCCCAGCGACAACGACGCGTTCGAGTTCACCGCCGAGGTGGACGTCACCTGGCAGGTGCTCGACCCGGCGCGGTTCGTGGCCGGCGGGGTACGGGACGTGCCCGCGCTGCTGCTCGGCGAACTCCAGCAGACGGCCCGGCCGGTGACCCGCCGCTTCGCCATCGCCGACAGCGCGGCGGCCGAGGCGGAACTGCTGAAGGCGGTCCAGCTCGTCGGCCCGCTCGGCGCCCCCGCGGGTCTCCACGTCACCTGGACGCTGCGGCTGCGGCGCGACCAGGCGAACATCGAGCACCAGCAGCGGCTCCAGTCCATCGACCACTCCGCGGAGGAGCAGGTCCGCACGGCGCGGCAGGGCATGCGGGTCGACCGGGAGCTGGACCACCGGCACCGGCAGCAGGACGAACTCCAGCTCGGCCGGGCCATGGAGTACGGCAGGCAGCAGCAGGAACTCCTCCTCCAGCAGCAGCGCTGGCAGCAGGAGCAGGCGCTCCTCCAGGGGCAGCACCAGCTGGAGCTGCAGCGTGTCGAGGCGCAGAAGATCGAGTTCTACCGGTGGCACCTCGCGCAGGGCGGCGTGCAGGCGTGGGCGCTGCACCTCGCCCAGCACCCCGAGGACTCCCGGCTCGTCATGAGCAGCATGCGGGAGGACCAGCTCCGCATGATCCAGGCGCAGATGGACCTGGTGAAGGAGCTGCTCGGCGGGGAGGGCGCGGAGAAGTTCGAGCTGGAGGGCCCCAAGCAGCTCGCCCTGCGCACGGTCAGCGACATCCTCAACCAGCGGCTCCCCGGCGTACCCCAGAACCCGCCCCTCCTGCCCCCGAACGCCCCGGCACCGCCGCCCCACCCGGGCCCGGAGACGGACGCGGACCCCGGCACGAGCCCCGGCACATCGGAGGACGCCGCCGCGAGTGACGCCCCGCCCGCACCGACCGGGCCCCACGCCACCCCGCCGTCGCCCCACGCCACCCCGCAGTCGCCGTACGCCACCCCACCGTCCCCTTACGCCACCCCGCCGTCGCCGTACGCCCAGCAGCCCGCTCCGGGTGTCCCGGGCGGCACCCCACCCGCCTGGCAGCCGCCGTCGCCGTACACACCGCCGCCCATGCCGTACGTCCCGCCGCCCTCCGCCCCCTACCCGCCGTACTCCGCGGGCGGTCCCGCGCCGGCCCCTCCGGGCACTCCTGGGGGACCGCCCCCGTCCGTCCCCTTCCCGCCTCAGCCGGGCGCCGAGCCGCCTTCCGCCGCGTCCCCCGCCTGGCAGCCGCCCGCCGGCTACGGCACGACCCCGACCGCACCGCCTCAGCCCGACCCGGCCGCCGAGCACGAGGACACCCGGCAGGACGGCTCCCCGAGGGAGACCCCTGCTCCATGACGGCCCCCACGGGGCCGGCCCGCTCCCGTCACGCGAAGGAACCCCGATGACCCACCAGCCCCCGCCATCCCCGCCGGAGTACCCGGAGACCCCGGCCCAGCCCCCGCAGCCGCCCCAGTACCCCTCGCCCGCCTCCCACACCGCGCAGTACTCCGCGGCCCCGCAGCACCCGATAGCGCCCGAGTCGCCGCAGCCCCCGGCCTGCCCCACGGGCACCCGGCCCCCCGCCGGCCCCGCGCCGGCCGAACCGCCCGCCTACCCCACGGCGGCGCAGCCCCCCACCTACCCGACGGCCGCCCAGCCCCCCGCCTACCCCACGGACACCCCGCAGCCGGGCGTCACCCCACCGGTCCCCCCGCCCGCCGCACCCCGGCCGTCGCCGGCTCCCGGTGATCCGGCGCACCCCCACCACATCGCCACCGACCGGGGGCGCGTCCACATCTCCGCCCAGCAGCGCCGTACCGACGCCACCGCCGTCGGCAACCTGCTGCTCTACCTGCCGCACTTCCTGTGCAGCCTCCTGGTCGTCGGCCTCCTCTCGCTGCTCTTCGGCGACCTCGGCTTCCTGCTCGTGCTGGCCTGGCTGGCAAGCGGCGCACTCGTCTTCCACCGCCCGACCGAAAGCGCCCTCGCGCGCCATCTGCTCCGTCTGCGCTACCCCACTCCGCAAGAACGAGCCAGACTCGAGCCGGTCTGGCGCGAGGTCACCGCCCGTGCGGGCGTCGAGGGCCGCACCTACGAGCTGTGGGTGGAGGACAGCGACCACCTCAACGCGGTCGCCGCCGCCGGCCACATCGTCGGCGTCACCCGGTTCGCCATGAACGAGCTGCCCAACGGCGAGCTGGCCGCCGTCATGGCGCACGAGCTGGGCCACCACGTGGGCGGCCACGCCTGGTCCTCGCTGCTCGGCTACTGGTACGCCCTGCCCGGCCGGACCGCCTGGCGGGTGCTGCGCACGGTCACCGGCGTGATGTTCCGGATCTCCCGCGCCTTCTCCTGCTTCGGCGTGGTCTTCTTCGGCCTGTTCGTCGGCGGCCTCGCCCTGGCCACCATCAGCAGCCTGTACGGCCTGCCCCTGCTGATCCTGGCGATGCCGTACGCGCTCGCGGCGGTCGGCCGGCGCGCCGAGCTGCGCGCCGACCAGCACGCCGCCGCGCTCGGCTTCGCGCCGATGCTGGCCGCCGTACTGGAGAAGCTGCACCAGCAGGAGGAGCAGCAGGCCGCCGCCGTCACCGCGGCCCACGGCGGTGTCCCGGTGGCGGAGAGCCCGGTCAGCAGGCTGCTGGCCTCCCACCCGGACTACTACACCCGGCTGCACCACCTCCAGCCCTACCTCCAGCCCCGCGGCTGACGCTCCGGGCACCCTCCGCCGCGCGGCCGGTCAGCCGGTCCCCGCGGACACGGTCAGCAGCACGGCCAGCCCCACCACGAGCGCCCAGCCGGCCACGGACATCCAGCCGAGCACCAGCCCGATGAGGGCGAGCCCGTCGCCGCCCTCGTCCGAGCGGCGTATCTCGGACCGGGCCGCGTGTCCGAGCACGACCGCCGGTATACCGGTCAGGCCCATGGTGGGCAGGCAGAGCAGCCCACACAGGGCGGCGGCGACCGCCTTTCCGTTCGTCCGCGGCCGGGGCGCCGCCAGGAACGTCCGGGGTACGGCGACGCCCGCCCCGGGATGCGCCAGGGGTCCCTGCGGCAGATCGGCGACCAGCAGCGCCAGCTCCCCCACCGTGCGGGCCGTGTAGGCCCGCGCGACCCGCTGCTCGAACTCCGTCTGCTCCATCCGCCCCTCCCCGTACCCCGCTCTGAGCACGTCCACGGCGCGCTCCCGGTCTGCGTGCGAGGCGAGCATCGACGGGCCGCTGTGCCCGGCCCACGGCTGCGGCATCCCGTCGGCCTTCCCCTGCCGGGGCGGCCACGGTGGATTCGGCGACGACTGCGACACGGGCACCTCCCGGAGCGCTCGGTGACTCCATCATCCGCCGGACCGGCGCCCGAGGCATCGGGGTCATACCCGGAGAAATCCCCCAGCCGCGGCCGTCCGGGAACCCCGGTCGGCCCTGGGGGCGCACCGGCCCCGGGCGCACCACCCCGGGTACGCCACAGGGCGGCCACCCGGAGGTGACCGCCCTGTGGTTCAGGCGACTCGCTTACTGGTTGTACGGACCGTAGTCGTAGTCCTCCAGCGGAACGGCCTGGCCGGAGCCGGTGCCGAACGGCGAGTAGTCGATGTCGTCGTAGCCGACGGCCGAGTACATCGCGGCCTTGGCCTCCTCGGTCGGCTCGACCCGGATGTTGCGGTAGCGGGACAGGCCCGTACCGGCCGGGATGAGCTTACCGATGATGACGTTCTCCTTGAGGCCGATGAGGCTGTCGGACTTGGCGTTGATCGCCGCGTCCGTCAGGACTCGGGTCGTCTCCTGGAAGGAGGCGGCCGACAGCCAGGATTCCGTCGCCAGCGAGGCCTTGGTGATACCCATCAGCTGCGGACGACCGGAGGCCGGGTGACCGCCCTCCTGGACCACACGACGGTTCTCCTGCTCGAAGCGGGAGCGCTCGACCAGCTCGCCGGGCAGCAGCTCGGCGTCGCCGGACTCGATGATCGTCACGCGGCGGAGCATCTGCCGGATGATGATCTCGATGTGCTTGTCGTGGATCGACACACCCTGCGAGTTGTACACCTTCTGGACCTCGCCGACCAGGTGGACCTGGACGGCGCGCTGGCCCAGGATGCGCAGCACGTCGTGCGGGTTGGTGGCACCCACGGTGAGCTTCTGGCCCACCTCGACGTGCTCGCCCTCGCTGACCAGGAGCCGGGCACGCTTCGAGATCGGGTACGCCGTCTCGTCGCTGCCGTCGTCCGGCGTGATGACGATCTTCTTGGTCTTCTCGGTCTCCTCGATCCGCACGCGGCCGGCGGCCTCGGAGATCGGGGCGACACCCTTCGGGGTACGGGCCTCGAAGAGCTCGACGACACGCGGCAGACCCTGGGTGATGTCGTCACCGGCCACACCACCGGTGTGGAAGGTACGCATCGTCAGCTGGGTGCCGGGCTCACCGATGGACTGGGCGGCGATGATGCCGACCGCCTCACCGATGTCGACCAGCTTGCCGGTGGCCAGCGAACGGCCGTAGCACATGGCGCAGGTGCCGACCGCGGACTCACAGGTCAGGACCGAGCGGGTCTTGACCTCGGCGACGCCGTGCGTGATCAGCTCGTCGATGAGCACGTCACCCAGGTCGGTACCGGCCGGGGCCAGCACCTTGCCGTCCACGACGATGTCCTCGGCGAGGCAGCGCGCGTACACGGAGGTCTCGACGTCCTCGGCCTTGACCAGCGAACCGTCGGCGCCGCGCTCGGCGATCGCCAGGCGCAGACCGCGCTCGGTGCCGCAGTCCTCCTCGCGGATGATGACGTCCTGGGAGACGTCGACCAGACGACGGGTGAGGTAACCCGAGTCGGCGGTACGCAGGGCGGTGTCCGCCAGACCCTTACGGGCACCGTGCGTGGAGATGAAGTACTCCAGCACGGACAGACCCTCACGGAACGACGCCTTGATGGGACGCGGGATGGTCTCGTTCTTGGCGTTGGACACCAGACCGCGCATACCGGCGATCTGACGCATCTGCATCATGTTCCCTCGGGCGCCCGAGTTCACCATCATGAAGATCGGGTTGGTCTTCGGGAAGTTGTCGTTCATCGCCTCGGCGACCTCATTGGTCGCCTTGGTCCAGATCGCGATGAGCTCCTGCGTGCGCTCGTCCTTGGTGATCAGACCGCGCTCGTACTGCTTCTGGACCTTCTCGTCCTGCGCCTCGTAGCCCTTGACGATCTCCTTCTTCGCCTCGGGGACGACGACGTCGGAGATGGCCACGGTGACACCGGAACGGGTGGCCCAGTAGAAGCCGGCCGCCTTCAGGTTGTCGAGCGTCGCCGCCACGATGACCTTCGGGTAGCGCTCGGCCAGGTCGTTGACGATCTGGGAGAGCTGCTTCTTGCCGACCTCGTAGTCGACGAACGGGTAGTCCTCGGGCAGCAGCTCGTTGAAGAGCGCGCGGCCCAGCGTGGTGCGCAGGGTGAAGCTGTCACCCTGCTGCCACTCCGGCTCGCCCTCCTCGCGCACCGGCGGCTCCCAGCCACGCGGCGGGATGGTGCCCACCGGGAAGCGGATGTCGACCGGCGCCTGGAGCGACAGCTCACCGGCGTCGAAGGCCATGATCGCCTCGGCGACGGACGCGAACGCGCGGCCCTCGCCCTTGATCCCGCGGCCCTCGGCGTCCGTGGTGAGGAAGTACAGACCGAGGACCATGTCCTGGGTCGGCATCGTCACCGGACGGCCGTCGGCGGGCTTGAGGATGTTGTTCGAGGACAGCATCAGGATGCGGGCCTCGGCCTGCGCCTCCGCGGACAGCGGCAGGTGCACGGCCATCTGGTCACCGTCGAAGTCCGCGTTGAACGCGGTGCAGACGAGCGGGTGGATCTGGATGGCCTTGCCCTCGACCAGCTGCGGCTCGAAGGCCTGGATGCCGAGGCGGTGCAGGGTGGGCGCACGGTTCAGCAGGACCGGGTGCTCCGCGATGACCTCTTCGAGCACGTCGTACACGACGGTGCGGCCGCGCTCGACCATCCGCTTGGCGCTCTTGATGTTCTGCGCGTGGTTCAGGTCGACCAGGCGCTTCATCACGAACGGCTTGAACAGCTCCAGCGCCATCGCCTTCGGCAGACCGCACTGGTGCAGCTTGAGCTGCGGACCGACGACGATCACGGAACGCGCGGAGTAGTCCACGCGCTTGCCGAGCAGGTTCTGGCGGAAGCGGCCCTGCTTGCCCTTGAGCATGTCGGACAGCGACTTCAGCGGACGGTTGCCGGGGCCCGTCACCGGGCGGCCACGACGGCCGTTGTCGAAGAGCGCGTCCACGGCCTCCTGGAGCATGCGCTTCTCGTTGTTCACGATGATCTCGGGCGCACCGAGGTCGAGAAGGCGCTTCAGGCGGTTGTTGCGGTTGATGACACGGCGGTACAGGTCGTTCAGGTCGGAGGTCGCGAAGCGGCCACCGTCCAGCTGCACCATCGGACGCAGGTCCGGCGGGATGACCGGCACGCAGTCCAGCACCATGCCCTTGGGGCTGTTGCTGGTCTGCAGGAACGCGGAGACGACCTTCAGGCGCTTGAGCGCGCGGGTCTTCTTCTGGCCCTTGCCGGTACGGATGATCTCGCGGAGCTTCTCGGCCTCCTCCTCGAGGTCGAAGGACTCCAGGCGCTTCTGCAGCGCCGCGGCACCCATCGAGCCGTCGAAGTAGGTGCCGAAGCGGTCGCGCAGCTCGCGGTAGAGCAGCTCGTCGCCCTCGAGGTCCTGGACCTTGAGGTTCTTGAACCGGTTCCACACCTCGTCGAGGCGGTCGATCTCGCGCTGCGCGCGGTCGCGCAGCTGCTTCATCTCACGCTCGGCGCCCTCGCGCACCTTGCGGCGCACGTCGGCCTTGGCGCCCTCGGCCTCCAGCTCGGCCAGGTCGGTCTCGAGCTTCTTGGCGCGGGCCTCGAGGTCGGCGTCGCGGCGCTGCTCGATCTGCTGGCGCTCGACGGAGACGTGGGCCTCCAGCGAGGGCAGGTCGCGGGTGCGGCGCTCCTCGTCGACGTACGTGATCATGTACGCCGCGAAGTAGATGACCTTCTCCAGGTCCTTCGGGGCGAGGTCGAGCAGGTAGCCCAGCCGCGACGGAACGCCCTTGAAGTACCAGATGTGCGTGACGGGGGCGGCCAGCTCGATGTGGCCCATCCGCTCACGGCGCACCTTGGCGCGGGTGACCTCGACGCCACAGCGCTCACAGATGATGCCCTTGAAGCGGACGCGCTTGTACTTGCCGCAGTAGCACTCCCAGTCCCGGGTCGGACCGAAGATCTTCTCGCAGAAGAGTCCGTCCTTTTCGGGCTTGAGGGTGCGGTAGTTGATGGTCTCGGGCTTCTTGACCTCGCCGTGGCTCCACTGACGGATGTCGTCAGCGGTGGCCAGGCCGATCCGGAGCTCATCGAAGAAGTTGACGTCGAGCACTATGCGTCAATCCCTCTCAGGGTTGTAAGTCTTTGGGTCTGATACGGGGGTCCTGGGGCCGGCGGCCTCCTCGTGGGAGGCCGCCGGACTCCCGTCAGACCTCTTCGACGCTGCTCGGCTCGCGCCGGGACAGGTCGATACCGAGCTCCTCCGCAGCGCGGAAGACGTCCTCGTCGGTGTCGCGCATCTCGATGGACATGCCGTCCGAGGACAGCACCTCCACGTTGAGGCACAGGGACTGCATCTCCTTGATGAGCACCTTGAAGGACTCGGGGATGCCGGGCTCAGGGATGTTCTCGCCCTTGACGATGGCCTCGTAGACCTTCACGCGGCCGGTGACGTCGTCGGACTTGATCGTCAGCAGCTCCTGGAGGGCGTACGCGGCGCCGTACGCCTCCAGCGCCCACACCTCCATCTCACCGAAGCGCTGGCCACCGAACTGGGCCTTACCACCAAGCGGCTGCTGGGTGATCATCGAGTACGGGCCGGTCGAGCGGGCGTGCAGCTTGTCGTCGACCAGGTGGTGCAGCTTGAGGATGTACATGTAGCCGACCGAGATCGGGTCCGGGAACGGCTCACCGCTGCGGCCGTCGAACAGCCGCGCCTTGCCGGACGGGAGCACCATGCGCTCGCCGTCGCGGTTCGGGATGGTGTGCTGCAGCAGACCCGCCAGCTCGTCCTCGCGGGCACCGTCGAAGACCGGGGTCGCGACGTTGGTGCCGGGGGCGACCTGGTCGGCGCCGATGGCCTGCAGGCGCTGGGCCCACTCGTCGGCGAGACCGGAGACGTCCCAGCCGCGGCTGGCGAGCCAGCCGAGGTGGATCTCCAGCACCTGTCCCGGGTTCATTCGGGACGGCACACCCAGCGGGTTGAGGATGATGTCGACCGGGGTCCCGTCCTCGAGGAACGGCATGTCCTCGATGGGCAGGATCTTGGAGATGACACCCTTGTTGCCGTGGCGGCCGGCGAGCTTGTCACCGTCGGTGATCTTGCGCTTCTGGGCGACGTAGACGCGCACGAGCTGGTTCACGCCCGGGGGCAGCTCGTCGCCCTCCTCGCGGTCGAAGACGCGCACGCCGATGACCTTGCCGGTCTCGCCGTGCGGCACCTTCAGCGAGGTGTCACGGACCTCACGGGCCTTCTCACCGAAGATCGCGCGCAGCAGGCGCTCCTCCGGCGTCAGCTCGGTCTCACCCTTGGGCGTGACCTTGCCGACGAGGATGTCACCGGCGATGACCTCGGCACCGATGCGGATGATGCCGCGCTCGTCGAGGTCGGCGAGGACCTCCTCGGAGACGTTCGGGATGTCCCGGGTGATCTCCTCGGGGCCGAGCTTGGTGTCACGGGCGTCGACCTCGTGCTCCTCGATGTGGATCGAGGAGAGGACGTCGTCCTGCACGAGGCGCTGCGACAGGATGATCGCGTCCTCGTAGTTGTGACCCTCCCACGGCATGAACGCCACGAGCAGGTTCTTGCCGAGGGCCATCTCACCGTTCTGGGTGGCCGGGCCGTCGGCGAGGACCTGGCCCTCGATGACGCGGTCGCCCTCGTTGACGATGACCTTCTGGTTGACCGAGGTGCCCTGGTTGGAGCGGGCGAACTTGGCCAGGCGGTACGTGATGTACGTGCCGTCGTCGTTGGCGGTGGTGATGTAGTCCGCGGAGACCTCCTGGACCACACCGGCCTTCTCGGCCTTGACGACGTCGCCGGCGTCGACGGCGGAGCGGTACTCCATGCCGGTGCCGACGAGCGGGGCCTCCGCCTGGATGAGCGGAACGGCCTGGCGCATCATGTTCGCGCCCATGAGGGCACGGTTGGCGTCGTCGTGCTCGAGGAACGGGATCATGGCGGTCGCGACCGACACCATCTGGCGCGGCGAGACGTCCATGTAGTCGACGTCCTCGGGGCTGACGTAGTCGACCTCGCCGCCACGGCGGCGGACCAGGACGCGAGCCTCGGAGAAGCGCATGTCGTCGCCGAGCGTGGCGTTGGCCTGCGCGATGACGAAGCGGTCCTCCTCGTCGGCGGTCAGGTAGTCCACCTCGTCGGTGACCTGGCCGTCGACGACCTTGCGGTACGGGGTCTCGACGAAACCGAAGGCGTTGACGCGGCCGTAGGAGGCGAGCGAGCCGATCAGACCGATGTTCGGGCCTTCGGGGGTCTCGATCGGGCACATGCGGCCGTAGTGCGACGGGTGCACGTCGCGGACCTCGAAGCCGGCCCGCTCACGGGAGAGACCACCCGGGCCGAGCGCGGACAGACGACGCTTGTGCGTCAGCCCGGACAGCGGGTTGTTCTGGTCCATGAACTGGGACAGCTGGCTGGTGCCGAAGAACTCCTTGATGGAGGCGACGACCGGCCGGATGTTGATCAGGGTCTGCGGCGTGATCGCCTCGACGTCCTGCGTCGTCATGCGCTCGCGGACGACTCGCTCCATACGCGCCAGACCCGTGCGGACCTGGTTCTGGATGAGCTCGCCGACGCTGCGCAGACGACGGTTGCCGAAGTGGTCGATGTCGTCCGTCTCGACGACGACCGTCTCGCCGCTGTCGCCGACCGTCTCGGTCTCGCCGGCGTGCAGCTTCACCAGGTACTTGATCGTCGCGATGATGTCCTCGACGGTCAGGATGCCCGCGTCCAGCGGGGTGTCCGTACCCAGCTTCTTGTTGACCTTGTAGCGGCCGACCTTGGCGAGGTCGTAGCGCTTGGGGTTGAAGTAGAGGTTCTCGAGCAGCGTCTGCGCGGCCTCACGGGTGGGCGGCTCGCCCGGACGCAGCTTGCGGTAGATGTCGAGCAGCGCGTCGTCCTGGCCCTGGGTGTGGTCCTTCTCCAGGGTGGCGCGCATGGACTCGTACTCGCCGAACTCCTCGAGGATCTGCTCGGTCGTCCAGCCGAGCGCCTTGAGCAGGACGGTCACGGACTGCTTGCGCTTGCGGTCGATGCGGACACCGACCATGTCGCGCTTGTCGATCTCCATCTCCAGCCAGGCACCCCGGGACGGGATGATCTTGGCGGAGAAGATGTCCTTGTCGGACGTCTTGTCGATGCTGGAGTCGAAGTAGACACCCGGCGAACGGACCAGCTGCGACACCACGACACGCTCGGTGCCGTTGATGACGAAGGTGCCCTTGTTGGTCATGAGCGGGAAGTCGCCCATGAAGACCGTCTGGGACTTGATCTCGCCGGTCTCGTTGTTGGTGAACTCGGCCGTGACGAAGAGCGGGGCGGCGTACGTGAAGTCGCGCTCCTTGCACTCGTCGATGGAGTTCTTCGGCGGCTCGAAGCGGTGGTCGCGGAAGGTCAGCGACATCGACCCGCTGAAGTCCTCGATCGGGGAGATCTCCTCGAAGATCTCCTCCAGACCGGACTTGGTGGGGACGTCCTGACCGTTCTCGAGGGCCTCCTCGACGCGAGCCTTCCACGCGTCGTTGCCGAGCAGCCAGTCGAAGCTCTCGGTCTGGAGCGCGAGAAGGTTCGGAACCTCGAGGGGCTCCTTGATCTTTGCAAAGGAGATGCGCAGCGGGGCGGTGCTGGCAGCGTTGTTCGTATTCGCGGTCGAGGCGTTGCGCGAGGCGGCCAAGAGGGGGTCCTTCCGAGGGCTCGGACTCACTACGCGCGTACCGGCCCCTCTTCCAGGCGCGAGACGGGAAACCCCAGGTCAGAGGAGATTCGCTCGTCGGCTTGGTTGAGGGTAGACCCCTGGTGACGGGCAGGGGACAGCTAACAGGCAGCGCAAAGGGTCAGTGTAGCCACTTGGCACACTGATGTCCAGTCCCGCATTTCGGAGACCCATCTGTTCTCAACGCCTGCGCCATGCCTGCCCTCAACGCACGTTGATACTGCCCTCTTCGTCGTCGATCCATGCCTCGGATTCGGACCGTTGTGACGACGCGTCCTGAGAATTGCGCGCTGCGTGCGGTTCGTCAAGGCCCCCCTGGCCGGAACCAGACCCTCCGGAGACACGACGAAGATCACCTTACCCCCCGTCACGAGCGGCGCAAGGCAACCGAGCGCGCCCCCCGGGAACGCCGAAGAGCGACCACCCGGATGGATGATCGCTCTTCGGTGCGTTCGCGTTACAGCCTCAGGAGGCCGAGCTCAGCGTCGCGGGAGTGCGGTGCGGACCGCGAGGCCTTACTTGACCTCGACGGAGGCGCCGGCGCCCTTGAGGGCCTCGGCAGCCTTGTCCGCGGCCTCCTTGTTGACCTTCTCGAGGACCGGCTTCGGGGTGCCGTCGACCAGGTCCTTGGCCTCCTTCAGGCCGAGGGAGGTCAGCTCGCGCACGACCTTGATGACCTGGATCTTCTTGTCGCCGGCGCCGGTGAGGATGACGTCGAACTCGTCCTTCTCCTCGGCGGCCTCGGCGGCGGCGCCACCAGCGGCACCACCGGCGACGACGACCGGCGCGGCAGCGGCGGCGGTGACGTCGAACTTCTCCTCGAAGGCCTTCACGAACTCGGAGAGCTCGATGAGGGTCATCTCCTCGAACTGGGCAAGCAGCTCGTCCTGGGTGAGCTTCGCCATGATGGCGGTCCTTCCACTCGATCGGCAGGTGCCGGATGTACTGGGTGAGGCGGGCGTACGTTCGGGCCCGCTGCGACCCTCGCCGCGCTCAGGCGGCCAGGATCAGAAAGCGAGCCGAGTTACTCGGCACCGCCCTGCTCGTCCTGCTTGGCCCGAAGCGCGTCCACGGTGCGGACGAGCTTCGACGGCAGCGCCTGGAAGACAGAGGCAGCCTGGGACTGCTTGCCCTTGAGCGCACCGGCCAGCTTGGACAGCAGAACCTCGCGGGACTCGAGGTCCGCAAGCTTCTTGATCTCATCGGCGGACAGCGCCTTGCCGTCAAGGACACCGCCCTTGATGATGAGATTCGGGTTCTCCTTGGCGAAGTCACGGAGACCCTTCGCCGACTCCACCGGGTCACCGGTGACGAAGGCGACGGCCGTCGGACCAGCGAAGAGCTGGTCGTCCAGCGTGATCCCGGCCTCGTTGGCCGCAATCTTGGTCAGCGTGTTCTTCACCACGGCGTACTGGGCGTTCTCACCGAGCGAACGACGCAGCGTCTTGAGCTGCGCCACGGTGAGACCGCGGTACTCGGTCAGCACGGCGGCGTTGGAGCTGCGGAACTTGTCCGTCAGTTCGGCAACCGCGGCAGCCTTGTCGGGCCTCGCCATAGAGCCTCGGCCTCCTTCCGGGTGATTCGGACCGCGCGGACCCGAAGGAGGACTGGGGAAAACGAAACGCCCCGGCGCAGGCGCTCGGGGCGTAGCTCGACCAGACGGATTCCGTACGGGCGGAACCGAACCGGGAGCACTTCCACAGTCACCTGCGCGGGTCGTCCGCAGTTCAGCGGATCCTTCGGCCACCGCGCCCTCTCTCGGAGCGCACGGCAACGACCAGCGGTCTTTGGCTTCTGTAGGAGAGTACGTGACCGGGTCGCCGTGGGGCAAATCCGGTCCCGGAGGGATCGAACGCCGCGCTCAGGCGCCGCTCTGCTCCATCATCTCCGCGAGGTCGGTGACCTCGTCGGCGGGCGGGGCGGCGATCTCCACCGGCTCGTTGACGTCGAGGAAGGTGATGGTGACGTCGAGCGGTCCGCCGTCGGCGTCGCCGCGCATCCGGAACTGCTTGGTGCGGTCGTCGCCGTCCACCCACATGTCCATGGTGAGCTTGTCGACGCCCATCTTCTCGTACTGGTCGAGGCTCTTCTCACGCCGCTCCCGGGTGGCCTTGTCCTCGTCCTTGAGCGAGTCGCGGAACTCGTCGAGGGTGACCGTGCCCGAGTAGTGGGTGGTCTCCACGCCGTCGACCTTCTCCGTGCCGACCTTCTCGACGTCCTTGGCACCGGTGAGGATGGCGGTCTCCTGCGCCGGGTTGCGGTCCGCCTGGCCGGCGGCGCCGAGCTGGTTCAGCTCCTTGCCCGCGCCCAGCGCGGACAGGTCGAACTTCATCCAGCTCTTGCCGTCCATCTCCTTGGCCATCGCCGCGCCGCCGCCGATGTACATCGCCTTGTCGACGAGGCGGAGCTCGACGGTGCCCTGCTCGCCCTGGTCGAGCGCCGTCATCTTCATGCTCATGGCCACGGAGGGCTTCATCCGCATCGAGGCCTCGGCCTCGATGCGGCCCTGCTGGGGGACCTGGCCCTTCATGCGGTAGCGGAGGGAGGAGATCTCCTCGGTGTTCTTCGCCGCCTTGGCGACCGCCGCCGCCGGCGACATCCCGGGCGACTCCTCCGTGCCGCAGCTCACGGCACCACCGGCGAGCAGCAGCGCGGCGAGCGCGGCAGCGGATATGGACGACTTGGCCGACTTCATGGATTTCCCCCCACGGGACACATGGCTGACACACAGAGGCCGCGAGCCTATCCGAGAGGCAGAGGGCGCGGCCCCCGCATTTCCCCTCCGCCTCGTCCTGATCAGGCGCCCTCGCCCTTCCCGGCGCCCACGAGTTCCGCGAAGTCCCGGGTGTCCGAGGCCGGGGGCCGCCTGGCGTCGACCTCGGCGCCGTAGTCCGCGTAGTAGGCGGTCTGGATCAGTTCGCCGGACGCCGTGCGCCCCCTCTCCACCTTCTTGACCAGCAGGTCCCGCCCGTCGATCCATACGTCGACGGTCTGCCCGGTGACCCCGCTGTCCCCCGCCTCGACCGTGCCCGAATAGTGCGTGGTCCGCCGGCCGCGCACCCGCTCGGCGCCCACCCGGCGCACGTCACCGGAGGCCAGCAGCAGCTTCAGGGAGCGGTCCGGGGTCGAGTCGCGCATCTGGTCCCCGAGCTGCGCCCCGGAGCCGCCCGCGAGGCTGTCGAGGTCGTCGTACGCGTATCTCACCCAGTGTCTGCCGCCCGTCCGCGCGGCGAACGCGTCGCCCATGCGCGCGTAGTAGGCGTCCGGCAGATAGCGGGCCTGCATGGTGGTGCTCCCCAGCCGGCGCAGGGCGTCGGCCATCGTGCCGCCGGTGCAGGTGAGCGTCAGCGTGCCGGTGACGTCGCCGGCCCAGCCGAGCACGCCCTCCGCGGACAGGGAGATCACCGAGCCGATGGTCGTGGCCGACTCGACCCGCGCCGAACGGGCCGCCTCGGTGGCCCGCGCCGCCTCCCGCAACCCGGCCGGCACCCCGGCCGCACGCCCCGTCGCGGCGGGCTCCCCGGCACCGCCGGCCGTCGTGCAGGCGGCCGTCCCCGCCAGCACGGCCAGCACCGCGACCAGGAGCGCCGCCTGCCGCGGCAGTCCTCGCACACCCGTCCTCGTCATGCGTCCCCCCTGCGTCCCGTACCGGAACGCTATCCCAGGGCACTGACAACGGGCCGGGAACAGGGACGGGCCCCGCACCCTGGAGGGGGTGCGGGGCCCGTGAACCGGAGGGGCGAGCCTCAGGCTCAGACCGCGGCCGGGTCCTCCTCGACGAGGAGGTTGCGGGTGCGGTTCGGGTCGACCGGGATGCCGGGGCCCATCGTGGTGGTGATGGCGGCCTTCTTGATGTAGCGACCCTTGGCGGCGGACGGCTTCAGACGGAGGATCTCCTCCAGGGCCGCGCCGTAGTTCTCCACCAGCTTGCTGTCGTCGAACGACGTCTTGCCGATGATGAAGTGCAGGTTCGCGTGCTTGTCGACACGGAACTCGATCTTGCCGCCCTTGATGTCGGTGACAGCCTTGGCGACGTCCGGGGTCACGGTGCCGGTCTTCGGGTTCGGCATCAGACCACGGGGACCGAGCACGCGGCCGAGGCGGCCGACCTTGCCCATGAGGTCCGGGGTGGCGACGACGGCGTCGAAGTCCAGACGGCCCTTCGAGACCTCGTCGATCAGCTCGTCGGCGCCGACGATGTCGGCGCCCGCGGCACGCGCGGCCTCGGCACGGTCACCGGTCGCGAAGACCAGGACCCGGGCGGTCTTGCCGGTGCCGTGCGGGAGGTTCACGGTGCCACGGACCATCTGGTCGGCCTTGCGCGGGTCGACACCCAGGCGGAAGGCGACCTCGACGGTGCCGTCGAACTTGGTCGTGGAGGTCTCCTTGGCGAGACGGACGGCCTCGAGGGGAGCGTAGAGCTTCTCCCGGTCGATCTTGGCGTCCGCAGCGCGGAGAGACTTGCTGCGCTTGCTCACTTAAAGCTCCTGTTGCTTCTTAGGAGTCGTGGTCCGGGCCGAGCAGGCCCTTCCACACTTCTGCTGTTCTACGGGGGTGGGGGTCAGCCCTCGACCGTGACGCCCATGGAACGGGCGGTGCCGGCGATGATCTTCTCGGCGGCGTCCAGGTCGTTGGCGTTGAGGTCGGGCATCTTGGTGGTGGCGATCTCGCGGACCTGCTCGCGGGTGAGCTTCGCGACCTTGGTCTTGTGCGGCTCGCCGGAGCCCTTCTCCACGCCCGCGGCCTTGAGGATCATCTTGGCGGCCGGAGGGGTCTTGGTGATGAAGGTGAAGGAACGGTCCTCGTAGACCGTGATCTCCACCGGGATGACCCAACCGCGCTGCGACTCGGTCGCGGCGTTGTAGGCCTTGCAGAACTCCATGATGTTCACGCCGTGCTGACCCAGCGCGGGGCCGACCGGCGGGGCCGGGTTCGCGGCACCGGCCTGGATCTGGAGCTTGATGAGCCCCGTGACCTTCTTCTTCTTGGGAGGCATGCTCTCTCCGGGTCCTTACTGAGAGGTTGATTACCAGCTGCCCGTGGGGATCGGTGCTGGAGCACGATCCAGACAGATGGCATACCGCACAACGATAGCCCCTGCTTCCTCCGTACCAGAAATCGCCCTGGTCAGGAGGCCCGCGCGGGCCCTGAGCGACGGGCGCCGCGGCCTCTGGACGACACCGCCCGGGCCGCGCAGCACACCGCGAGGGTCGCCCCGAGCGGCACCGCGAGCAGCAGGGCCACGCCGGCGCGACCGGTGTCGTCCGCGAGCACGGCCCGCCCCGGCTCCCCGGGCGGGTGGCGCACCGTCACCGTGTCGCCGCTGTCGTGCCCGCCGGACCGGGTGCCGACCGGGAGCCGGGCCGTCACCCGCTCGCCCGCGACGGAGAACGTGACGGCGCACTCGCCGAGCAGGCAGGCGCCGCCGTGGAAGGCGGCGGTGGACGGCGTTCCGCCCCGGGCCTGGACACGCTGCCAGGCGGCCGGGACGAACACGGCGTACGTCGGCGCGAGCAGGACGAGCGCGGCCACGGCGGCGGCGACGGCGGCCGGGCGGACACGCCGAGGGCGCCCCGGCCCGGTGCTCACCGGCGGGGCGCCCTCGGACGTGACTGTGCTCAGTTCTTCTGGATCTGGTCGAAGGAGAGCTCGACCGGCGTCTCGCGGCCGAAGATCTCCACCAGGCCCTTGACCTTCTTCGAGTCCGGGTTGATCTCGTTGATGGTCGCCTGGAGCGTGGCGAACGGGCCGTCGGTGACGGTGACCGAGTCGCCGACCTCGAAGTCCAGCACCTGGACCTCGACCTTGCGCTGCGGCGCCGGCTTGCCCTCGGCCTCGGCGGCCTCGCGGGCGGCCTTCTCCTCGGCCTCCGGGGCGAGCATCTTGACGATCTCGTCCAGGGTCAGCGGGTACGGGTCGTAGGCGTTGCCCACGAAGCCGGTCACGCCGGGCGTGTTGCGGACGACGCCCCAGGACTCGTTGGTCAGGTCCATGCGCACCAGGACGTAGCCGGGGAGCTTGTTCTGGCGGATGGTCTTGCGGTCGCCGTTCTTGATCTGGACGACCTCTTCCTGCGGCACCTCGGCCTGGAAGATGTAGTCCTCGACGTTCAGCGAGACGGCGCGCTGCTCCAGGTTGGTCTTCACGCGGTTCTCGTAACCGGCGTAGGTGTGGATCACGTACCACTCGCCGGGCAGGGTGCGCAGCTCCTGGCGGAGCTTCTCGACCGGGTCCAGCTCGGGCTCCGGCTCGGCCGCCTCGGCCTCCGCGGCGTCCTCCGCGTCCTCGGTCTCGTCCTCGTCGGTCACCTCGAGGGCGGCCTCCTCGGCCGGCTCCTCCGCCTCGGCGTCGGCAGCCTCGACCTCGTCCAGGTCCTCGTCCGCGCCCTCGACGATGTCGAGCTCGTCATCCACGGACGCATCCGGCTCGATGGCGTCGTTCACGTTCGGGTCAGACACGGTGGCTGCTTCTTCCTGGATACATACGGGTGGAACACGCGAAAGGGGCGCCAGTGACGGCGCCCTTCGCTCTTGGCTCAGCCGAAGACGTACTTGGCTGCGTGGTCGAGTCCATAGTCAATCACGGTGACCAGACCGATCATGATGACGACGAAGACGATCACGACGGCCGTGTACGTCGTCAACTGGCTGCGCGACGGCCAGACGACCTTGCGGAGCTCCGCGACGATCTGGCGATAGAAGAGTGCGAGCCGCTTCAGCGGACCCTTCTTCGCGCGCTTGCCGCCCTTGCGGGTCTTCTTCTGGGACTCGGGCGTCTCATCCCGGGCATCAGGCGTGTCGAGGGAGCCCACGGCGTCCGTCATAATCCTCACCTGATCCCGGGTCGTGGCCGTGCCGCGCCCGGTCTGAGCCGCACGGCGGTGCATTGCTGTACGTACCTGCGCACACATCCTGGCGGTGTGTGTAGCAGGGCCGGAGGGACTTGAACCCCCAACCGCCGGTTTTGGAGACCGGTGCTCTACCAATTGAGCTACGACCCTTTGTCTGCTCCCCAACGTACCGCATCCGGCCGAGTGCTCGGTGTGCACCGGACGTGCGCGGCTCGCGGGAGCCAACGAGGTGAGAGTGTACGTGGTCCGGGGCCGGGCGTCGAACAGAAAGCGCCCGCGGGAGCGGCGTCGGGGCGGGATCGCCGGGAATTCCCCGGAAGATCACCAGGCCACCGAGGGGATCCGCACGGGCGTTCAGACGTGCGCCCGGTGATGTTCAGTCCGTGAAACCCGTGTGCCGCCCCGGTTTCGGGTCTGGAACGATGGCCCCATGAGCGCTGCAACCCCTCCCACCGAGCGCCGGGTCTCCGCCCGAGTCGGCGCGATCTCCGAGTCCGCCACCCTCGCCGTGGACGCCAAGGCGAAGGCCCTGAAGGCCGCCGGGCGCCCGGTGATCGGCTTCGGCGCCGGTGAGCCGGACTTCCCGACCCCGGACTACATCGTCGACGCCGCGATCGAGGCCTGCAAGAACCCGAAGTTCCACCGCTACACCCCGGCGGGCGGCCTGCCCGAGCTGAAGGCCGCGATCGCCGAGAAGACGCTGCGGGACTCCGGTTACGAGGTCGACCCGTCGCAGGTCCTCGTCACCAACGGGGGCAAGCAGGCGATCTACGAGGCGTTCGCCGCGATCCTCGACCCGGGTGACGAGGTCATCGTCCCGGCCCCGTACTGGACCACCTACCCGGAGTCGATCCGGCTGGCCGGCGGTGTCCCGGTGGAGGTCGTCGCCGACGAGACGACCGGCTACCGGGTCTCCGTGGAGCAGCTGGAGGCGGCCCGCACGGAGAAGACGAAGGTCGTGCTCTTCGTCTCCCCCTCGAACCCGACCGGCGCGGTCTACGGCGAGGCCGAGGCCGAGGCGATCGGCCGCTGGGCCGTCGAGCACGGTCTGTGGGTGCTGACCGACGAGATCTACGAGCACCTGGTCTACGGCGACGCGAAGTTCACCTCGCTGCCCGCGGTCCTGCCGGAGCTGCGCGACAAGTGCATCGTCGTCAACGGTGTCGCCAAGACGTACGCGATGACCGGCTGGCGGGTCGGGTGGATCATCGGCCCGAAGGACGTCGTCAAGGCCGCGACGAACCTCCAGTCGCACGCCACCTCGAACGTGTCCAACGTGGCGCAGGTCGCCGCGCTCGCCGCGGTCTCCGGCGGCCTGGACGCGGTCGCGACGATGCGCGAGGCGTTCGACCGCCGCCGCAGGACGATCGTGCGGATGCTGAACGAGATCGACGGCGTGGTCTGCCCGGAGCCGGAGGGCGCGTTCTACGCCTACCCGTCCGTGAAGGGGCTGCTCGGCAAGGAGATCCGCGGCAAGCGCCCGCAGGACTCGGTCGAGCTGGCCGCGCTGATCCTGGACGAGGCCGAGGTCGCGGTCGTGCCGGGCGAGGCGTTCGGCACGCCGGGCTACCTGCGGCTGTCGTACGCGCTGGGCGACGAGGACCTGGTCGAGGGCGTCTCGCGGATCCAGAAGCTGCTGGCGGAGGCCCGCGACTGACCTCCCGCAAGGCACCGGGGGCCCGCGAGATGCTCGTGGGCCCCTGTCGTTTGTGCGAGCAAGCGCCCGTTCGGGGATCGGGCTACCGGGACGCCGGTGACGTACGGCAGGATCTGGGAATGGAGCGCGTACGTGATCTCTCTGAGCTGCCGAAGGCCCATCTGCACCTGCACTTCACCGGTTCGATGCGGCCGGGCACCCTGCTGGAGCTGGCCGACAAGTACGGCGTACGACTGCCGGATGCGCTGACCGAGGCGCTGGTGAGCGGGGAGCCGCCGAGTCTGCGCGCGACCGACGAACGGGGCTGGTTCCGTTTCCAGCGGCTCTACGACGCGGCCCGCTCGTGCCTGCGCGCGCCTGAGGACATCCAGCGGCTGGTCCGGGAGGCCGCCGAGGAGGACGTGAGGGACGGCTCCGGCTGGCTGGAGATCCAGGTCGACCCGACCTCGTACGCCCCGCGGCTCGGCGGGCTGATCCCGGCGCTGGAGGTCATCCTGGACGCGGTGGACACCGCCGCGCGGGAGACCGGGCTGGGCATGCGGGTCCTGGTCGCCGCGAACCGGATGAAGCACCCGCTCGACGCGCGGACCCTGGCCCGGCTGGCGGTGCGGTACGCCGACCGGGGCGTCGTCGGGTTCGGGCTCTCCAACGACGAGCGGCGCGGCATGGCCCGGGACTTCGACCGGGCGTTCGCGATCGCGCGGGAGGGGGGACTGCTGTCGGCGCCGCACGGGGGTGAGCTGGCCGGGCCGTCGTCGGTGCGGGACTGCCTCGACGACCTGCACGCGAACCGCATCGGTCACGGGGTGCAGGCCGCGCAGGACCCGCGGCTGCTGAAGCGGCTCGCGGACCGGCAGGTGACCTGTGAGGTGTGCCCGGCGTCGAACGTGGCACTCGGCGTCTACGACAAGCCGGAGGACGTGCCGCTGCGCACGCTGTTCGAGGCGGGGGTGCCGATGGCGCTGGGCGCGGACGACCCGCTGCTGTTCGGCTCGCGGCTGGCGGCCCAGTACGAGATCGCCCGCGAGCACCACGGCTTCAGCGACGCGGAGCTGGCCGAGCTGGCCCGGCAGTCGATCCGGGCGTCGGTGGCCCCGGAGGGGGTGAAGGCGGAGCTGCTGGCGGGCGTGGACGAGTGGCTGCGCACGCCCGCGTAGCGGCCCCGTTCGCGCTCAGAGGCTGACGCCGACCGTGACCGGCTCGTTGACCAGGGTGATCCCGAAGGCCTCGCGGACCCCGGCGACCACCTCGCGCGCGAGCGCCAGCAGGTCCTCCGTGGTCGCCTCCCCGCGGTTGGTGAGGGCGAGGGTGTGCTTGGTGGAGATGCGGGCGGGTCCGCTGCCGTAGCCCTTGGTGAAGCCCGCCTTGTCGATGAGCCAGGCGGCGGAGGTCTTGGTGCGGCCCTCCCCGGCCGGGTACGCGGGCGGCTCCACGCCCTCGCCCAGCCGCTCGCCCACGCGCGCGCGGAAGGCGGCGAACTCGGCGTCGGTGAGGATCGGGTTGGTGAAGAAGGACCCGGCGGACCAGGTGTCGTGGTCCTCGGGGTCGAGGACCATGCCCTTGCCGGACCGCAGGTCCAGCACCGTCTCGCGGGCGTCCGCGAGGGGCACCCGGTCGCCGGGTTCGACGCCGAGCGCGCGCGCCGTCTCCGCGTACCTGAGCGGGGCGGAGAGCCCGTCCGCGTCCTCCAGGCGGAAGCGGACCCGGAGCACGACGTACCGCTCGGGGTCGGCCTTGAAGCGGCTGTGGCGGTAGCTGAAGGCGCACTCCTCGTTGGCCAGCGTCACCGTCTCGCCCGCGCGGCGGTCGTAGGCGATCACCTCGGTGATCGTGGAGGAGACCTCCTGGCCGTACGCCCCGACGTTCTGGATCGGCGTGGCACCCGCGGAGCCGGGGATCCCGGCGAGGCATTCGATGCCCGCGAGACCGGCCTCGACGGTGCGGGCGACCGCGTCGGTCCACACCTCGCCCGCGGCCAGCTCCAGGGCCGTGCCGTCGAGGGTGACGCCGCGCGTGGCGATACGCAGGGCGGTGCCGTCGAAGCCCTTGTCGCCGATCACCAGGTTGGATCCGCCGCCGATCACCAGCAACGGGGTGCCGGTGGCGTCGGCCTCGCGGACGGCGGCGATCACCTCGGCGTCGGTCTCCGCGGTGACCAGACGGGTGGCGGGGCCGCCCAGCCGGAAGGTGGTCAGCGGGGCGAGAGGGGCGTCGTGGAGTTCCTGCACGGGCTCAAGACTACGAGACGGCACCGACAGCCCCGGCGCGGCCGGCTCCCGCCCGGCACGCGCGCGTACGGCCCCGCCGGTCGGCGGGGCCGTACACGCGGGGCCGTACACGCGGGTGCGGGGCTCAGCGGGCGGCGGTCTCCAGGACCGGGGCCGGCTCGGGCGCCTCGGCGGGCCCGTCGGGGGCGGTCCGCGGGCGGCGCGGGATGGCGAGCGCCGCGACGGCCGCCAGGGCCACCACCGCGGCGCCGACCACCAGGGCGGGCCGCAGTCCGTCGACGAAGGCCTGCGCGGACTCGTAGCCGCCCTGGGCCGTGAAGACGGAGGACATGACCGCGATGCCGAGCGCGCCGCCCACCTCGCGCAGCGCGTTGTTGGCGCCGGAGGCGATGCCCTGCTCCTTGACGGCCACGCTGGCCATGACCAGGGCGGAGGCGGGCGCGAAGTACAGGGCCATGCCGATGCCGCCGAGGACCAGTCCGGGGAGCTGGGAGGCGTAGGAGGCGTCGGCGGTGGCCACGGCGGCGAGGTAGCCGAGGCCGGCCGCCTGGAAGAACAGGCCCGCGGCGACGATCGGGCGGCCGCCGATCCGGTCGGAGAGGATGCCGGCGATCGGCGCGACGACCATCGGCATGGCGGTCCACGGCAGCATCCGCAGCCCGGCCTCGGTGGGCGAGTAGCCGAGCACGCCCTGCATGTACTGGCTGAGCAGGAAGATCGAGCCGAACATGCCCAGGAACATCAGCAGGCCGGCCGCGTTGATGCCGGCGAAGGCCCGGGAGCGGAACAGCCGCATCGGCAGCATGGGGTTGCGGGCGCGGATGCCGTGCCCGACGAACGCGGCGAGCAGGACGGTGCCCGCGGCCAGGGCGACCAGCACGGGCGCGCCGGTCCAGCCGTCGACCGGGCCGCGCACCAGCCCGTACACGATGCCGAAGAGTCCGCCGCTGGCCAGCACGGTGCCGGGGATGTCGAGCGGGGTGCCGGCGCCGTAGGACTCCTTGAGGCGCAGGCGGGCCAGCGGGATCAGGGCGATGCCGAGCGGCACGTTCAGCCAGAAGATCCACTGCCAGGAGATGTGCTCGGTGAGAGTGCCGCCGATCAGCGGTCCGGAGGCGACCGCGAGTCCGTTGACGGCGCCCCAGATGCCGTACGCCATCCCGCGCTTCTCGGCCGGGACGGCGGCCGTGAGCAGGGTCAGCGTCAGCGGCATCATGACGGCGGCTCCGACGCCCTGCACCGCGCGGGCGGCGATCAGGGAGTCGATGCCGGGCGCCAGCGCGGCGGCGGCGGACGCGGCGGTGAAGACGGCGAGGCCGGCGACGAAGAGGCGGCGGCGGCCGAAGCGGTCGCCGAGCGCGGCGCCGGACATCAGGAGCACGGCGAAGGTGAGCGTGTAGGCGCTCACGGTCCACTCCAGGTCGTGCAGCGCGCCGCCCAGGTCCTCGCGGATGGAGGGCAGGGCGGTGGTGACGACGAGGTTGTCGAGGGCCGCCATGAATCCGGCGACTCCGGTGATCAGGAGGGCCCAGAGGACTCCTCCGCGTGGTGCGGTCTGCTGTGACATCGCTCCCCCAAAGCGTGAGCATGTGCTGCGACGGTAGTTAGTTATTGATGACTAACTTCTGCGGGCGTGACGGAACGCCGCAGAAGCGGGCGGAGCCTTCAGCCGGAGGCCCCCTGCACCCGGGCCGAGATGTACAGCCCGTTCCACACCCGGTGCTCGGGCGGGAAGCCCATCGCCGCGAGGGCGTTGATGAGCATCCCGTACGCCAGGAAGGTGGTGGTCTCCCCGACGTCGGCCCCCAGGGGCAGGTGCACGGCGTCCCACAGCTCCATCCAGCCGCGGCGGACCATCTCGCCGAACTCGTGGTCCCCCGCGGCCTCGGCGGAGGACACCGCGAGGTAGGTCTGCAACTGCATCTGCAGCCGTTCCGGCTCCTCGGCGATCAGCCGGGTGTACGCGGCGGCCATGGCGTGCAGGGCCTCCTCGCCCTTCAGATCACCCGCGGCCTCCTCGAACAGCCGGCGCGTGTCCTCGAGACAGCGCTGGGCCGCCGCGAGGAAGATCGCCTTCTTGCCGGGGAAGAGCCGGAAGAGGTACGGCTGCGAGACTCCCACCCGCTTGGCGATCGCCTCGGTGGAGGTGCCGTGGTAGCCGCTCCGCGCGAACTCGGCCATCGCCGCGCGGATGACGCTCTCGCGTCGCTCTTCTGCACTCATCCTGGCCATGAAATTAAGTTAGTGGCCAATCACTAACTCCGTCAAGGGGTGGTTTCCGCGGGGCTGCGGCACGTGGCACGCCGAGAGGCGTCCGGGGCGTCCGCGTGCGGCGGGGGGCCGCGAATGGCGGGAGGGCGTCCGCGGCCCGCACGGGCCGAAGGGCGTCCGCGTGCGGCACGGGTAAGGGGCGCCCGCGATGGCGGGCGCCCCTTACCGCTCGGATGACCGTGCGGCGGTCAGGCCAGCCGTACCACCGCGCGCGACATGCCGAGCACCTTCTGCCCGGCGCTGGTCGCCGTGAGGTCCACGCGGACGGTGTTGTCGTCCAGCTTGGCGGCGACCTTGCCGCTGACCTCGATGGTCGCGCCCTGGTCGTCGTTCGGGACGACGACGGGCTTGGTGAAGCGGACGCCGTACTCGACGACCGCGCCCGGGTCGCCGACCCAGTCGGTGACCACGCGGATCGCCTCGGCCATGGTGAACATGCCGTGCGCGATGACGTCCGGCAGTCCGACCTCCTTGGCGAACTTCTCGTTCCAGTGGATCGGGTTGAAGTCGCCGGAGGCACCCGCGTACTGCACCAGGGTGGCGCGGGTCACGGGGAAGGTCTGCGCGGGAAGTTCGGTGCCGACCTCGACGTCGGCGTACGCGATCTGGGCGGTCATCTTGCTCACGCCTCCTCGGCCGCGCGGGCCACGAGCTTCGTCCAGGCGGTCACGACGTGCTCCCCGGCCTCGTCGTGGACCTCACCGCGGACGTCCAGGATGTCGTTGCCCGCCATCGACTTGACCGCCTCGATGGTCGAGGTGACCGTCAGCCGGTCGCCGGCGCGGACCGGGCGCCGGTAGGCGAACTTCTGGTCGCCGTGCACCACGCGGCTGTAGTCCAGGCCCAGCTGGGGGTCGGCGACGACCTGCCGGGCGGCCTTGAACGTGATGGCGAACACGAAGGTGGGCGGGGCGATCACATCGGGGTGGCCGAGCGCCTTGGCGGCCTCCTGGTCCGTGTAGGCCGGATTGGCGTCTCCCACCGCCTCCGCGAACTCCCGGATCTTCTCCCGGCCCACTTCGTAGGGCTCGGTGGGCGGGTAGGTACGCCCCACGAAGGACTGGTCGAGCGCCATGGCTCGGCACCTCCTGGTGTCTGCTGTGGTTGACCGCCGAACGACGGCCCTCTACAGGTACGCGTCCCGGGTGACCGGGAAAACGCCGCGAGGCCGCCCCCCAGGACTGCGGGGGCGGCCTCGCGAACGAGCCTTTTTTATCGCGTTTCGCGGTGCGCGGTGTGCGCGTTGCAACGCGGGCAGTGCTTCTTCATCTCAAGACGGTCCGGGTTGTTACGCCGGTTCTTCTTGGTGATGTAGTTCCGCTCCTTGCACTCCACGCAGGCCAGCGTGATCTTCGGGCGGACGTCGGTGGCAGCCACGTGAGTGCTCCTTGACGAACGGATGGGACAAACTAACGCATAGAAGAGTAGCCGACCGAAGGACCGACCCCGCAATCGGCTACTGTCAGTAGCGGTGACCGGACTTGAACCGGTGACACAGCGATTATGAGCCGCTTGCTCTACCGACTGAGCTACACCGCTGTGATGCGATCGGGCCCCGCCTCGCGGCGGGAACCTCTCACACCAGAGCCCCAA
This sequence comes from Streptomyces glaucescens, assembly GCF_000761215.1. GTDB lineage: Bacteria > Actinomycetota > Actinomycetes > Streptomycetales > Streptomycetaceae > Streptomyces > Streptomyces glaucescens_B. The sequence goes on along the minus strand of NZ_CP009438.1, from coordinate 4,542,626 downwards.
AACGGAATCGAACCGTTGACCTTCTCCTTACCATGGAGACGCTCTGCCGACTGAGCTATTGGGGCGAGCGATGAAGACATTACACGGTCGCCCGCCGTTCGCCCAAATCCGTTTCCCGGCCCCCGCGCGGGACGGTCCCACGGGCCTCCCGGCAGCCCCGCGCGGCCCTGTGGCCCGCGGGACCACACCGGTACGACTATTGCGCTCCTCCCCGCCCGCGCGGGGCCGCCGTCCTACGCTCGACTCACTCTGTGTGATCTTGTGCCGCCCCGGGCACAGCTCCGAGCCACTGGAACGCGATGTCCGAGAGCCAGCCGCAACCGCCCCCCTCGTCGCCGTCCCCCTCCGGTTCCCCGGGACAGCCCGAGAGGGCCCTGCTGCTGTGCGGGGCGCGGCTGACCGACGGCCGCACGGTCGACGTACGGCTGAGCGGCGCCCGGATCGAGGCGGTCGGCACGGCCGGCAGCCTGGGCGGCACGCGCGCGCGGGGCGCGCGGGTGGACCTGGCGGGCTACCTGCTGCTGCCGGCCCCCGTGGAGCCGCACGCCCACGCGGACACGGCGCTGTCCGCCGACACCGGCGGACCGGTCAGCCACGACCCCCCGGACGTCCGGCGCCGGGCCACGGAGGCCGCCCTGCTGCAGCTCGCCCACGGCGCGACCGCGCTGCGGGCCCACGTGCGCGTGGGGGACGTCCAGGGACTGGGCGCCCTGGGCGCGGTGCTCACGGCGGGGCGGTCGCTGCGCGGGCTCGCGGAGCTGACGACGGTGGCGATGCCGCGGGTGCTGACCGGGGTGGCCGGGGCGGACGGGCTCGCCGTGCTGCGGGACGCGGTGCAGATGGGTGCCCGCGTGGTCGGCGGGTGTCCCGACGCGGACCCCGACCCCACCGGCTACGTGGAGGCCGTCCTGGAGGTCGCCTCCGAGCACGGCCGCCCGGTCGACCTGCACACCGACGCCACCGATCCGGCGCGGCTGGCCCGGCTCGCCGCCATGGCGGGCGGCCTGCGGCCCGGTGTGACGGTCGGGCCGTGCGCCGGGCTCGCGCGCCTGCCCGCCGACCTGGCCTCCCGGACGGCGGACCAGCTCGCGGCGGCGGGGGTGACGGTGGTGTGCCTGCCCCAGGGCGGCTGCGGGGGCGCGGACCACCGCGGCACGGCGCCCGTACGACTCCTGCGCGCCGCCGGCGTCCGGGTCGCGGCGGGCAGCGGTGCCCTGCGGGACGTGTCCAACCCCGTCGGTCGCGGCGACCCCCTGGAGGCGGCCTACCTGCTGGCCTCCCGCGAGGGCCTGTCCCCCGAGGAGGCGTACGACACCGTCAGCGCGTCCGCGCGGGCCGCGCTGGGCCTGCCCGAGGTCCGCGTGGAGGCCGGTTTTCCCGCGGAACTGCTGGCCGTGCGCGGGGACCGGCTGGCCGGCGCGCTCTGTCTGGGCTACAGCCGGATCGTGGTGCACCGGGGGCGCGTGGTGGCGCGGACCAGCGCGGTACGCGAGTACTGCGACTCCGTCGCGGCGGGGCAGCCCGGCCTGCCGCAGCAGGGGCGGGCGGAGCCCTCCTGAACGGACTCCCGGCCCCGTCGGCGAACGGGCCCCTGCTCCCGGGTCCCAGTGCCCCCGCGCCGCGCGCTCTCCCGGTCCAGGCGGGTCGTGCGGCGCGGGCGGGCGTCCGGGCGTACGGTCGAAGACATGCGCATTGTCATCGCTGGTGGTCATGGTCAGATCGCGCGGCGGCTGGAGCGGCTGCTCGCCACGCGCGGCTACGAGGTGGCGGGCATCATCCGCCGCGAGGAGCAGGGCGACGACCTGCGGGAGGCGGGCGCCGAACCGGTGCTGCTGGACCTGGAGTCGGCCACGGTCGAGGAGGTCGCCGCGCATCTTCAGGGCGCCGACGCGGCGGTGTTCGCGGCGGGTGCGGGGCCCGGCAGCGGGGCGGCCCGCAAGGACACGGTGGACAAGGGCGCGGCGGTGCTGTTCGCGGACGCGGCGGTCCGCGCGCGCGTCCGGAGGTTCCTGGTCGTGTCCTCGATGGGGGCGGACCCCCGCCACGAGGGCGACGAGATCTTCGACGTCTACCTGCGCGCCAAGGGCGAGGCCGACGCGTACGTGCAGGGCCTGGACGCCCTCGACTGGACGATCCTGCGCCCCGGTTCGCTGACGGACGAGGCCGGCACGGGTCTGGTCCGCCTGGAGGCGCACACGGGCCGTGGCCCGGTCCCGCGCGACGACGTGGCCGCCGTACTGGCCGAACTGCTGGAGACCCCCGCGACGGCCGGCCTGACCCTGGAGCTGGTCAGCGGGTCGACGCCGGTCCCGGTGGCGGTGAAGTCGGTCGCCGGCAACTGAGCGCACCGCGCGGCTGGTTCGTCAGAACAACGGCAGCTGGCCCGGGACCTCGGGCACCGCATAGCCGTCCAGCGACGGCTGCACGGCCCCGAGTTGCGCCTGGCGCCGTGACCCCGGGCAGGACACCAGCCGCCCGCTCGCGCGGGCGCCGGGCGGATCGTGCCGGGCGAACCGTCCGGCGACGACGGCGATGTCACGACGGCACTCGGGGCAGGTTCTGCGGCGGGACGACGGCATGGCACCAGTGTGCCGCGCGGCACCGGCGCCCGGCCGTCACCGCCGTCTGCGGCCGAACCGGCGCTTGTCCTTCTTCGGCTTGCCGTCCGTCAACTGCTGGGCCTCGTACCTCCGTCCCGCCGCGGTCAGCGCCGCTGCGAGATTCCGGGTGACCCGCACCGTGTCGGGGTGCTCGGGGCCGAGGACGTTCAGGGAGCGGACGCGGGTGTCCTTCAGGAGATCGACGGCCTCCTGGTAACGGCGGAGGGCACCCAGGGTGCTGGCGAGGTTGTTGGCCGCGGTGAGCGTGTCGGGGTGGTCGTCGCCCAGCACCCGGCGGCGACGGGCGAGGACGTCCTCCTCCATCCGGCGGGCCTCCGCATAGTCCCCCAGCCTTCCCAGGGTGCTGGCGAGGTTGTTGGCCGTGGTGAGCGTGTCGGGGTGGTCGTCGCCCAGCACCCGGCGGCGGCGGGCGAGGACGTCCTCCCCCATCCGGCGGGCCTCCGCATGCTCCCCCAGCCTCGCCAGGATGCTGGCGAGGTTGTTGGCCGCGGTGAGCGTGTGCGGGTGATCGTCACCCAGGAGACGGCGGCTACGGGCGAGGACGTCCTCCTGCATCGGACGGGCCGCGGCCTGATCGCCCGTCTGGCTGAGCGTCCTGGCGAGGTTGTTGGCCGTGCTGAGGGTGTCGGGGTGGTCGTCCCCCAGCACCCGGCGGCGACGGGCGAGGACGTCCTCCTGCATCCGGCGGGCCTGCTCGTACTCCCCCAGTGCGGCCAGGGTGCCGGCGAGGAGGTCGGCGGAGACCAGGGTGTCGAGATGGTCCTCGTCCAGCACGCGGCGACGGCGGGCGAGGACGTCCTCCTGCATCCCGCGGGACCGCGCGTACTCCCCAAGGTCCCCCAGCGTGTTGGCCAGGTTGCTGGCGGACTGGAGGGTGTCGGGGTGATCCTCGCCCAGCAGACGGCGACGGCGGGCGAGGACGTCCTCCTGCATCCGGCGGGACTGCGCGTACTCCCCCAGGTCCCCCAGGGTGTTGGCCAGATTGTTGGCGGACTGGAGGGTGCTGGGATGGTCCTCGCCCAGGACCCGGCGGCGGCGGGCGTAGGTGTCCTCGATGATGGCCCGGGCTTTCGCGTAGTCGCCCAGGCTCGCCGTGGCGTGCCCCAGGTGTTCCGCGCAGGTGAGGACATCGGGGTGATCCGGCCCCAGGTCGGCGCTCCACGCCTGGTCCAGCGTCGTGGTGAGGTCGAGCGCGGCGCGCGACTGACCGCTCGCGAGGAGGAAACGGACGGCCTTCAGGAGCGTCGGGCGCAGTGCGGGCCGGCCGGCGATCGCGGCGGTGACGTGTGGGGTCGCGAGGTGGGCGGTGAGTGAGGACCAGGCGGGCCAGTCGGCCGGAGCGTGCGGGTCGCCGACGTCGGTCGCGGCGAGGACGGCGGCGACGTCGTCCCGGACCGCCGGGGCCAGGTCGGGGGTGGTCTGAGCCCGGAGGATGGCCTGCGTGAGGCGGTGGATCTGGAAGGTGCCGAAGTCGGTGCGGGCCAGTCCGAAGCGGCTGAGGTGCTGCAGGGCGTTCCTGAGCCACATCGGGTCGGCCGAGTCGCCGGGGATGGTGGCCAGCCCGGGGCGGGCCGTCTCCAGCCAGGCGGTGGGGATGGGCTCGGGGCCGAGGAAGCACCCGAGGCGGAGCAGGGCGGTCGCTTCGCGGTGACCGCCGTCCGTGAGGCGTGCGACGGCGATCCCGACGGTCGCGGCCAGCGGTACGGGGTAGTCGCGGACGTCGCTCTCGTGGAGGAGACGCGCGGTGTTGGTGGCCAGGAGTTCGCGGTACCGGTCCAGGGACATGCCGCTGTGCAGCACGCCGGCGGCCTGGGCGAGGGCGAGCGGCAGGTCGCCGAGGTCCTGCGCCAGGAGGCCGGCCTCCTCGGGGGTGATCCCCGGCACACGGGCCTGGAGGTAGGCCAGGGAGTCGGCGCGGGTGAACACGTCCAAGTGGCTGTGGTGGGCGATGCCGTGCCAGCCCGGGTTGCGGGAGGTGATCAGGACGTGGCCGGGGCCCTCGGGGAGCCAGGCGTCGATCTGGTCGGGCTGTTCGGCGTTGTCGAGGACGAGGAGCCAGCGGTGCCGCGTCCGCAGGTGCTGGAGGAGCAGGCGGGCGTTGGCCTCGGTACCGGCGTCGGGTTTGGCGATGCCGAGGCGGTCGGCGAGTTCGGTGTAGCGGACGGGCAACTGGTCGGCCTGTTCGGCGTCGACCCACCACACGATGTCGTACTGGCTGGCGAACCGGTGGGCGTACTCCAGCGCGATCTGGGTCTTCCCGATGCCGCCCATGCCGTGCAGCGCCTGGACGACGGCGTGGCGCCCGCTGAGCAGCCCGGAGCGGAGCCGGACCATTTCGGCGTCGCGGCCGGAGAAGTCCGGGTTCCGGCGGCGCACGTTCCACACCTCGGCAGGACCGGCGCTGCCGGGCAGCCGCGGGTGCTGCGGATCGGGTTCCGCGGGGACCCCGGCCGAGGGGGCGCCGGGGAAGGCCGCCGGGCCGGTGGGGGCGGACGGTCCGTGGACGGCTTCGAGCAGGGCGGAGGTGGCGGCGGTCTCGTCCAGCCCGTGGAGATCGGTGCGCAGCTTCCCGGCCAGGACGGCGGGGATGTCGTCGTCGGCCAGGGGTTCGATCGCCACCGGGATGAGCCGTCCCCGCGCGGCCACGGTGGCGGTCCACTCGTCTGCGGTCCAGCGCTCGGGGGCGAAGTACTGCCGCGAGAACAGGGCGACCACCGCGTCGGCCCGGTCGAGGGCGAGGCTCGTCCGCTGGACGAGGTCGTCTCCCGTGTGCCAGTCCCACCGGTCCAGTTCGACCTCGCACCCGGTCCGCTTCAGCTGCCAGGCGACCCACTCCGCCCAGGCCCGGTCCGGGCCCGCGTAGCTGACGAAGAAGCGCTGCGTGGTGTCGGTCAACGTTGCCCCCATCCCTGGTGATCGTCCATCCACCGCGAGCCATGGTCTCGCGTGCGGCGTCGGGAGGGGCGGAGAAGGGAGAACACCGGCCCGCCGGTGCCCGGCGCCTCGTGATCCGCGTCAGTGGGAGGTGCCGGCCCAGGGGTACGACGAAGGGCCCGTCACCTGTTGTCACAGGTGACGGGCCCTTCGTTCCCGTGTGGCGGCGCCAGGATTCGAACCTGGGAAGGCTGAGCCGGCAGATTTACAGTCTGCTCCCTTTGGCCGCTCGGGCACACCGCCGGGGGTCATTGCCCGTTCGAACCGCTTTTCGGCGGTGCTCCCTGGCAACGACGTAAACAATACCCGATGCGCGGGGGTGGTTCGCCACCCGATTGATCGGCACCGGGGGCCGCGGGGGTGGCTAGGCTTGTGCGGATGCGGCGCGGTGTCCCGCGGGCACCGGCCGTCGACCCGCGTACGCCGCTACGCACCCGTTTCGCACCCGATACAAGGAGCCACAGGACATGGCCGACTCCAGTTTCGACATCGTCTCGAAGGTCGAGCGGCAGGAGGTCGACAACGCCCTCAACCAGGCCGCCAAGGAGATCTCGCAGCGCTACGACTTCAAGGGCGTGGGCGCCTCGATCTCGTGGTCCGGTGACAAGATCCTGATGGAGGCGAACTCCGAGGACCGGGTGAAGGCTGTCCTCGACGTCTTCCAGTCCAAGCTGATCAAGCGCGGGATCTCGCTGAAGGCGCTGGACGCGGGTGAGCCGCAGCTCTCCGGCAAGGAGTACAAGATCTTCGCGTCGATCGAGGAGGGCATCTCCCAGGAGAACGCCAAGAAGGTCGCCAAGATCATCCGTGATGAGGGCCCCAAGGGCGTGAAGGCCCAGGTCCAGGGCGACGAGCTGCGGGTCAGCTCCAAGAGCCGGGACGACCTGCAGGCCGTCATCGCCCTGCTGAAGGGCAAGGACTTCGACTTCGCGCTGCAGTTCGTGAACTACCGGTAGGTCGCGGAGGCCGGCAGGTGTCGGGAGGGCGGGCGTTCGGTGCCCGCCCTTCTCCTGTGCGCGGGGGCGGCCGGTCCGGTCAGTAGGGTGCGGTCATGACCTCTCCCGGCTCCCCATTGCGGCGCACCCTGGGCACGGGCGACGCCGTCGTCATCGGGCTCGGCTCCATGGTGGGGGCCGGGGTCTTCGCCGCGCTCGCCCCGGCGGCCCGCGCGGCCGGCTCGGGGCTGCTGCCGGCGCTCGCGGTCGCCGCCGTGGTCGCGTACTGCAACGCCACGTCCTCGGCGCGGCTGGCCGCCCGCCACCCGGCATCCGGCGGCACGTACGTGTACGGGAGGGAGCGGCTGGGGCCCTTCTGGGGCCATCTGGCGGGCTGGGCGTTCGTGGTCGGCAAGACGGCCTCCTGCGCGGCGATGGCGCTGACCGTCGGCGCGTACGTGTGGCCGGCGCAGTCGCACGCGGTGGCGGTGGCCGCCGTGGTGGCCCTGACCGCCGTCAACTACGGCGGGGTGCAGAAGTCGGCCTGGCTGACCCGGGCGATCGTGACCGTGGTGCTGGCCGTGCTGGCCGCCGTGGTGGTGGGGTGCCTGGGGTCGGCCGAGTCCGATGCCGGGCGGCTCGGCTTCGGCGCGTCGGAGGGGGCCGGCGGGGTGCTCCAGGCGGCCGGGCTGCTGTTCTTCGCCTTCGCGGGGTACGCGCGCATCGCCACCCTCGGCGAGGAGGTGCGCGATCCCGCCCGCACGATCCCGCGCGCGATCTCCGTGGCGCTCGGGATCGCCCTCGCGGTGTACGCGTGCGTGGCGGTCGCCGTGCTGTCCGTGCTGGGGTCCGGCGGGCTGGCGGGCGCGACCGCGCCGCTGGCCGACGCCGTGCGTGCGGCCGGGGCGCCGGAGCTGGTGCCGGTGGTGCGGGCGGGGGCCGCGGTGGCGGCCGCGGGTTCGCTGCTGGCCCTGATCCTGGGTGTCTCGCGGACCACGCTGGCCATGGCGCGGGACCGGCACCTGCCGGGCGTCCTGGCCGCCGTCCATCCGCGTACCCGGGTGCCGCACCGGGCGGAGCTGGCCGTGGGCGCGGTGGCGGCCGTCCTGGCCGCCACGGTGGACGTGCGCGGCGCGATCGGCTTCTCGTCGTTCGGGGTGCTCGTGTACTACGCGGTGGCCAACGCGTCGGCCTGGACGCTCGACCGGGCGCCGGCCGCGCGGCTGGTCCCGGCTGTGGGGCTGCTGGGCTGCGCGCTGCTGGCGTTCTCGCTGCCCGCGGAGTCGGTGGTGGTGGGCGCGGGGGTGCTGGCGGTGGGCGTGGTCTCGTACGCCGTGCGGCGGCGGGTCACCGCGCGGGGGTAGCTCCGGCCCTACCAGCGCGCCGTGGCGAACGGGCGGTCCGTCGGGACGATCTCGCGGCCCAGCGGCACCAGCGAGACGGGGATCAGCTTGAAGTTGGCGATGCCGAACGGGATGCCGATGATCGTGACGCACAGCGCGATGCCGGTGGCGATGTGGGCGAGCGCCAGCCACCAGCCCGCCAGGACCAGCCACAGGACGTTGCCGACGAACGACGGGGAGCCGGCGCCGCGGCGCTCGACGGTGGTGTACCCGAAGGGCCACAGGGCGTAGACGCCGATGCGGAAGGCGGCTATGCCGAACGGGATGCCGATGATCGTGAGGCAGAGGAGCGCGCCCGCGAACACGTAGCCGAGGAACAGCCACACGCCGCTGAAGATCAGCCAGATGACGTTGAGGATCGTCTTCACCGGTGGGGACCTGCCATCTGTTCGAGGCGGCGGATACGTTCCGCCATGGGCGGGTGGGTCGAGAACATCCTGGACATGCCCTGGCCGGGCCGGAACGGGTTGGCGATCATCATGTGGCTCGCGGTCTCGATCCGCGGCTCGGGGGGCAGGGGAAGCTGCTTGGTGCCGGTCTCCAGCTTGCGCAGGGCGCTCGCCAGGGCCAGCGGGTCACCGGTGAGCTGGGCTCCGGAGGCGTCCGCCTCGTACTCCCTGGAGCGGCTGATGGCGAGCTGGATGAGGGAGGCCGCGAGCGGTCCCAGGAGCATGATCAGCAGCATGCCGAGCAGGCCGGGGCCGTCGTCGTCGTCCGAGCGGCCGATGGGGATCAGCCAGGCGAAGTTGACCAGGAACATGATCACCGAGGCGAGTGCGCCGGCGACCGACGAGATCAGGATGTCGCGGTTGTAGACGTGGCTCAACTCGTGGCCGATGACGCCGCGCAGTTCCCTCTCGTCGAGCAGCCGCAGGATGCCCTCGGTGCAGCACACGGCCGCGTTGCGCGGGTTGCGGCCGGTCGCGAAGGCGTTGGGCGCCTCCGTCGGGGAGATGTACAGGCGCGGCATGGGCTGGCGGGCCTGGGTGGAGAGTTCGCGGACCATGCGGTACAGGCCCGGTGCCTCGAACTCGCTGACCGGGCGGGCCCGCATCGCGCGCAGGGCCAGCTTGTCGCTGTTCCAGTACGCGTAGGCGTTGGTGCCGAGCGCGATCAGGACGGCCACGACGAGCCCCGTGCGGCCGAAGAAGCCGCCGATGACGATGATGAGTGCGGACAGCCCCCCGAGGAGTACTGCGGTCCTGAGCCCGTTGTGCCGGCGGTGCACGGTACGCCCTCCAAGTGGTGCAGCAGGGGAACCCTTTGCTTGCTGTGCTTACTCGTCTCACCGGAGTCGTGCTGTCACGTCCAGTGGACCCTCCCGTACTGGTCAACGCCAGGCGTGGAGCACTAGTTCCCTTGTGCGTGCGGGGGGCGCCCTGGGCCGTCCGGGTGACGGCGCGGCCCGGACGCTCCCGCGGGGCGGTGCGGCGCCGGAAGAGCCGCTAGAAGAGCGCGGTGTCGGTGAAGCGCAGGACGAGCTGCGGGGCGCCGGACAGGACGATGCCGAGGACGGCGGTGACCGCGATCGCGGCGGTGACGGGCGCCGGGAGGCGGCCGTACCGCGCGGGCTCCCCCTCGGGCGCGCGGAAGAGCAGCGCCGTCCACTGCAGGTAGTAGAACAGCGCGATCACGACGTTCACCGCCATCACCACGGCGAGCCAGCCCAGACCCGCGTCGACGGCCGCCGAGAAGACGGTGACCTTGGCGAACAGGCCGATGATGCCGGGCGGCAGGCCGGCCAGGCAGAGCAGGAAGAAGGCCAGCAGGAGGGCGGTCAGGGGACTGGCGGCGTACAGCCCGCGGTAGTCGGCGATCCGGTTCAGCTGCCTGGCGCGGCCGACCAGGGCGGCCACCGCGAAGGCGCCGAGGTTGACCACGCCGTACATGAGGGCGTACGCGACGGTGGAGCCGATGGAGCGCTCGGCGTCGTCGGACCAGGCCGCCGCGGCGATCGGGACCAGGAGGTAGCCGGCCTGGCCGACGGAGGACCAGGCGAGCAGGCGGACCGCGCTGTACGCGCGCGTGGACTGCTGCCGCAGGGCGCCGACGTTGCCGACGGTCATGGTGAGGGCGGCGAGGGCGGCGAGCGCCGGGCCCCAGACGTCGGCGTACGACGGGAGGGCGACGACGGTGACGAGGATCAGCCCGGAGAAGCCGACGGCCTTGCCGACCACGGACAGGTAGGCGGCGACCGGCAGGGGGGCGCCCACATAGGTGTCGGGGACCCAGAAGTGGAACGGCACGGCGGCCGTTTTGAACGCGAAGCCGACGAGGGTGAGCACCACACCGGTCCGGGTGAGGGTCAGCAGGCTGCCGTCGACGCCCTGGACGCGCTCGGCGATCTCGGTGAGGTAGAGGCTGCCGGTGGCGGCGTAGACGAAGCTGACGCCCATCAGGCTGACCGCGGTGGCGGTGACCGAGGACAGGAAGAACTTCAGCGCCGCCTCGGAGGACCGGCGGTCCCCCTGCCGCAGGCCGACGAGGGCGAAGGCGGGCAGCGAGGCGACCTCCAGGGCGACGATCAGGGTCGCGAGGTCGCGGGAGGCGGGCAGCAGGGCGGCGCCGGCCGCGGAGGACAGCAGCAGGAACCAGAACTCCCCCTCGGGGAGCCCCCCGCGCGCGTCCTTCACCCCGGTGACCGACAGCAGGGCGGCGACCAGCGCGCCGCCGAGGACGAGGAGCTGGAGGACGAGGGTGAAGCGGTCGGCGGTGTAGCTGCACACGGCGGGGTCGCCGGTCAGGCAGAAGGTGGCGCGGTCACCGTCCAGCAGGGGCAGCAGCATCAGCGTGGCGGCGGCGAGGCCCGCGACGGAGAGCCGGCCGAGGAGGGCCTTGCGGCGGTCGTCGACGAACAGGTCGGCGACCAGGACGACGAGGGCGACCACGGCCGCGATGGTGGGCGGCGCGATGGCGAGCCAGTCGACGGACTGGATCAGCGACGCGGCGAGCGGCTGGGCCAGGGAGCTCATCGGGTGCCTCCTGCGAGGAGCTGCTGCACGGCCGGGTCGGTGAGTCCGAGGAGGGTCTTCGGCCAGAGTCCGGCGACGAGGGTGAGGGCGACGAGCGGCGCCCAGGCCACGAATTCGTACGTCTGTACGTCGGCGAAGCGGGGGGCGTCCTGCGGCACGGCGCCCATGCAGACCCGGCGGACCACGATGAGCAGGTAGGCGGCGGTGAGCAGGGTGCCGAACGCGCCGATGGCCATGAACGTGAGGAACGCGGGGCGGCTGAGCCCGTCGGCCGGGTCGAACGCGCCGAACAGCGCCAGCATCTCGCCCCAGAACCCGGCCAGGCCGGGCAGGCCGAGCGAGGCGACCGCGCCGAACGCGAGCAGGCCGCCCAGACGCGGCGCCCTGCCGTACAGCGCGGCGCCCGTCGTCTCGGCGAGGGTGTCCAGGTCGGTGCTGCCGGTGCGTTCCTTCAACGCACCGACCAGGAAGAACAGCAGGCCCGTGATGAGTCCGTGGGCGATGTTGGCGAACAGGGCGCCGTTCACGCCGGTCGGGGTCATGGTCGCGACGCCGAGCAGCACGAAGCCCATGTGGCCGACCGAGGAGTAGGCGATGAGCCGCTTGAGGTCGCCCTTGGCCCCGCGCTTGGCGAGGGCGAGGCAGGCCAGCGACCCGTAGATGATCCCGACGACGGCGAAGGCCGCGAGGTACGGCGCGAAGGTGCGCAAGCCGTCGGGTGCGACCGGCAGCAGGATCCGGACGAACCCGTACGTGCCCATCTTCAGCAGGACGCCGGCCAGCAGCACCGACCCGACGGTCGGCGCGGCGGTGTGGGCGTCCGGCAGCCAGCTGTGCAAGGGCCACATCGGGGTCTTCACCGCGAGCCCGATCCCGATCGCCAGCACCGCGACGACCTGCACCGACGTACTCAGCGACCGGCCGTTGTCAGTGGCGAGTGCCACCATGTCGAAGGTGCCGGCCCGCAGGCCGATCAGCAGCAGGCCGAGCAGCATGACCACGGAGCCGAGCAGCGTGTAGAGGATGAACTTCCAGGCGGCCCCCGCCCGGCCCTCGCCGCCCCAGCGGGCGATGAGGAAGTACATCGGGATGAGGACCATCTCGAAGGCGAGGAAGAACAGCAGCAGGTCGAGGACGGCGAAGGTGGCGAGGGTGCCGGACTCCAGGACGAGCAGCAGGGCGACGAAGGCCTTCGGGGACGGGCCCGGGGGCAGCTTGAAGTAGCTGTAGAGCGCGCAGAGGAAGGTCAGCAGCGCGGTCAGGACGACGAGGGGGAGGGAGATGCCGTCGATGCCGAGGTGGATCCGCACGTCCAGCGCCGGGATCCAGCTGATGTCCGTCGTCGCCTGCATCGTCGACGGCTGGTCGTGGTCGAAGCCGAGCGCGAGGGCGATCGCGGCGACGAGGACCGCGCCGGTCACGGTCACGCCGTGCCGCAGCACGGCCTGCTCGGGTGACTTCCCCTTCAGTCCGGGCGGGGCGGGCAGCAGGGCGGCGGCCGCGCCGAGGAGCGGGCCGACCACGACGAACGCCAGAAGGAACTGCATCACGGACTCGCTGATATCGATCACGCCTGCTCACGCTCCCGTGGCGACGAGGACGACGGCGACCGCCAGGACGACGGTGCCGGCGAGCAGCGCGCTCACATAGGTCTGCACATTGCCGGTCTGGGCGCGCCGCACGGCGGCGCCGAGCCAGCGCGGAAGGGTGCCCGCACCGCGTACGTAGGTCTCGACGACCTCGCGGTCGAGGAACCGCACCAGGCGCGCGCCGGCCCGCACCGGGCGGACGAACAGCGCCGAGTACACGGCGTCGAGGTGGAAGCCGGCGGCCGCGTGCCGGTGCAGCGGGCCGAGCAGCAGCCGTCCCGGGTCGGCCGGGTCGGGGGCCCGGGCGACGTCGCCGTAGGCGGGGGCGTGGCTGGCGATCGCCTCGGCCTCGACCTGGCCGGCGTCGCCCTCCGGGTGGGCGGCGACCGCGCCCATCGGCACCCGGGCGGCGAGCGCGGCGGTGTGGCGCCAGGCCGCGTAGGCGGCGATCCCGCCGACCAGGGCCGCGCCCGTGCCGAGCACGGAGGTGGTGAGGGTGGGGCCGAGGTCACCGCCGTCGAACCAGCCCGGGAAGGACTGGTAGGCGAACCCGCCGAGGGCGAGGGACGGCGCGGCGAGCACCCACAGCACCACGGTCATGGTGACGGGCTGGCGGCCGTGGTCGGGGGCCTCGGCGCCCTGGCCGCGGAAGGCGAGCAGCCACAGCCGCATCGCGTACGCGGCGGTGAGCAGCGCGGTGACCAGGCCGGTGACGAGGACGATCCAGCCCGCGGCGGCGGGGGCGTGCTCGGTGTGGCCGGCCGTGACGTGCTCGGCGGCGCCGAGGACGGCCTCCTTGGAGAAGAAGCCGCTGAACGGGGGGATCGCGGCGAGCGCGAGGAGCGCCACGGTCATCGTCCAGTAGGCGTCGGGGACGCGGTCGCGCAGGTTCCGCATGCGGGACATGGCGGCCAGCGAGTTGGTGCCGGTGGCGTGGATGATCACGCCGGCGGCGAGGAACAGCAGCGCCTTGAAGGCGCCGTGCGACAGGAGGTGGAAGACGGCGGCGCCGCGGTCGGCGACGGCGAGCGCGCCGGTCATGTAGCCGAGCTGGCCGATCGTCGAGTAGGCGAGGACGCGTTTGATGTCGTCCTGGGCGAGCGCGGCGAGCGCCGAGCCCGCCATGGTGACGGCGGCCATCACGGCGAGGACGACCATCGCGGCCTGCGAGGCCTCGAAGACCGGGAGGAGCCGGGCGATGAAGTAGACACCGGCGGCGACCATCGTCGCGGCGTGGATCAGCGCGGAGACCGGTGTGGGGCCGGCCATCGCGTCGGGGAGCCAGGTGTGCAGCGGGAACTGGGCCGACTTGCCCGCCACACCGGCCAGGAGCAGCAGGGCGATCACCGTCGGGTGGTCGAGGCCGCCGTTCGCGACGGTGCCCAGCACCCGGGTGATGCGGAACGACCCGGCGTCCGTGGCCAGCGCGAACAGGCCGATCAGGAAGGGGACGTCACCGAGCTTGGTCACCAGGAAGGCCTTGAGGGAGGCGGCGCGGGCCTCCGGGGTCTCCCAGTAGTGGCCGACGAGGAAGTAGGAGCAGATGCCCATGACTTCCCAGCCGACCAGCAGCACCATCAGGTCGCCCGAGTAGACGACGAGGAGCATCGCGGAGGTGAACAGGGAGACGAGCGCGGCGTAGGAGGGGTAGCGCGGGTCGTCGCGCAGATATCCCGTCGAGTAGATCTGCACGCAGGTCGCGACGAAGGCGACCACGACGGCGACGAGCGCGGCGAACCCGTCGATGTGCAGGGCCAGCTCGACGGGGACCGAGCCGGTGGGGGCCAGCTCCGTCGCGGCGTCGACGGCCTCGTCGCCGCCCTGGTGGACGGCGACGACCACGGCGAGGGCGAGCGCGGCGAGCGTCGGCAGGACCGCGAGCGGGCGCACGAAGCCGGGGGCGGAGCGGCCGAGCGTCAGCCCCGCGGCGGCGCCCAGGAAGGGCAGGACGGGGACGAGTACGGCGAGGGTGGTCGTGGTCACGCGGTGGCCTCAGCCTTCTCGGCGCCCGTCTCGGTCGCGGGGATGTCGGTCTCGTGGCCCTCGCTCTCGTGGCCTTCGGCGGTGTCGCGGAGCTTGTCGATGTCGGAGGTGCCGCGGTTGCGGTGGACGGCGAGGACGATCGCCAGGCCGATGCCGATCTCGGCGGCGGCGATGGCGATGGTGAACAGGGTGAGCGCCTGGCCGGAGTGCAGGGTCTCCTCCGCGGTCCTGCTGAGCCAGACGTCGAAGGCGACCAGGTTGAGGTTGACGGCGTTGAGCATCAGCTCGACCGACATCAGGACCAGGATCGCGTTGCGGCGGGCGAGGACGCCGTAGAGGCCGGTGCAGAAGAGGAGGGCGGAGAGTACGGCGGGATAGGCGAGGTGCATCAGCGGACACCGTCCTTGCCGGGTTCGGCGGCCGTGGCCGCGGTGTCCGTCCGGTCGGCCCCGTCCGCCCGCGTGCCGTCCGCCCGCGTGCGGTCCGCCGCCGCTCCCGTCCCCGCTTCCGTCCGCGTCGCGGTCGCCTTCCCCTTGCGGGACAGGACGATCGCGCCGACCAGGGCGGCGAGGAGGAGGACGGACAGGGCCTCGAAGGGCAGCACCCAGTTCTGGAAGAGGCTCTCGCCGGTGACCTCGGTGGACCCGGCGGCCGGGCCGTCCAGGTCGATCCAGGTGGTGCGGAAGGCGTCCACCACGACCCAGACCAGGGCGGCAGCCGCCGCCAGGGCCACCGCGAGGGCGGCCCAGCGGTTGCCGGAGTCGGCGTCCGGGGAGCGGCCGATGGGCGCCTTGGTGAGCATCAGTCCGAACAGGAGGAGGACGACGACGGAACCGACGTAGATGAGGACCTGCACCCAGGCGATGAACTCGGCGGTGAGCAGGAGGTACTCCACGGCGAGGCCGCCGAGGGTCACCACCAGCCACAGCGCGGCGTGCACGAGCTGCCGGGTGGTGACGGTGACGAGCGCGGCCCCGAAGGTGACCAGCCCGACCAGGAGGAAGGCGATCTCGACGCCGGTCGGGGAGAGGAAGCCGTGGGTCCCGGCTGCGAGGGTCATTCCGTGCCCTCCTGCTGCGGCCTCGGCTGCTCGCTCTGCTGCTGCGAGTCGCCGTGCGGGCGAGTGGGGGACTCGGCGGCGCGCGCCTGTTCGTCGGCGTGCGGCTCGGTGGCCGGGGGCTGCTGCTGGGCGGCGAGCTTCTCCGCCGTCCTGCGGGCGGCGGCCAGCTCCTTCGGCTCCTCGGCGCCCGGGTCGAGGGCCGGCGGGGCCGGGACGGTCCACATCCACTCACGGAGCTTGTCCCGTTCGTGGGTGAGGTCGCGGATGTCGGTCTCGGCGTACTCGAACTCGGGCGACCAGAACAGGGCGTCGAAAGGACAGACCTCGATGCAGATGCCGCAGTACATGCAGAGCGAGAAGTCGATGGCGAAGCGGTCGAGGACGTTGCGGCTGCGCTCGCGGCCGCCCGGGGTGGCGGCCGGGACCGTCTCCTTGTGGGAGTCGATGTAGATGCACCAGTCCGGGCACTCACGGGCGCAGAGCATGCAGACCGTGCAGTTCTCCTCG
This sequence comes from Streptomyces glaucescens, assembly GCF_000761215.1. Taxonomy (GTDB): domain Bacteria; phylum Actinomycetota; class Actinomycetes; order Streptomycetales; family Streptomycetaceae; genus Streptomyces; species Streptomyces glaucescens_B. Next base: position 4,526,622 of record NZ_CP009438.1, on the reverse strand, counting down.
AACAGGCCGATCACGCCACGGGTGCGGGGCGGGAGCTCGGGCTGGACCTCCGGGTACTGCTCGGTGACCGTCTTCCTCGTCATCGTGCGGAGGGTGACGGCCAGGCCCTTGGCCAGGCCGGAGCCGGGGAAGGGAGCCATGGCTACGGGATCACCACCTTCACGACGCCGGTGAGGGCGATCTGGGCGAGGGAGAGGGGGACGAGGAGGGTCCAGGAGAGCTTCTGGAGCTGGTCCTCGCGCAGCCGGGGGTAGGTGACGCGGAGCCAGATCACGATGAAGGCGAGGACGGCGGTCTTCAGCAGCGTCCAGACCCAGCCGAGGCCGTCGGCTCCCCAGGGGCCGTGCCAGCCGCCCAGGAAGAGGACGGTGGTCAGGCCGCACAGGACGACGATCCCGGCGTACTCGGCGAGGAGGAAGAGGGCGAAGCGCAGGCCGGTGTACTCGGTGTACGCGCCGAAGATGATCTCCGAGTCGGCGACCGGCATGTCGAAGGGCGGGCGCTGGAGTTCCGCGAGGCCCGCGACGAAGAACACGATCGCGCCGACGATCTGCCAGGGCAGCCACCACCACTCGAAGGCGTTCAGGATGCCGGGGATGGACACCGTTCCGGCCGCCATCGCCACCGAGGCGGCGGTGAGCAGCATCGGGAGTTCGTAGGCGAGCAGCTGGGCGGCGGTGCGCAGACCGCCGAGGAGGGAGAACTTGTTCGCGCTGGCCCAGCCGGCCATGAGGGAGCCGAGGACACCGACGCCCATCACGGCGAGCACGAAGAAGACGCCCGCGTCGATCACCTCGCCGACCGCTCCCTCGCCGGGGCCGATCGGGATGGCGAGCAGCACCAGCAGGTACGGCAGCAGGGCGACGGCGGGGGCGAGCTGGAAGATGCGGCGGTCCGCTCCGGCGGGGACCACGTCCTCCTTCTGCGCGAACTTCACGCCGTCCGCGACGAGCTGGGCCCAGCCGTGGAAGCCGCCGGCGTACATGGGGCCGAGGCGGCCCTGCATGTGGGCCATCACCTTGTGCTCGGTCTGGCCGACCAGCAGCGGGAAGGTGAGGAAGACGCCGAAGACGACGAGAAGTCGCAGGGCGACGTCGAGCACGTCGTTCACCGCGGGCCTCCTGCGGGGTCTTCGGGGGTCTCTTCCGGGGTGCGGGTGCGTTCCGGGGTGGTTTCGGGGGTCGCGTCCGGAACGGTTCCGGGGGTCGCGTCCGGAGCGGTTCCGGGGGTTGCGTCCGGGGTGGCTCCGGATGTGCGTTCCGGGGCGGCTTCCGGGGCCGCGTCCGGCTTTTCCAGCCCAGGCGCGGGCTCGGGCTCGGGCGCGGGAACCGGCCCCCGCTCGGGCACTCGCGCGGGCCGGGACTCGGGCTTAGGCCGGGACTCGGGCTCAGGCGCCGGATCCGGACCAGGCGCTGGCGCGGGTTCGGGCTCGGGCCGGGACTCGGACTCAGGCCGGGACTCGGACTCGGGCGCCGGATCCGGCCCAGGCGCTGCCACGGCCACGGGCCCAGGCGCAGGCCGAGACTCGGGTTCGGGCTCGGGCCGGGACGCGGGCTCGGACTCAGGCCGGGACGCGGCCTCGGGCCGGGGCTCGGGCTTCGACGCGGGGTCCGGCTGCTTCGGGTGCGGCTCCGGCTCGCCGTCGAACGCCGGGCGGGCGTGGTGCCAGGGCGCGTCCGGGCTGCGGGGAGCCGCGGCGGGACGGGGCGCCGGAGCCTCCGGCACCGCCGGTGCCGGGCTCTGGGCACGCTGGGAGGCCGAGCCGCCGCTCGCGCTGCGGGCCCGCCTCGGCCGGGCCTCGGGGGCCTGCGGGACCGTCGGCGCACCGGCGCCGGCCGCCTCCTGGGGGGCGCGCTCCGTGGCCTCCGGGGTTCCCCCGGCCGCCGCACGCTGGGACGCCGAGCCCTGGGTCGCGCTCCGGGCGCGCCGCGGCCGGGCCGGCACCTCGGCGCCCGCACCGGCGCCCGCACCGGCACCGGGAGCCGCCGTCTGGCTCGCCGAGCCCTCCCCGGCCGTCCGGGTGCGCCGTACGGGCCGGTCGCCCGCGGCGGCCGGGCGGGCCGCGCCACGGGCCGGGCGGGCGGGGGCGGGCGGAAGCTGGCCCTTCAGGGGTCCCCACTCGTTGGGGTCGGGGACGCCGGGGGGCAGCATCTGACGGCGCTTGGGTCCGCCGTGCTCCGCCTCCCCCGGCTCCTTGGCGCCCGGCCATGCCTTGGCGACGCGGGCGGCGAGGACGAAGTCCTTGCGCAGCGGGTGGCCCTCGAAGTTCTCGGGGAGGAGGAGGTGGTCCAGGCCGGGATGACCGTCGAAGGACACGCCGAACATCTCGTGGGTCTCGCGCTCGTGCCAGGCGGCGCCCGCGTAGACGCCGACGGCGGAGGCGAGCCGGGGCGCCTCGTGGGGCACGGTGGTGCGCAGCAGCAGGCGGCGGACCGGGGACAGCGCGACGACGTGGGCCGTGACCCGGAAGCCGGTGCCGGGTTCGTCGACCGCGCTCAGCCAGTCGAAGTAGGTGCAGCCCAGCTCGTCGCGGGCGGTGCGCAGGGCCGCGGTCCAGGACTCCGGCGGGACGTCGACGGTCAGGACCTCGTAGGACTCCTCGGCGGTGGCCTCGGCGCCGAACAGTTCCCCGGCGGGGCCGGGCAGCCAGCCGACCGTGCTCATCACGCGCCTCCCTCGGCGGCGGACCCGCCGGCGGCCGGGGGCCGGACCGGTCCGCTCTGCAGGGCGGCGGTGGAGGGGCGGGCCGGCCGGGTGCCGTAGCGCTCGCCCAGCGACTCGCGGGCGATCTTCTCCTGGAGCTTGAGGATGCCCTGGAGCAGCGCCTCGGGGCGGGGCGGGCAGCCGGGGACGTAGACGTCGACGGGGATGATCTGGTCGACGCCCTTGGTGACGGAGTAGGAGTCCCAGTAGGGGCCGCCGCAGTTGCTGCACGCGCCGAAGGAGATGACGTACTTCGGCTCGGGCATCTGCTCGTACAGGCGCTTGACGGCGGGGGCCATCTTGTCGGTCACCGTGCCGGAGACGACCATGAGGTCCGCCTGGCGGGGGCCCGGGGCGAAGGGGATCACGCCGAGGCGGATGAAGTCGTGGCGGGCCATCGACGCGGCGATGAACTCGATGGCGCAGCAGGCGAGGCCGAAGTTGAAGACCCACAGGGAGTAGCGGCGGCCCCAGTTCAGGACCACCTTCATCGGCTCGGGCGCGAGGCGCGCCAGCGTGCCGAGGCGCTTCGGCTCGGGCAGCGGAACCGGCCCGGGGGTCGGCTCGGGGTCGGGCTTGGGGGTCACGTCCATGTCAGGACGCCCTTCTTGTACGCGTACAGCAGGCCCACGGCGAGGAAGCCGAGGAAGATGAACATCTCCACGAGGGTGGCGGCGCCGTAGCCGGGGTCGGCGAAGACCGTCGCCCAGGGGAACAGGAAGATCGAGTCGACGGCGAAGATCACGTACAGGAAGGCGTAGACGTAGTAGCGGACCTGGGTGTGGGCCCAGCCCTCACCGACGGGGTCGACGCCGCACTCGTAGGTCAGCAGTTTCTCCGGCGTGGGCACGACGGGGCGCAGCAGGCGGCCCGCGCCGAAGGCCACGGCGACGAAGAGCACGCCGACGGCGGCGAGCAGTCCGACGACGGAATAGGACTGGAAGTAGTCCGCCGCGACGACCACAGCCGGTTCGACGGTCGGTTCCCGCACGTCCGTCCCCTCGCTCCCTGAAACTCGACGTGACCTCGACGTTCTTCGAACAACTTAGAACAGAACCGCTGAAACCTTCCGCGTCCCGTTCGAACGGCGTTCGAACTCGAGTGATCTGTACGCAGGCGAGTCTAGGGCCTGTCAAGGAGGCGGTAAGCAGCCCGTCACACGTTGAGATGCGGGGGTGGGGTTTTCCCCCGCCCGGGCCGGGCGGCGCACCTCATGGCGCGACCGCACGCGGCCAGGCACGCTGACCCGTATGACCGAACACTTCCCGCCCGCGAGCCCGGCGCAGGCGGCGCCGCCCGGTGACGGCGGCGACCACCGCCCGCCACCGCCCCGTCTCGCCTACGACGTTCACACCTGGAAGGAGATCGCGCACCTCCTGGCCAATCTGCCGGTGTCCCTGCTGGGCTTCGTCTACGTGGTCACGGCCCTGTCCACCAGCGCCTTCCTGACCGTCACGGTGGTCGGGTTCCCGCTCCTCGCGGCCGGACTGCTCGGCGCGCGGCTGCTCGGCAAGCTGGAGCGGGCGCGGGCCCGGGCGCTGCTCGGGATACGGATCGACGAACCGAGCCCGTTGCCGCTGCGCGCGCGCCGGGGTGGCGGTGAGGGCTTCTTCCCGCACCTGTGGATGACGCTGAAGGACCCGGTCGGCTGGCGGACCGTCCTCTACGAACTCATCCGGCTGCCCTGGGGAGTCCTCACCTTCACCATCGCGCTGGCCTCGCTGTTCGTGGCGTGGCCGGTACTGCCGTTCATCGCGCGGGGCCTCGCCAACGCCGACCGGGCGATGGTGCGCGGGCTGCTGTCGCCCTCCGACGAGCTGGAGCGGCGCATCGCCGAACTGGAGTCCGACCGGGGGGTCGTGGTCGACACGGCCGCGGCCGATCTGCGCCGCATCGAGCGCGACCTGCACGACGGGGCGCAGGCCCGGCTGGTCGCGCTGGCCATGGGACTGGGCCTGGCCAAGGAGAAGCTGCTGGAGGACCCGGACGCGGCGGCGGCGATGGTCGACGAGGCGCACGGCGAGGTGAAGCTGGCGCTCCAGGAGCTGCGGGACCTGGCACGCGGCATCCACCCGGCCGTCCTCACCGACCGCGGCCTGGACGCGGCGCTCTCCGCGGTCGCCTCCCGCTGCACGGTGCCCGTGAAGGTGACGGTCGACCTGGACGAGCGGCCCGCCGAGGCCATCGAGGGCATCGCCTACTTCACCGTCTCCGAGCTGCTGCAGAACGTCAGCAAGCACAGCGGGGCGGCGTCCGCCTCCGTCGAGGTGTGGCGGTCGGAGACCCGGCTGCTCATCCAGGTGCACGACGACGGCCGCGGCGGTGCGCGGCTGGACGCCGGGAGCGGGCTGCGGGGGCTGTCGGAGCGGCTGGACGCCGTGGACGGGCTGTTCGTCGTCGACTCGCCGGAGGGCGGGCCGACCGTGGTCACGGCCGAGCTGCCGTGGCGGGACCGGCCGGCGGCCGCGCGGACGTGACGGCGCACGGCGCTCCACGGGCGGGCCGGGGGTAGGGAAAACCCCCCTCCCAAGAGGCCGACGGACTCCATGGCTCGCGAGGGCGCCGCCCGGCAGGGTGGAGAGCACGACACACAGGGCGATCCGGGACGAGCAGAACGGGACGACGCAGATGGCCACGGAGTACGGGCACGGGTACGGGTACGGACGGGAGGACCGGGGAGTGCGCGGGGCGCGGCTGCCCGCCGGGCTCCGGGCGCCGTTCGAGGCGCGCAGCTGGCGGGAGCTCGGGTACGTCCTGCTCGGCCTGCCGATCGGCATACTGCTCTTCACCTACGCCGTCACCATGGTCTCCCTCGGCGCGGGGTTGCTGGTGACCTTCCTCGGGGTGCCCGTGCTGGCGGCCGGGCTCGCCGGGTGCCGGGGGCTCGGCGCGCTGGAGCGCACGCGGGCGCGGGCGCTGCTCGGCATGCGGGTGGCCGACCCCGAGCCGCTGAGGGTGCGCAAGGACGGCGCGATGGGCTGGATGGTGGCGGTCCTCAGGAGCGGCACGTCCTGGCGGCACCTGCTCTACGCGGTGCTGCACTTCCCGTGGGCGGTGTTCTCGTTCGGCGTGGCGGTGTCCTTCTGGGCGTACGGGTGGGCGCTGCTGACGTATCCGCTGTGGTTCTGGGTGTTCCCCCTGTACGGCGGGCAGGGCGGGCTGCAGCTGTACGGCGACGAGAACCACCGGATCTACCTCGACAACCCCTTCGAGATCACCGTCACCGCACTGGTGGGGCTGCTGTTCACGCTGGCCACGCCGTGGATCGTACGGGCGCTCACGTCGGTCGACCGGCTGCTGGTGCACAGCCTGCTCGGGCCGTCGCGGCTGGCGTCGCGGGTGGTGGAGCTGGAGTCCGACCGCGGGGTCGTGGTCGACACGGCCGCTGCCGATCTGCGGCGCATCGAGCGCGACCTGCACGACGGCGCCCAGGCCCGGCTGGTCGCGCTCGCCATGGATCTGGGCCTGGCGAAGGAGAAGCTGGCGCAGGATCCGCAGGCGGCGGCGCGGATGGTGGACGAGGCGCACGGCGAGGTGAAGACCGCGCTGCAGGAGCTGCGGGACCTGGCACGCGGCATCCACCCGGCCGTCCTCACCGACCGCGGCCTGGACGCGGCGCTCTCCGCGGTCGCCTCGCGCTGCGCGGTGCCGGTGCGGGTGGAGGTCGATCTGCCGTCGCGGCCTGCGGCGGCGATCGAGGGCATCGCCTACTTCACCGTCTCCGAGCTGCTGCAGAACGTCAGCAAGCACAGCGGGGCCCGGTCGGCGTCCGTGGACGTGTGGCGGTCGGAGAACCGGCTGATGCTCCAGGTCGTGGACGACGGGGTGGGCGGTGCCGACGCCCGTGCCGGCTCCGGGCTGGCGGGCCTCGCGGAACGCCTCGACGCGGTGGACGGCATCCTGGTCGTGGACTCCCCGGCCGGCGGCCCCACCCGGGTCACGGCCGAACTCCCCTGGCGCGGTTAGCGCCCGCCGGGCGCGCCGGGCGGCGCCCGGCGTGAGCCGCGCACGCCCGGTGCGCACGGGCGTCCGGCCCGTCCGGCGGACGCCGGCCGCATCAAGACCTGCCTAAACCTGTCACCTCCCCCACCGCCCGCCCCGATTGCTGGGATGCTGGTCCCGTACAGATCGCGGCGGGTCGGCTGGGGGCCAAAGGCGTGGAGGACAGGGTGCGGGTGGTCATCGCCGAGGATTCGGTGTTGCTCAGGGAGGGGCTCACCCGGTTGCTGACCGACCGTGGGCACGAGGTCGTCGCCGGTGTCGCGGACGCGGAGGCCCTGATCAAGACCATGGCCGAGCTGTCCGCCGAGGACGCGTTGCCCGATGTGGTCGTCGCCGACGTGCGGATGCCGCCGACCCACACCGACGAGGGCGTGCGCGCGGCCGTGCAGCTGCGCAAGGCGCATCCGGGGCTCGGCGTGCTGGTGCTCTCGCAGTACGTGGAGGAGCGCTACGCCACCGAGCTGCTGGCCGGATCCAGCCGGGGGGTCGGGTATCTGCTGAAGGACCGGGTAGCCGAGGTGCGTGAGTTCGTGGACGCGGTGGTGCGGGTCGCCCGGGGCGGTACGGCACTCGACCCGGAGGTCGTCGCCCAGCTGCTCGGCCGCAGCCGCAAGCAGGACGTGCTCGCGGGGCTCACACCCAGGGAGCGCGAGGTGCTGGGGCTGATGGCGGAGGGGCGGACGAACTCCGCCATCGCGCGGCAGCTCGTGGTGAGCGACGGCGCGGTGGAGAAGCACGTCAGCAACATCTTCCTGAAGCTCGGGCTGTCCCCGAGCGAGGGCGATCACCGGCGGGTCCTCGCCGTTTTGACGTATCTCAATTCCTAATTCTCACGCCTGGTGGGGGGCGGTGGCGGTCAGGTGCCAGTCAGGCGTCCGGACGGGTCGTACGGCGGTACGCGCCGGTGGTCTTCGTGCGCATTACCGAAGGCGCGGACCACTCACGGTCGTAGGGTTGATCCTGGGAACGCCTGCGGAAGGCCGCTCCCCGACAGCCGCCTCGAGGGAGGTCCAGTTCAGTGACGAGCCAGGTCAGTAGCCCAGCGGAGCAGGCCGACGGAGCCGTGGTCGGAGAGCAGCGCAAACCGGCGGGGACGAAGGACGTCCGCCGGCTCGACCGAGTGATCATCAGGTTCGCGGGGGACTCGGGTGACGGCATGCAGCTCACCGGTGACCGTTTCACCTCCGAGACCGCGTCCTTCGGCAACGACCTGTCGACGCTGCCGAACTTCCCGGCCGAGATCCGGGCGCCCGCCGGCACCCTCCCCGGTGTCTCCTCGTTCCAGCTGCACTTCGCCGACCACGACATCCTGACCCCGGGCGACGCGCCGAACGTGCTGGTCGCGATGAACCCGGCGGCCCTCAAGGCCAACGTGGGCGATCTGCCGCGCGGCGCGGAGATCATCGTCAACACGGACGAGTTCACCAAGCGGGCGATGCAGAAGGTGGGGTACCAGGCGAGCCCGCTGGAGGACGGCTCGCTGGACGGCTACAGCCTGCACCCGGTGCCGCTCACCACGCTCACCGTGGAGGCCCTCAAGGACTTCGACCTCACCCGGAAGGAGGCGGAGCGCAGCAAGAACATGTTCGCGCTCGGTCTCCTGTCGTGGATGTACCACCGGCCGACCGAGGGCACCGAGCGGTTCCTGCGGACGAAGTTCGCGAAGAAACCGGACATCGCCGAGGCCAACATCGCCGCCTTCCGCGCGGGCTGGAACTTCGGCGAGACCACCGAGGACTTCGCGGTCTCCTACGAGGTCGCACCGGCCGCGCAGGCCTTCCCGGTGGGCACCTACCGGAACATCTCCGGGAACCTGGCCCTCTCCTACGGCCTGATCGCCGCGTCCCGGCAGGCGGATCTGCCGCTGTTCCTGGGTTCCTACCCGATCACCCCGGCCTCCGACATCCTGCACGAGCTGAGCAAGCACAAGAACTTCGGGGTGCGCACCTTCCAGGCCGAGGACGAGATCGCCGGGATCGGCGCCGCGCTGGGCGCGGCCTTCGGCGGCTCGCTGGCGGTGACCACGACGAGCGGCCCCGGTGTGGCGCTGAAGTCGGAGACGATCGGTCTCGCCGTCTCGCTGGAGCTGCCGCTGCTGATCGTGGACATCCAGCGCGGCGGCCCGTCCACGGGCCTGCCCACCAAGACCGAGCAGGCCGACCTGCTCCAGGCGATGTACGGCCGCAACGGCGAGGCGCCGGTCCCGGTGGTGGCGCCGCGCACCCCGGCGGACTGCTTCGACGCCGCCCTGGACGCCGCGCGGATCGCGCTGACCTACCGGACCCCGGTCTTCCTGCTCTCCGACGGCTACCTGGCCAACGGTTCCGAGCCCTGGCGGATCCCGGAGCCGGACGAGCTGCCGGACCTCCAGGTGCGGTTCGCCCAGGCGCCCAACCACACCCTGGAGGACGGCAGCGAGACCTTCTGGCCGTACAAGCGCGACCCGCGGACCCTGGCCCGGCCGTGGGCGGTGCCCGGCACCCCGGGTCTGGAGCACCGGATCGGCGGCATCGAGAAGCAGGACGGCACGGGCAACATCTCCTACGACCCGGCCAACCACGACTTCATGGTCCGCACCCGGCAGGCCAAGGTCGACGGGATCGAGGTCCCCGACCTGGAGGTCGACGACCAGGACGGAGCCCGCACCCTCGTCCTCGGCTGGGGATCGACGTACGGTCCGATCACCGCCGCGGTGCGCCGGATCCGCAAGGAGGGCGGCCGCATCGCCCAGGCGCACCTGCGCCACCTGAACCCGTTCCCGCGCAACCTCGGCACCGTGCTGAAGGCGTACGACAAGGTCGTCGTCCCCGAGATGAACCTCGGCCAGCTCGCCACCCTCATCCGGGCGAAGTACCTGGTCGACGCGCGCCCGTACAACCAGGTCAACGGTATGCCGTTCAAGGCCGAGCAGCTGGCCCACGCCCTGAAGGAGGCCATCGATGACTGAGGCACTGCAGCTGGTCCCCAAGGCCGAGGCCAAGCAGTCCATGAAGGATTTCAAGTCCGACCAGGAGGTCCGCTGGTGCCCCGGGTGCGGTGACTACGCGATCCTCGCCGCCGTGCAGGGCTTCATGCCCGAGCTCGGCCTGGCGCGCGAGAACATCGTCTTCGTCTCCGGCATCGGCTGCTCCTCCCGCTTCCCGTACTACATGAACACCTACGGGATGCACTCCATCCACGGCCGTGCCCCGGCGATCGCGACGGGCCTCGCCGCGAGCAGGCGCGACCTGAGCGTGTGGGTGGTCACCGGTGACGGCGACGCCCTGTCCATCGGCGGCAACCACCTCATCCACGCGCTGCGGCGCAACGTGAACCTGAAGATCCTGCTGTTCAACAACCGGATCTACGGCCTCACGAAGGGCCAGTACAGCCCGACCTCCGAGGTCGGCAAGATCACCAAGTCGACGCCGATGGGCTCGCTGGACGCGCCGTTCAACCCGGTGTCGCTGGCGCTGGGCGCGGAGGCCTCCTTCGTGGCCCGTACGGTCGACTCGGACCGCAAGCACCTCACCGAGGTGCTGCGCCAGGCCGCCGCCCACCCGGGCACCGCCCTGGTCGAGATCTACCAGAACTGCAACATCTTCAACGACGGCGCCTTCGACGTCCTGAAGGACAAGCAGCGGGCGGAGGAGGCGGTGATCCGCCTGGAGCACGGGCAGCCGATCCGCTTCGGCGGCGCCCTGTCCAAGGGGGTCGTACGGGACCCGGCCACCGGCGATCTGAAGGTGGTCGAGGTGACCCCGGAGAACGAGGCCGACGTGCTCGTCCACGACGCGCACGCCGCCTCACCGACCACGGCGTTCGCGCTGTCCCGGCTGGCCGATCCGGACACCCTGCACAACACCCCGATCGGCGTCTTCCGCTCGGTGGAGCGTCCCGTCTACGACACGCTGATGTCCGACCAGCTCGACGCGGCCGTCGAGCAGAACGGCAAGGGCGACCTGGCCGCGCTGCTGGCCGGCGGGGACACCTGGACGGTCGTCGGCTGAGCCGCCCGCGCGACGCGCAGGCGACCTGTGAGGCCCGGGCTCCGGCCCGGGCCTCGTCGTATGCCGGGGGCGGGCGGACTCGCGGGGGCCGGGGCGGGGCCGGCGGTGTGCCCGGGCGGCCGGCACATGGCGCGGGGTGCGCCCCGGTGGCCGCGGCGCGGCTCGGGGGGTTGGTGTGCCCCGGTGGCCACGGCGCGGCTCGGGGGGTTGGTGTGCCCCGGTGGCCGCGGCACGGCTCGGGGTGTTGGTGTGCCCCGGTGGCCACGGCGCGGCTCGGGGTGTGCGGGGGTCAGGCGCGGGCCTCGTCGTAGGCGCGGCGCGCCCGTTCCACCTCGGCCATCCGCCGCTCGGTCCATCCCGCCAGTGCCCGGACCTGCTCGGCGGCCTCGCGGCCCAGCTCGGTGAGGGAGTAGTCGACGCGCGGCGGGATGACCGGCTTGGCGTCGCGGTGGACCAGTCCGTCCCGCTCCAGGGTCTGCAGGGTCTGGGTGAGCATCTTCTCGCTGACCCGGCCGATCGCCCGGCGCAGCTCGCTGAACCGGTGCGGGCCTTCCAGGAGCCGGATCAGCACCAGGACGCCCCAGCGACTGGTGACGTGCTCCAGCACCAGCCGGTAAGGGCACATGGCCTCGCCGTCGATCCGCCAGTCACTTACCGCCATGCCAGTACCTTACTTCAAGGTGGGTACTTTCCATAAGTTAGCGCGCCACTTATGGTGAGTGCACAAGCCACCCACGAGGAGATCCGCATCATGAGCATCGTCGTCACCGGAGCCACCGGAAAGCTCGGCCGTCACGTCATCGAGCAGCTGCTGGAGAAGGTCCCCGCCGAGCGGATCACCGCGGTCGTGCGGGACGAGACCAGGGCCGCCGGCCTCGCGGCACGGGGCGTACGGCTGGCGGTCGCCGACTACAACGCGCCCGAGACCTTCGACGGCCTCCTCTCCGCAGGGGACAAGGTGCTGCTGATCTCCGGCAACGAGTTCGACAAGGGCCGCCCCGCCCAGCACAAGGTCGTCATCGACGCCGCGAAGGAGGCCGGCGTCGCCCTGCTCGCCTACACCAGCGCCCCCGGCAGCCTGACCGCCGCGCTCGCCGACGACCACCGCGCGACCGAGGAGATCCTGCTGGCCTCCGGAGTGCCCTACACGCTGCTGCGCAACGGCTGGTACTTCGAGAACTACACCGAGAACCTGGCCCCGGTGCTGGCCCACGACGCCGTCGTCCAGGCCGCGGGCGCCGGGCGCGTCTCCGCCGCCTCCCGGGCCGACTACGCCGCCGCCGCGGTCGCCGTGCTGACCGGCGAGGGCCACGAGAACCAGACGTACGAACTCGGCGGGGACACGTCGTTCGGCTTCGCGGAGTACGCCGCCGAGCTGACCCGGCAGACCGGCAAGGAGATCGTCTACCGGTCCGTCTCCGCGGAGGAGTACACCGCGATCCTGACCGGCGCGGGGGTGCCCGAGCCGCTCGCCGCGGTCTTCGCCGGGGTGGACGTGTCCATCGAGAAGGGTGAACTGGAGATCACCACCGGTGACCTCTCCCGCCTGACCGGCCGCCCGACCACCCCGCTCGCCGAGGCCGTCGCGGCGGCACTCGCCGGCTGAAACCACGACCCCGGGAATCTGTCATGACCGTATGGCGATACGGACATGACACGGGCGGGGGGCGGGCGCTACCTTCGTGCAGTCGAGACCGATGCGACGAACGCACCAAGGAGGAACCGTGGCCGAGAAGTCCAGGGCAGAGCAGCGCATAGGCCTGCTGAACGGCTTCGCGGCGTACGGCATGTGGGGGCTGTTCCCCCTCTACTTCCCCCTCCTCAAGCCCGCCGGGGCGTCCGAGGTCCTCGCCCACCGCATGGTGTGGTCCCTCGTCGTCGTCGCCGCCGTGCTGCTCGTGCTGCGCCGCTGGCGGTGGGCCGGCGAACTGCTGAAGCAGCCCCGCCGCCTCGCGCTCATCGCGTGCGCCGCGGCCGTCATCGCCGTCAACTGGGGCGTCTACATCTGGGCCGTGAACAACGACCGGGTCGTCGAGGCCTCCCTCGGCTACTTCATCAACCCGCTCGTCACCATCGCCCTGGGCGTGCTGCTGCTGAAGGAACGGCTGCGGCCCGTGCAGTGGGCGGCGGTCGGCATCGGTGTCGTGGCGGTCCTCGTCCTGGCCATCGGCTACGGCCGCCCGCCGTGGATCTCCCTCGTCCTGGCCTTCTCCTTCGGCACCTACGGCCTGATCAAGAAGAAGGTCAACCTCGGCGGCCTGGAGTCGCTGGCCGCCGAGACCGCGATCCAGTTCCTGCCCGCCGCCGGCTACCTGCTGTGGCTGACCGCGCAGGGCGACTCCACCTTCACCGGCGAGGGCCCGGGACACGCGGCACTGCTCGCCGCGACCGGCATCGTCACCGCGCTGCCGCTGGTCTGCTTCGGCGCGGCGGCCATCCGCGTCCCGCTGTCCACCATCGGCCTGCTCCAGTACCTGGCCCCGGTGTTCCAGTTCCTGATCGGCGTCCTCTACTTCGGCGAGGCCATGCCGCCCGAGCGCTGGGCCGGCTTCGCCCTGGTCTGGCTGGCGCTGTCCCTGCTCACCTGGGACGCCCTGCGCACCGCCCGCCGTACGGCCCGCGCCCTCAGGGCCGCGGCCCGGCTCGCCGCCGCGGACGCCGGCGCCCGCGCCGACGCCGACGCCGATGTCTTGGTGAGCGGCGCCGGGGCGGTGGCGGCGGCACCGGTGGACACCAAGCCGTAGCCACGCGGACCGCTTCCGGGGCGCGTGGCCGGTTACGGGCGGCAGGTCGGCCGGCCTCCGGGGCGGGCCGGTTACGGTATCGACCGGCATGGAAGCAGCCGCGTCCTCGCACCCGAGTCACTGCGCCGTCTCCGGTCACGACGACCACGACGACCCCTTCCAGTGGGACAGCCGGGAGGGCTGCGAAGTCCGGCAGATCCTGGACCGGATCGCCGACAAGTGGTCGCTGCTCGTCATCGCCCTGCTGGAGAACCGGCGGCTGCGCTTCACCGAACTGCGCCGCGAGATCGACGGGGTGAGCCGGCGCATGCTGACCGTCACCCTGCGCCGGCTCGAGCGCGACGGCCTGGTCCGGCGCACCGTCCACCCGGTGGTGCCGCCCCGCGTCGAGTACGAGCTCACCCCGCTCGGCGGCACCCTGCACGCCACCATCCGCTCCCTGGTGAGCTGGACGGAGGAGCACCAGCAGGAGATCGCCGCCGCCCGCGCCGCCTACGACGCCCGAGCGGCGGCGGCGGACGCCTGACCCCACCGGAAGACCGCCTGCCCGGGGCGGGGTCACGGGCCGTTGTCAGTGCCGCCGCCTATAACTGACGGCATGACAGACGAATCGGCGTCCGCGCCCGCCCCCGTGCACTGGAAGCTCGTCATCGACGCCCGTGATCCGCAGGGCCAGGCCGACTTCTGGGCCGCCGCGCTCGGCTACCTGGCCGAGGACAACAGCGCGCTGGTCCGGCGGCTGCTGGACGCCGGCGCGCTGCCCGCCGCGGCCACGGTGGACTTCCACGGCCGCCCCGCCTTCCGCGATCTGATCGCCGTGCGCCACCCCGACGACCCGTACGACCCGGACACCGGCACCGGCCTCGGCCGGCGGCTGCTCTTCCAGCGCGTGCCCGAGCCGAAGGCCGGCAAGAACCGGCTCCACCTGGACCTGCACCCGGGCGAGGGCCGCCGCGACGCCGAGGTGGAGCGGCTGAGAGCGCTGGGCGCGAGCGTGCTGCGGGAGGTGGCGGAGCAGGGCGGCTCATGGGTGGTGATGGCGGACCCGGAGGGCAACGAGTTCTGCGTGCAGTAGCGGGACCGGCCGTACCCGCCGGTCAGTCCCCCTGCGGCCCCCCGGCCGCCTCGCGGGCGCGCTCCGCCAGCCGGGTCATCCGGGTGCGGGCCGACCGGAGCTGCTCGGCCTCGTCGGCGGCCGGGCCCGGCTCGGCGGCCAGCGCGGTCCACAGGGCGATCAGCTCGTGCCCGAGCTCCTGGCCGAGCAGCGGGTCGCGCACGGCGCGCCAGGCCGTCGCCGCGCCGTGCAGACTGCTGTACGCCGCCTCCGCGTCGCCCGTACGGCGCCGGGCGTGCACCAGGTCGACCGAGAGCCGGAAGGCCCGGAGCGGGTCCCCGCCCAGGTAGGCGGCGTAGGCGGCCAGTTCGCCCAGCCGCAGTGCCTCCGGGTGGTCCGGGCCCAGCAGGGCCGCGCCGTCGCGCAGTGCCTGCTCGGCGAGCGCGGAGGCGGCGTCGATCCGTCCTTCCCTCACCGCCTCGGCGATGCGGGCCAGGGGCTCGGTCAGCGGCGTGGGCACGGCGGCGGGTTCGGGCACGTCGTCACCGAGCACCGCCTCGGCCACGGCGTCGAATCCACGGGGTGGCGTGGGCTTGGCATCGGGGTCGGAGTCGGGGCCGGGCACCTCGGCCGGCGCCGGGCCGTGGACGGCCTGCGCCGGGCCGTCCATGTCCGGCGGCGGGCCGAACGCACCCGTGGGCGGCATGACCGTGCCCGGGGCGCGGGAGGGCTGGGGCTGGGGGACGGGCAGGGGCTGGGGTCGGTACGGCGGGGTGGGCCGGGACTGCGGGACCGGGGGCTGCGGGACCGGGGGCTGCGGGGCGGGCCGGGGCTGCGGGACCGGCTGGGGCGGAGGGGTCCGCTCGGGCATGGCCCGCAGCCGGAAGGTGGGCGCGGAGTCCGGTGCCGCCTCGAGCTCGTCCCAGGAGGGGGCGGAGGGCTGGACGGGGTGCCGGCGCGGCTCCCTGCCCCGCGGGATCCGCAGGACCCGGGTGGCACCGTCGGGGACCGGCTCAGGCGCGGGAGCGGTGGCCGGACCGGCGGCGGGGGCCGCGGTGGGAGACGGGTGGGCGGTGAAGTGGCTGGAGCCGTCCGGGTCGACCCGCAGCGGGACGACGTAGCCGATGCGCTCGTCGTGGATCGTGGCGAGGACGGGACGGCCGGTGGCGAGGGCGATGCGGTGCAGGTGGTTCAGGACGCACTGCTGCGGCTCCTCACCGGGCGCGGGAGCGAGCGGGGAACCGCCGACCGTCACCGTGCCGCTCCCGTCCCCGGCGAGGACGCGGACGTCGACCGGTGTCGCCGAAGACGCGCCGAGGCGCTGCTGGTCCGGCTGCTTCTCGCGGCTGAGTCGAGACATCGGGTTCCCTCACTTAAACGCGTCCGCGAGATGGTGGCGGACCCTGGCGCCGAGTCTCTCCGCTGCCCCTCGGCTCTCCGGTCACCGAGGTGTCACAGCCTCGTCCCAAGGCCCGGCCCCCGGTCACCGTACCCTCTCGACGGCAGGGCAGGATCGAAGGAGGCGAGGGAGGGAGCGGGCATGCGGACGGGCGGGCAGCCGGGACCGGAGCTGTGGATCCGCGGACCGGTGGCGAGCGCGCCGCCCCGCCGCTTCTCCTGGGTGGGCGCGCACGGCGGGTCCGGCGTGTCGACCCTGGCGGCGGTCTACGGCGGCCGGGACTGCGGACGCGACTGGCCGGGCCCCGCCGATCCGCCGGCGGTGCTGCTGGTGGGGCGCACCCATGCGGCGGGCCTGGACGCGGTCGCCCGGGCGCTGGCGGACCTCCGGGACGGCGGGGCCGCCCCGCCGCACCTGGGCCTGGAGGGCGTGGTGCTGGTCGCGGACGCCCCGGGCCGGCTGCCGCGTCCGCTCGCGCGGCGCGTCGGGGAGCTGGAGGCGGCCGTCGGGGTGTACCGCGTGCCGTGGGTGTCCGCCTGGCGCCTGGGCGACCTCGGCGGCGGCCCGCCCCGGGGGACGGAACCGCTGGCCCGGCTGACGGAGGCGGGCCACTGAGACGCGCCCCGCCGGGCGGCGCCCCTCCCCCGCGGTGGACTGTCCCTCGGGGAAGTCGCTTCCTCCCCCCGCGGGTGAGCTGCCCCTCCGGGAAAGCCGCCACCTCCCCCTGTGGTGAGCTGCCCCTCCAGCGGATCCGCCACCTCACCCGCGGCAAGCTACCCCTCCGGGAAAGCCGCCCCCTCACCCGCGGCGAGCTACCCCTCCAGCGGAGCTGCCCCTCACCCCGCGGCGAGCTACCCCTCCAGCGGAGCCCCCCCTCACCCCGCGGTGGCTGCCCCTCCGGGAGCCACCCCCTCCCGGTGGCCCTTCCCGGCCGCCGGGTGCTCCTGCGGGACGTACGGCGGAGGCGGGAATGAACGGCTGTTCCATGCGGCTGCATAGGATGCCGGGCACTGGCTCGTCGTCGTTCCCGGGTTGCCCGGGGCGACGCGGGAGCCGATGCCGATGCCGTCCGCACCCGCGGACCCGCGGACCCCAGGGGGGAACCTTGTCCCGTCGCTTCCTTTTCCTGCTCGGCAGCAGCCGTCGTGACGGCAACACCGAGTTGCTGGCCCGCCGGGCCGCCGAGCAGCTGCCCGAGGACGTCGAGCAGCGCTGGATCAGCCTCGCCGAGCACCCGCTGCCGGACTTCGAGGACCGGCGGCACGGGACCGGCGCCGCCCGGCCCGAGCACGAGAACTCCGTCCTGCTGCGCGAGGCCACGCTCGCCGCGACGGACCTGGTGATCGCCTCGCCGCTGTACTGGTACTCGGTGACCACGCCGACCAAGCGCTACCTGGACCACTGGTCGGCCTGGCTGCGCACCCCGGGCGTCGACTTCCGCGCCGCGATGGCCGGGCGCACCCTGTGGGGCGTCACCGCCCTCGCCACCGAGGCCCCGGTCGCCGGGCCGCTGATCGGGACGCTCAACCACTCGGCGGCGTACATGGGGATGCGCTTCGGCGGTGTGCTGCTCGGCAACGGCAGCAAGCCGGGCGACGTGCTCGACGACAGCGAGGCACTGGCCCGCGCCAAGACCTTCTTCGCCCAGGAGGCCCCGCTCGCCCGCTTCCCGTCCGGGGAGTGACGCTCAGGCGCTGATGTCCTTCGCCGTGAACCGTGCCCACGCCGCGGAGCCGAAGACGGCCGCGTACAGGGCCTGGAGGCCGAGGTTGCGCGTCAGGTCGTCCCAGAGGACCGGCTCGCGCATCAGGTCGGCGAAGGACAGCCAGTAGTGGGAGAAGAGGTACGGGTGCAGGGCGTCCAGCTGGGGTATCTGGTCGAGGATCTGCACGGTGATGAGCAGGCCGACCGTCGTTGCCATGGCGGCCACGCCGCTGTTGGTGAGCGTCGACACGAACAGGCCCAGCGCCGCGACACCGGTCAGTGAGGCGGCGACGGCGAGCGCGATCAGCAGCGCGCGGCCCAGTCCCTCGGCGAAGCCGATCCGGGTGCCGGAGATGGTGGTGAGGTCGCCGAGCGGGAACAGCAGCGCCCCGACCGCGAGCGCCGTCAGGGCGACCACCAGGGTGGCGGCCAGGCAGAACACCATCGTGGTGACGTACTTGACGAGCAGCAGCCGGGTGCGGCCGGCCGGGGCGACCAGCAGGTAGCGCAGGGTACCCGCGTTCGCCTCGCCGGCGATCGCGTCGCCCGCCACCACGCCCACCGCCATGGGCAGGAAGAACGGCAGGGTCGCGGCGAGCGCGGTGAAGACCAGGAACAGTCCGTTGTTGGTGACCTGGGCGATGAACGCGGGGCCTTCGCCGCCGCCCCCGCCGCCGGCCGGCGAGCCGTCACCGGTCTCGATCTTCACGGCGGCCCCGACCAGCACGGGCACGGCGGCGAGGACGCCCAGCAGGGCGAGGGTGCGCCAGCGTTGGAAGGTGGTGGCCAGCTCGCTGCGGAGGAGGCCGAGCGACCACAGGGGGCTCGGCGTGCGCGCGACCGGCGTGCCGGTCTCAGCCCGCGACATCGAACCCCTCCCCCGTGAGCGCCATGAACGCGTCCTCCAGTGAGGCACGCTCGATGCCGAATCCGCGCACCCGCACCCCTGCCTTCACCAACGCGGCGGTGAGGTCGGCGAGTTCCCCTTCGGGTGCCTCCCCGCGGACCCGGTCGCCCGCGACGACGACGTCGGTGACGCCGTTCTCCTCCAGCACCCGGACCGCGTCCCCGGTGTCGGGGGTGGTCACCACCAGCCGGCCGCGCAGTCCTGCCGCGAGGTCGGTGACGGTGCCCTGGGTGATCAGCCGGCCCTGGGCCATGACCGCGGCGTGGGTGCAGACCTGCTCGATCTCGTCGAGCAGGTGGGAGGAGACGAAGACGGTGGTGCCGTCGTCGGCGAGTTCCCGCACCAGGGTGCGGATCTCGCGCATGCCCTGCGGGTCGAGGCCGTTGGTCGGCTCGTCGAGGACGAGCAGCCTGCGGGGCTGGAGCAGGGCGGCGGCGAGACCCAGTCGCTGCTTCATGCCGAGCGAGTACGCCTTGGCCTTCTTGCCGGCCGCGGCCGTGAGCCCCACCCGGTCCAGCGCCGCGGCGACCCGGTGCCGCCGGGTGCGCGGGTCGGCGGTGGGGTCGGCCGCGTCGTAGCGCAGCAGGTTGTCCCGGCCGGAGAGGAAGCCGTACAGGGCCGGGCCCTCGATGAGGGCACCGACCTGCGGCAGTACGGCGCGGGCGTCCCGGGGCACGGGTCTGCCGAGCACCCGCGCCGTGCCCGAGGTCGGCTCGATCAGGCCCATCAGCATGCGGATCGTGGTGGTCTTGCCCGATCCGTTCGGGCCGAGGAAGCCGAAGACGCTGCCCGCGGGAACCGTGAGGTCCAGGGCGTCGACGGCGAGCTGCCCGCCGCGGTACCGCTTGGTGAGCGCGCGGGTGACGATGACGCCGTCGTCCGCGTCGTCGCCGTCCGGTGCCGTGGCGGGCGGTTCGCTCATGTACTCCCTTACTCCCTCACTCGGGCCGGGCCGCCCGGTCGTGGCCGGTCTAGCGCTCCGACTCCGCGGCCTTGACCAGCGTCTCCTTGGTGACGGCACCGGCGTACACCGTGCCGTCGTCCGTGATCAGGGCGTTGACCAGGCGGGTCTTGAAGACCGTGCCGGAGCCGAAGTCGCCCTTCACCCGGTCGCCGAGCGAGTCGAGGAAGCCGCCCAGGTCGCCGCCGACCTCGTCACCGCCGGGGATGCCCGCGCCGCCGGTGCCGAGCACGGCCACGGAGGTCCATCCCTCGCCGACGACCTTCATCCCCCCGGGGCCCGCGGAGCCGCCGGCAGCACCCTTGCCGAGGGTCTCTTCGAGGCCCTTGGCCAGGTCCCGCTCCTCCTGGGGGGTGACCGGCCGCCCGGCCTCGCTCTCCTCGGTGACCTTGGCGCCCGCGGGCGGGGTGAAGTCGAAGGCGGCGGCGTCCGGCCGGGCGTAGCTGATCTTCGTGAAGCCCGCGTCGACGACGGCGGCGCCGCCGCTCGCCGGGGTCAGGGTGAACTTCAGCGGCAGGCCGGTCCCGGCGTCCACCGCGATGCTGATCGCGCCGACCGTGGAGCCGGACTGCCGGGGCTCGATGAGCAGCTTGTAGGCGTCGCGCCCGGCGACCTGCGCGGTTCCGTCGACGGTGACGGACGTGGTGCCGTCGACCGCCTTGAGCGCCTGCTCGGCGAAGTCCTTCGGCGTGGCGGGGGGTTCCGCGGTGTGCTGCCCGGCCTCGTCCGCGGTGCCGTGGAAGACCTCGTTGGACGCGCTGTCGTAGCCCCAGACGTCCTTGCCGTTGTGGATGAGGCTGTACTCGGCGGCGTCCTCCAGCACCGACAGCCGCTGCCGGTCGGGGCCGTCGGCCGCGACGCGCAGGGTGTGGGTGCCGGTCGCGAGTTCGGTGAGCTTGGCGGACGGGTCGGCGGCGGAGCCGTCCGCGTCACCGCCGGGCGCGCCGGCGCCGCCGAGGGCTCCCTCCAGGCCGCCGAGGTCCGGCAGTCCCAGATCGGTGGTGACCTTCACCGTGCCGGACAGCCGCTGCACGTCCGACTCGGCGATCTTCTGTATGAGCTGCTCCGCGGTGATCTTCGGCAGGTCGGGGCTGCCGGAGTCGGCGAGGGCGGGGACGAGCCCGATGGTTCCGGCCGCCACCCCCACCACCGCGACCGGAACGACGTACCGGGCGGCCTTGCGCCGCCGCGCGGTCGTGCTGTCGTCGGATTCGTACGGTCCCATGTGTGCCCTACCTCCGTCGTCGGCCCGCCCATTCTCACCCGATTGGGTGAGGACCGGCTGTTTTTCCGTGCTTTCGCTCTGTGCTCTCCATCTGACCAAAAGCGGGCACGGCTTTCGTCAGACCGCGGAATCAACTCCGCGTACTGCTGCGGTATGACACGGCGGGCCGTGATCTCCCCCGACCCGTAGGGGTGACGGCCGTCGGAGGGGCCGGCGGGGGCTCAGCCCGCGCGGTGGACCACCGCGTCGCACAGTTCCTGGAGGGCCCGCTTGGCGTCGCACTCCGGCAGCGGGGCGAGCGCCGCGCGCGCCTCCTCGGCGTAGCGCACGGTGTCCCGGCGGGCCTGCTCCAGCGCGGGGTGCGCGCGCAGGGCCGCCAGTGCCCGGGCGTGCCGGTCGTCGTCGCTGAGGTCGGACTCCAGCAGCTCGCACAGGGCGAGGTCCTCGGCGCGCCCGCCGCGCGCCGCCTGCTCGCGCAGCCGCAGCACGGGCAGGGTGGCGATGCCCTCGCGCAGGTCGGTGCCCGGCGTCTTGCCGGACTCGTGCGAGTCGGAGGCGATGTCGAGCACGTCGTCGGCGAGCTGGAAGGCGACGCCGAGGCGCTCCCCGTACTGGGTGAGGACGTGCACGGTGGACTCGTCGGCGCCGGACATCATCGCGCCGAACCGGCAGGAGACGGCCACCAGGGAGCCGGTCTTGCCGCCGAGCACGTCCAGGTAGTGGTCGACGGGGTCGCGGCCGTCCTGCGGGCCCGCGGTCTCCAGGATCTGCCCGGTGACCAGCCGCTCGAAGGCCTCGGCCTGCACCCGGACGGCCTCGGGTCCGAGGTCGGCGAGGATGTGGGAGGCGCGGGCGAAGAGGAAGTCGCCGGTGAGGACGGCGACGGAGTTGCCCCAGCGGGTGTTGGCGCTGGGCACCCCGCGGCGCACGGCCGCCTCGTCCATGACGTCGTCGTGGTACAGCGTGGCCAGGTGGGTCAGCTCGACGACGACGGCGGAGGGCACCACGCCCGGCGCGTAGGGGTCGCCGAACTGGGCGGCGAGCATCACGAGCAGCGGCCGGAACCGCTTCCCGCCGGCTCGCACGAGGTGCTGTGCGGCCTCCGTGATGAACGGGACCTCGCTCTTGGTGGCTTCGAGCAACCCTTCCTCGACAGCCGTCAATCCGGCCTGGACATCGGCTTCCAGAGCCTGGTCCCGCACGCTCAGCCCGAACGGCCCGACGACGGTCACGAGGGGTCTCCTGTCTGCTGGTGTCTACCGGTGATTACGCGGTTTGTCGATACGTCGCTGCCTTCACTCAAGTCAGCGTATCCGGTCACGTTTCGATCACCGATGCCGCCCACGGTTACAGCACGGGCGGTATCGGATCACGCCCGGTATGTTTTTGATCAACTCATAAGAAGGGATATTCATCGACTTCGCCCTCACCCGCACCGCCCCCGTACTCCTCCCCGCCGCCACCGCCCGCATTCCCGCGTTCCGCACCGGCCCGGTCACCCTCAGCGGCATGACATGCCCACCGCCGCCGGCCGCCCCGTTCCGCCCCCGCCGTCCGCCCGGCGAGCACGCGCATCCGTACGCCCCCCCCACACGAGGCCCCGCACGAAGACGTCCGGATCCCGCCGCAGGACCGGACTCTCCGCTACGCGCGCGTGGCGCCGGGGCCGCCCGTGGACGAGGCTTCGCGCGGAAGGCGGCCGGCGGGGCCGAGGTGGTGCACCGGCCTGCGGACCGACCGGCCCTGGTGCGACGGCGGGCCGGCACGTTCGGCATCTTCTGGGGCGGCAGCAACTCCCTCCGGACCGCGGCCCTCGCGCCCGAGCCGCTGAAGGCGGTCGTCGCGCCCTGCCGCGCGGACGACCGATACGACAACGACGGGCACCACGGGGGAGGTTCCGTCCTCACGGAGGACATGACCGCCCGGGCGGCGACGCCGCGCGTCCGGGCCGGCCGGGGGGCGAGCGGCGGGTGGAGACCGCTCCCGGGCAGGGCGGCAGCCGTACACGGCCGGACGGGCCGGACCGGCCGAGGACGCCCTCGGCACCTCCACCGTCCGCGAGGACGACCCCCCTCTCGGTCCGCGTCCGCTCCGACCGGTCGGTCCGGCCGCACCGCCCTGGGGCGCGACCGCGCGGGTGCGCTCGGAACCGAGCCGCGACACCCCGCCCCTTCTGTCCGTTATTGAGGTGATGTGTACAGGAGACGGAGGGCCGTCCTCCCCCGCCCCCAGGGCAAGCGCACCCCACGAGCCGCGGTTCGGCGGAAAGTTGACACACCTTGAGCCGATTGCCCGTTTTGCCGCTCTTGTGCCGGCGCGTGAGTTGACTCACGAGGGCCAGGTCACATCCCCACCCCGGCTCTCGCCCGTTCTCCCCGGCTCCTCTTGCCAGTTGGGCCCGCCCCACCGCAAAGGATCAAGTATCCCATACGTCGTGATCATGGCCAACGGCCGTCATATGTGAATCCGCTACTTGTTCCGGACACCCGCTCTCGCATACGTTCCCGCCTCGTCGGGCGGAACGCCGAATCCTGCCGCCGCCCGCGCCACCCAACCGCGAACTCACTCGTACGGCAGGAGCGGGGGACCCAGGTATGCCGCCGGTCCGGGCACGCACCCGGACCGGCTCGGGGTGAAGCCGTGCGCTCAGGCGCACGGCCGGGCACCTCCCAGCCCGAACCCGACAGCTCACCTCGCAGGCGCCGGAGAGGACATTCGACATGCCTGCCAACGGCCTGCCCGCCACCAGCCGCCCGGCCCGGAGCCGCCGCCGCACCCGCCTCGCCCGCGCCCTCGCCGCCGCCGGCACCGGTGCCGCCGTGCTCGCGCTGCCGCTGATCGGCGCGACCACCGCCTCCGCGGCCACCCCGGCCGCGGCCACCGCCGCGACGGCGTACCCCGACAACCTCGACGGCTGGATCCGCCAGGCGCTGTCGGTCATGTCCCAGCACGGCATCCCCGGCACCTACGACGGCATCTACCGCAACGTCATGCGCGAGTCCTCCGGCAACCCGCGCGCCATCAACCTGTGGGACTCCAACGCCGCCGCGGGCACCCCCTCCAAGGGGCTGCTCCAGGTCATCGACCCCACCTTCGCCGCCTACCACGTGCCCGGCACGGTGTACGACCCGTACGACCCGGTCGCGAACATCGCCGCCGCGTGCAACTACGCGGCCGACCGCTACGGCTCCATCGACAACGTCTTCGGCGCGTACTGAGCCACGCACTCCGCTTCACCGTAGAGCCGTTCGAGGACGACGGCGACGCCGTCGTCCTCGTTCGACAGGGTCACCTCGTCGGCCACCGCCTTGAGCGCGGGATGCGCGTCGGCCATCGCCACGCCGCGCGCGGCCCAGTCGAACATGGGGATGTCATTGGGCATGTCCCCGAAGGCGAGGGTGTCCTCGGGGCCCAGCCCCAGATGCTCGGCGGCCAGCGCCAGACCGGTCGCCTTCGTGACACCGCACGGCTGCAGCTCCACCGTCCCCGGCCCCGACATGGTGACGGTCGCGAGCGAGCCCACCACCGCGCGGGCCACGCCCGCCAACTCGTCGTCGCCCAGCCCGGGGTGACGCAGCAGCACCTTGCTGATGGGCTCACCCCACAGGTCGCGGCGCCGGCCGACCCGCACCGCGGGGAGCGTGGGGTGCGGCATCCGGTAGCCCGGCTCGGTCAGCGTCAGCCCGTCGGTCCCGTCCTGGTCGACCGCCGCGTACACCTGCCCCACCTCGGCCTCGATCTTGCCGAGCGCGATCTCCGCCAGTTCCCGGTCCAGGGTCACCGACCACAGCAGCCGGTCCGCGCCCACGTCGTACAGCTGCGCCCCCTGCCCGCACACCGCCAGCCCCGTGCCGCCCAGGTCCGCCAGCAGCGCACGCACCCGCGGGGCCGGCCGGCCGGTCACCACCAGGTGCCGGGCGCCGGCCGCCGCCACCCGTGCGAGGGCGGCACGCGACCGGCCCGAGACCGTGTCGTCGCCGCGCAGCAGGGTGCCGTCGAGGTCGGTGGCGATGAGGGAGTACGCGGGGATGCGCGCGGCATATGCGGTGGGAGCGGCCATGATCAGAGAATACGGATCGCGCGCCCGCTCCGCTCGCCCTCAACTCCCTTCTCGCCATCCGGATTTCGCCCCTCGGAGGGACCCCGTGACGGGCCGGGGCGAACCCCGGCGCCGGCACCCGTGAGGACATCGCCCGGAGGACACCGGCGAGCCGGCCGGCCCGGCCGAGCCGACTCGCCGGTTCCCGGCCCGGCAGCGGGCGGCGCAGGACATCCGAGGGCATCCACGGCATTTTGGGCACTGCCCAAACCGGGATCACCGCCGTAACGTTGGCGCGACCGCATGGACCGCACGTACGAAAGTGAGGCAGTACCCCATGCCCCCCTTCGATGTCCCCGAGGGCGACCCCTTCGGTCCGCACAACCTTCCGTACGGCGTGTTCTCGCCCGCCGGTTCCGAGCAGCGGACCGTCGGGGTCCGGCTCGGCGACCACGTGCTCGACGCCGGCGCGGCGGCCGTGGCGCTCGGTTCCCCGTACGCCTCGCTGCTCGCAAGGCCCACCCTGGGCCCGCTGCTCGCGGCCGGCCGCACCGCCTGGTCGGACGTCCGGCGCGCGCTCACCGCCTGGGTGACCGTGCCCTCCCACCGCGAGACCGTGGCCCCGCTGATGCACCCCCTGTCGTCGGTGACCCTGCACCTGCCCTTCGAGGTCGCCGACTACGTCGACTTCTACGCGTCGGAGAACCACGCCCGCAACGTCGGCCGGATGTTCCGCCCGGACGCCCCGGACTCGCTCACCCCCAACTGGAAGCACCTGCCGATCGGCTACCACGGCCGCTCCGGCACGGTCGTCGTCTCCGGCACCGAGATCGTCCGACCCGCGGGCCAGCGCAAGGCGCCCGCCGACCCCGCGCCGGTCTTCGGGCCGTCCGTCCGCCTGGACATCGAGGCGGAGGTCGGCTTCGTCGTCGGCGTCCCCTCGCGGATGGGCCACCCGGTGGCGCTGGGCGACTTCCGGGAGCACGTCTTCGGGCTGTGCCTGCTCAACGACTGGTCGGCGCGAGACGTCCAGGCCTGGGAGTACGTGCCGCTCGGCCCCTTCCTCGGCAAGTCCTTCGCCACCTCCGTGTCCGCCTGGATCACCCCGCTGGACGCCCTGGAGGACGCCCGGGTGGCGCCGCCGGAGCGCACCCACCCGCTGCTGCCCTACCTGGACGACGCCGACGAGGAGCCCGGCGGCTACGACCTGCGCATCTCCGTCGCCGTCAACGGCCACGTGGTCTCCGAGCCGCCCTTCTCCACCATGTACTGGACCGCGGCCCAGCAGCTCGCCCACATGACCGTCAACGGCGCCTCCCTGCGCACCGGCGACCTGTACGGCTCCGGCACGGTCAGCGGGCCCGAGCCCGGCCAGCGCGGCTCCCTGCTGGAGCTGACCTGGAACGGCCGCGACCCGCTCGACCTGCCCGACGGCAAGCGCACCTTCCTGGAGGACGGCGACACGGTCACCCTGACGGCCTGGGCACCGGGTCCGGGCGGGGCCAGGGTGGGGCTGGGCGAGGTCACGGGGACGATCGTTCCGGCCTGACCGGCCCGACCGGCCCCGGTCGTCCGACCCGGCCCGGACGGCTGCGGCTACGGCTGCCCGCCCGAACCGCCGTACCCGGCGGGCCGGTTGGTCTGGAGGGTCGGCTTCCGGTAACGCGTCGGTCCGGGCACTGACTCCGGGCCCCGCCCGCCGTCATACTGGCGGCGGGCGCAGTGCGCGACGCCGGCGCGGGACGCGGACGGCGTGCGCCCGCGCCGCCGCACCCGCACCGCCCGAAGCCGACCCTCACTCCAGATCCGGAGCCCCTGGCATGACCGTCTGCCTGCTCCTGCTGAGCGTCCTCGCCCTGACGGCCGCCGTGCCGGTCCCCCGCGCGCTGACCCGCGCCGCCTGGCCCGAACGCGAGCCGGTGGTGGCGCTGTGGGTGTGGCAGTGCCTGGTGGCCACCGTCCTGCTGTGCTGCCTGACCGCGCTGACACTCGGTGCGGCGGCCGTCTTCCAGACCGTCCGCGACCAGGTGTTCGCACCGGCCCCGCCCGCCGTCACCGCCGCCTACGACCTGTCCGCCGCGCCGCCCTGGGCCGCCGCGCTCACCCTGCTGCTGGCCTGTGGGGCCGCCTGGACCACCGCGATGCTCGCCCGGGAACTGGCCGAGGCCCGCCGGCGGCGCGGCCAGGCCCGCGCCCACCTGCGCGAGCGCGCCCCCGACCTGCCCGCCGGGCTGCCGGCCGGGCGGGGGCCGCTGCTGGTCCTGGAGGACGAGTACCCGGACGCCTGGTGGCTGCCGGGCCACCCGGCGCAGCTCGTCGTCACGACCGGCGCCCTGCACCGGCTCACCGACCACCAGCTCGACGCGGTCCTCACCCATGAGCGCGGTCACGCCCGGGCCCGCCACGACTGGCTGCTGCACCTGTCGACCGCACTGGCCACCGGCTTTCCCCGTGTCCCGTTGTTCGCCCACTTCTGTGAGCAGACCCACCGGCTGGTCGAGCTGGCCGCCGACGACACGGCATCCCGGCGCTGCGGTCACCTCACCACCGCGCTCGCCCTGATCGAGCTGAACCAGCACCGGGGGGTGCTGTCCTGCTCCTCCAGCCACCGGCTGCTCGGCGAGCGCGTCGACCGGCTGCTGGAGCCGCCGCCCCGGCTGGGCCGCCGCCACCGGGCCCTGACGACGACGGTGGCGGCGCTGGTCCCGCTGCTGCCGCTGCTGATCACCTTCGCGCCCGGGCTGACGGCACTGAGCTGAGTCCCCGCACTCCCGCGCCGGTCCGCGCCGGCACCCGCGGTCCCGCGCCCGCGCGGGGCCGCCGCCGACGTCCGGGGGACGACGGCGTGGGGCGGCGCGGTGCCGGGCGCGGAGCGCCGGGCGCCGGGCGCCCGCATGATCGGCGGGACGCCTCTCAAGCCCAGTCGGGCTCCGGCTCCTCGCCGGACCAGTCGTGCGGGCCGAAGGGGTCGTCGGTCCCGGTGCCGGGCGCCGGGGCCGGGCCGGCGGGGGCGGAAGCCCGGGGCTGCGCCGCGACCGGGGCCGGGGCCTGGGCCCCGGCCGTCGGGGCGTCCAGCTCGGAGAGGACCGCGAGGACGCCCTCCCCGTACGTCGCCAGCTTCTTCTCGCCGACGCCGCTGATCCCGCCCAGCTCACGCACCGAGGTCGGCCACACGGTGGCGATCTCGCGCAGGGTCGCGTCGTGGAAGATCACATACGCCGGCACGCCCTGCTCCCGGGCCTGCTCGGCCCGCCAGGCGCGCAGCGCCTCGAAGGCCGGCACCAGCTCCGCGGGCAGCTCGGCGGCGGCCGCGGCCTTCGGCCTGCGCTCGCCGCGCCCGGGGGACGCCGGCGACTTCGCGGTCACCGGCTTCTCCGGCTCCTTGCGCAGCGGCACCTGCCGCTCCCGCCGCAGCACCGTCCCGCTGGCCTCGGTCAGCACCAGAGTGCCGTACTCCCCCTCGACGGCGAGGAGGCCCTGCGCGAGCAACTGCCGGATGACGCCCCGCCATTCCGCCTCGGTCAGCTCCTCGCCGATGCCGAACACGGACAGCCGGTCGTGGTCGAACTGGATCACCTTGCCGGTGCGCCTGCCCAGCAGGATGTCGACGATCTGCACCGCGCCGAACTTCTGCCCGCGCTCCCGCTGCAGCCGCACCACCGTCGACAGCACCTTCTGCGCGGCGACCGTGCCGTCCCAGGTCTCGGGCGGGGTCAGGCAGGTGTCGCAGTTGCCGCAGCCGCCGGGGTGCGGTTCCTGGCCGAAGTAGGCGAGCAGCTGCCCGCGCCGGCACTCGGCGGTCTCGCAGAGCGCGAGCATGGCGTCGAGGTGGGCCTGGGCGCGCCGCCGGAAGGCCTCGTCCCCCTCGCCGGACTGGATCAGCTTGCGCTGCTGGATCACGTCGTTGAGCCCGTACGCCATCCAGGCCGTGGACGGCAGTCCGTCGCGGCCCGCGCGGCCGGTCTCCTGGTAGTACCCCTCCACCGACTTGGGCAGGTCCAGGTGGGCGACGAACCGGACGTCCGGCTTGTCGATGCCCATGCCGAAGGCGATGGTCGCGACGACCACCAGGCCCTCCTCGCGCAGGAAGCGGGACTGGTGGGCGGCGCGGGTGCCCGCGTCCAGGCCCGCGTGGTACGGCACCGCCTCGATGCCGTTGCGGGAGAGGAACTCCGCCGTCTTGTCGACCGAGTTGCGCGACAGGCAGTAGACGATGCCCGCGTCGCCCGCGTGCTCCTCGCGCAGGAAGCTCAGCAGCTGCTTCTTCGGGTCGGCCTTGGGCACGATCCGGTACTGGATGTTGGGCCGGTCGAAGCTCGCCACGAAGTGCCGGGCGGCCGGCATGTTCAGCCGCTGGGTGATCTCCTGGTGCGTGGCGCGGGTGGCCGTCGCGGTGAGGGCGATCCGCGGGACGTCCGGCCAGCGCTCGCCGAGCAGGGACAGGGCCAGGTAGTCGGGGCGGAAGTCGTGGCCCCACTGGGAGACGCAGTGGGCCTCGTCGATCGCGAAGACGGAGATCCTGCCGCGCGAGAGCAGGTCCAGCGTGGCCTCCACCCGCAGCCGCTCCGGCGCCAGGTAGAGCAGGTCCAGCTCGCCGGCCAGGAACTCCGCCTCGACGACCCGCCGCTCGTCGAAGTCCTGCGTGGAGTTGATGAAACCGGCCCGCACGCCGAGCGCCCGCAGCGCGTCCACCTGGTCCTGCATCAACGCGATCAGCGGGGAGACGACCACTCCCGTACCCGGTCTGACCAGGGCCGGGATCTGGTAGCAGAGCGACTTGCCGCCACCGGTCGGCATGAGCACCACGGCGTCCCCGCCGGCCACCACGTGCTCGATGACGGCTTCCTGCTCGCCGCGGAAGGCCTCGTACCCGAAGACCTTGTGCAGCGTGGCCAGCGCCTCGGTCTGTGTCACTGCCATCTCGGCGATCCCGCCCGTCCCGCCCATCGTCGTGCCCCCCGTACGTCGTCCCTCGACCACTGCCTCCACGATAGGGGTCCGCACCGACAGCCCCCGGAGTTGTCCACAGGCCCCGCCCGCGGCCCGTCAAGGACACGATCCGTCGCTCACACGTTCGCGGGAGACCCGCTCGTTCCCGGCGGATAGTCTGAACGCACCGGCGAGACTCCGTCCCATGGGAGCACTGATGAGCGTCGCACCGAAGGCGTCCACGCCCAGCTGGCCGACCCCGCCGGAAGGCGGCTGGACCGCCGACGACCTGGACCGCCTCCCGAATCTGCCTCCGCACACGGAACTGATCGACGGGAGCCTTGTCTTCGTGAGTCCGCGCACCCTGTTCCACTCACGCGCGGTGAGCTTCTTCGAATGGCAGCTGCAATCGCTGGCGCCGGCGGAGTTCGAAGTCATCCGCGAGTTCACCATCGACCTCGACCGTCAGAACCGCCCCGAGCCGGACGTGGTCGTCGTACGCGAGGAAGTGGTGGAGGACCCCGGTCAGACGCGGTTCCCGGCGGACGCCGTGGTCCTGGCCATCGAGGTCGTCTCCGAGGACTCCGTCTCCCGCGACCGTGAGACCAAGCCGCTGAAGTACGCCCGGGCCGGCATTCCCCACTACTGGCGGGTCGAGGGCGAGCAGGGGCGCGCCGCGGTGCACGTCTTCGAGCTGGAGCCCACCACGGGCGCCTACACCAGCACCGGGATCTTCCGCGAGCGGCTGAAGGTCGACGTTCCGTTCCCCGCGGACCTGGACCTCACCCGGATCAAGGTCCGGCGGGACAAGGTCCAGTAGGACCCGCGCACGCCGCTGCCCGGCACTCCCTGACGGAGGTGCCGGGCAGCCGTCGTCGCGGCAGGCCGGGTCAGCGCACGAAGACCCCCGCCTGCCCCGCCAGGTCCAGGAAGTACTGCGGCGCCACACCGAGCACCAGCGTCACCGCCACGCCCGCCGTGATCGCCGTGATGGTCAGCGGGGACGGCACGGCGACCGTCGGGCCCTCGGGCCGGGGTTCGCTGAAGAACATCAGCACGATCACCCGGATGTAGAAGAACGCCGCGATCGCCGAGGAGATCACACCGACCACCACCAGCGGGGCCGCGCCACCCTCCGCCGCCGCCTTGAACACGGCGAACTTGCCCGCGAACCCGGAGGTGAGCGGGATGCCCGCGAAGGCCAGCAGGAACACCGCGAAGACGGCCGCGACCAGCGGGGACCTGCGTCCCAGCCCGGCCCACTCGGACAGGTGGGTGGCCTCGCCGCCCGCGTCCCTCACCAGGGTGACGACCGCGAACGCGCCGATCGTCACGAACGAGTACGCGGCCAGGTAGAACAGGACGGAGGAGACGCCGTCCGGGGTGGTGGCGATGACACCCGCGAGGATGAACCCGGCGTGCGCGATCGACGAGTACGCCAGCAGCCGCTTGATGTCGGTCTGGGTGATCGCGACGATCGCGCCGCCCAGCATGGTGACGATCGCCACGCCCCACATCACCGGCCGCCAGTCCCAGCGGAGGCCGGGCAGGACGACGTAGAGGATGCGCAGCAGCGCGCCGAACGCGGCCACCTTGGTCGCCGCCGCCATGAAGCCGGTCACCGGGGTCGGGGCGCCCTGGTACACGTCCGGGGTCCACATGTGGAACGGCACGGCACCCACCTTGAACAGCAGGCCCATCACGATCAGCGCGGCGCCGGTGAGCAGCAGCGCGTCGTTGCCCATGGTGTTCGCGAGGGCCGGGGTGACGTCGGTGACGGTGCCGTCGACGACCCGCGCGATCGTGCCGTACGACATGGAGCCCGCGTAGCCGTACAGCAGGGCGATGCCGAACAGGGTGAAGGCGGAGGCGAACGCGCCGAGCAGGAAGTACTTCACCGCGGCCTCCTGCGACATCAGCCGCTTGCGGCGGGCCAGCGCGCACAGCAGGTACAGCGGGAGGGAGAAGACCTCCAGGGCCACGAACAGCGTCAGCAGGTCGTTGGCCGCCGGGAAGAGCAGCATGCCGCTGACCGCGAACAGCAGCAGCGGGAACACCTCGGTGGTGGTGAACCCGGCCTTCACCGCGGCCTTCTCGCTGTCGCTGCCGGGCACCGAGGCGGCCTGCGCGGCGAAGGAGTCGACCCGGTTGCCGTGCGCCGCCGGGTCCAGGCGCCGCTCGGCGAAGGTGAACAGGCTGACCAGTGCGGCCAGCAGAATGGTGCCCTGGAGGAAGAGGGCCGGACCGTCGACCGCGATCGCGCCCATCGCCGCGATCCGCGCCTTGGTGGTGCCGTATCCGTCGGCGGCGAGCGCGACGACCGCGGCGAAGGCGGCGGCGAGACCGACGACGGCGACGAACATCTGCGCGTAGTAGCGGGACCTGCGCGGCACGAACGCCTCGACGAGCACGCCGGCGATCGCGGCGCCGACGATGATCAGCGTGGGCGCGAGCTGCCCGTACTCGATCTTCGGTGCGTCGATCTTCGAGATCGGATCGGCCGCCGTGGCCGCCGTTGTCCACAGGCTGTGGACGGCTGATGCGCTCACTTGGCCGCCTCCACCTCGGGCTGGGGGTCCTTCTTCTGAACGTCCGACATGGTCTGCTCGACCGCCGGGTTGACGATGTCCGTGACCGGCTTCGGGTAGACGCCCAGCACGATCAGCAGCGCGATCAGCGGGGCGACGACCACCAGCTCACGCACCCGGAGATCGGGCATCGCGGAGACCTCCTGCTTCACCGGGCCCGTCATCGTCCGCTGGTAGAGGACGAGGGTGTACAGCGCGGCGAGCACGATGCCGAAGGTGGCGATGACGCCGATCACCGGATAGCGCGCGAAGGTGCCGACCAGGACCAGGAACTCGCTGACGAACGGGGCGAGTCCGGGCAGCGACAGCGTCGCGAGGCCGCCGATCAGGAAGGTGCCGGCGAGCACCGGGGCGACCTTCTGCACACCGCCGTAGTCGGCGATGAGCCGCGAGCCGCGCCGGGAGATCAGGAAGCCGGCCACCAGCATCAGCGCGGCCGTCGAGATCCCGTGGTTGACCATGTAGAGGGTGGCGCCGGACTGGCCCTGGCTGGTCATCGCGAAGATGCCCATGATGATGAAGCCGAAGTGCGAGATCGACGCGTAGGCCACCAGCCGTTTGATGTCGCGCTGGCCGACCGCGAGCAGCGCCCCGTAGATGATGCTGATCAGGGCGAGGACGAGGATCGCGGGCGTCGCCCACGTGCTGGCCTCCGGGAAGAGCTGGAGGCAGAAGCGGAGCATGGCGAAGGTGCCGACCTTGTCGACGACCGCGGTGATGAGGACGGCGACCGGGGCGGTCGACTCCTGCATGGCGTTGGGCAGCCAGGTGTGCAGCGGCCACAGCGGCGCCTTCACCGCGAAGGCGAAGAAGAAGCCGAGGAACAGCCAGCGCTCGGTGTTCGTCGCCATGTCGAGCGTGCCGTTCGCACGGGCCTCGGCGATCTGGGTGAGCGAGAAGTTCCCGGCGACCACGTACAGCCCGATCACCGCGGCCAGCATGATGAGACCGCCGGCCAGGTTGTAGAGCAGGAACTTCACCGCCGCGTACGACCGCTGGGTGGCCGCCACCTTCTCGCCGTGCTCGTGGGCCCGGTCCCCGAAGCCGCCGATGAGGAAGTACATCGGGATCAGCATGGCTTCGAAGAAGATGTAGAAGAGGAAGACGTCGGTGGCCTCGAAGGAGAGGATCACCATCGCCTCGACGGCCAGGATCAGCGCGAAGAAGCCCTGGGTGGGCCGCCACCGCTTGCTGCCGGTCTCCAGGGGGTCGGCGTCGTGCCAGCCCGCCAGGATGACGAACGGGATCAGCAGGGCGGTCAGTGCGATCAGCGCCACCGCGATGCCGTCCACGCCCAGTTCGTAGCGGACTCCGAAGTCCGCGATCCAGGAGTGGGACTCGGTGAGCTGGTAGCGGTCGCCGTCCGGGTCGAAGCGGACCACGACGGCGATCGCGAGGGCGAGGGTGGCGAGCGAGACCAGCAGCGCCAGCCACTTGGCGGCGGTGCGCCGCGCGGCCGGGACGGCGGCCGTGGCGACCGCCCCGAGCGCCGGGAGTACCGCCGTCGCTGTCAGCAGGGGAAAGGACATCGGTATCAGACCGCCCTCATCAGCAGGGTCGCGGCGACCAGGACCGCCGCACCGCCGAACATCGAGACCGCGTACGACCGCGCGAAGCCGTTCTGCAGGCGGCGCAGCCGTCCGGAGAGGCCGCCGACGGAGGCCGCCGTGCCGTTGACGACTCCGTCGACCAGGGTGTGGTCGACGTACACCAGGGACCGGGTCAGGTGCTCGCCGCCGCGGACCAGGACGACATGGTTGAAGTCGTCCTGGAGCAGGTCGCGGCGGGCGGCCCGGGTGAGCAGGGATCCGCGCGGGGCGACGGCCGGGACGGGACGGCGGCCGTACTGCGCCCAGGCGATCGCGACGCCGATGACCATGCAGGCCACCGTCGCGGCGGTGACCGTGGCCGCGCTGACCGGCGGGTGCCCGTGCGCGTGCCCGGTGACGGGCTCCAGCCAGTGGACGAACCGGTCGCCGATGCTGAAGAACGCGCCGCCCGCGACCGAGCCGACGGCCAGCAGGATCATCGGGACCGTCATGACCTTGGGCGACTCGTGCGGGTGCGGCTCGGCGTGGGCGCCGCGGGTCTCGGCGGCGGGCTCCACGTCCGGCTCGGCCGGGGACGGCGTCGGCGCGTTGCGCCAGCGCTCCTCGCCGAAGAAGGTCATCAGCATCACGCGCGTCATGTAGTACGCCGTGATGGCGGCGCCGAGCAGGGCGCAGCCGCCGAGGATCCAGCCCTCGGTGCCGCCCTTGGCGAACGCCGCCTCGATGATCTTGTCCTTGGAGAAGAAGCCGGACAGGCCGGGGAAGCCGATGATCGCGAGGTAGCCGAGGCCGAAGGTGACGAAGGTGACGGGCATGTACTTGCGCAGGCCGCCGTAGCGGCGCATGTCGACCTCGTCGTTCATGCCGTGCATCACCGAGCCGGCGCCGAGGAACAGCCCGGCCTTGAAGAAGCCGTGCGTCACCAGGTGCATGATCGCGAAGACGTAGCCGATCGGGCCGAGGCCGGCGGCCAGCACCATGTAGCCGATCTGCGACATGGTCGAGCCGGCCAGCGCCTTCTTGATGTCGTCCTTCGCGCAACCGACGATCGCACCGAACAGCAGCGTGACCGCGCCGACGATGGTGACGACGAGCTGGGCGTCGGGCGCCGCGTTGAAGATGGCGCCGGAGCGGACGATCAGGTAGACGCCCGCGGTGACCATGGTCGCGGCGTGGATGAGGGCGGAGACCGGGGTCGGGCCCTCCATCGCGTCCCCGAGCCAGGACTGGAGCGGCACCTGCGCGGACTTGCCGCAGGCGGCGAGCAGCAGCATCAGCCCGATGCCGGTGAGGGTGCCCTCGGAGGTCTCGCCCACGCCGGCCGCCACCGGCCCGAAGGCGAAGGTGCCGAACGTGGTGAACATCAGCATGATCGCGATCGACAGGCCGACGTCGCCGACCCGGTTGACCAGGAAGGCCTTCTTCGCGGCCGTGGCGGCGCTGGGCTTGTGCTGCCAGAAGCCGATCAGCAGGTAGGAGGCGAGACCGACGCCCTCCCAGCCGACGTACAGCAGCAGGTAGTTGTCGGCGAGGACGAGCAGCAGCATCGCCGCGAGGAACAGGTTCAGGTAGCCGAAGAAGCGGCGGCGCCGCTCGTCGTGCTCCATGTACCCGATCGAGTACAGGTGGATCAGGGAGCCGACGCCGGTGATCAGCAGGACGAACGTCATCGACAGCTGGTCGAGCCGGAAGGCGACGTCCGCCTGGAAGCCCTCGACCGGGATCCAGCTGAACAGGTGCGAGGTGAGCGTACGGTGTTCGGCGTCCTTGCCCAGCAGGTCGGCGAAGAGCACCGCGCCGAGGGCGAAGGAGACGAACGCCAGCACGGTGCCGATCCAGTGGCCGGCGGCGTCCAGCCGCCGGCCGCCGCACAGCAGGACGGCCGCTCCGAGCAGGGGCGCCGCGATCAGCAGCGCAATCAGGTTCTCCACTTCAGCGACCCCTTAGAGCTTCATCAGGCTGGCGTCGTCGACCGAGGCCGAGTGGCGGGCGCGGAACAGCGACACGATGATCGCGAGCCCGACGACGACCTCCGCGGCGGCGACGACCATCGTGAAGAAGGCGATGATCTGGCCGTCGAGGTTGCCGTGCATCCGGGAGAACGCGACGAACGCGAGGTTGCAGGCGTTGAGCATCAGCTCCACGCACATGAACAGCACGATCGCGTTGCGCCGGATCAGCACGCCGGTGGCGCCGATCGCGAACAACAGGGCCGCGAGGTACAGGTAGTTCACGGGGTTCACTTCGACGCCTCCTCGGTCCGCTTGAAGAGCGCCGGTTCGCGCCCGGTCCGCTCCAGGCGCTCCTCGGCACGCTGTTCCAGCGCCCGCAGGTCGTTCAGCGCCTGCGCCGAGACGTCCCTGATCTGGCCGCGCTCGCGCAGCGTCTTGTTGACCGTCAGCTCCGACGGGGTGCCGTCGGGCAGCAGGCCGGCGATGTCCACCGCGTTGTGCCGGGCGTAGACGCCCGGGGCGGGCAGCGGCGGGAGGTGCTTGCCCTCGCGGACGCGCTGCTCGGCGAGTTCCCGCTGGGTCCTGGCGCGCTCGGTGCGCTCGCGGTGGGTGAGCACCATGGCGCCGACGGCGGCCGTGATCAGCAGGGCGCCGGTGAGTTCGAAGGCGAAGACGTACTTGGTGAAGATGAGGGCCGCCAGGCCCTCCACGTTGCCGCCCGCGTTGGCCGTGCCGAGACCGCCCCACTCCGTCAGGGAGGCGTTGCCGATGCCGCCGACCAGCAGGACGCCGAAGCCGAGGCCGCACAGCAGGGCCAGCCAGCGCTGCCCCTTGATGGTCTCCTTCAGGGAGTCCGCCGCGGTGACGCCGACGAGCATGACCACGAACAGGAACAGCATCATGATCGCGCCGGTGTAGACGACGATCTGCACGATGCCCAGGAAGTAGGCCCCGTTGGCGAGGTAGAACACCGCGAGGACGATCATCGTTCCGGCCAGGCAGAGCGCGCTGTGCACGGCCTTCTTCATGAAGACGGTGCACAGGGCGCCGATCACCGCGACCGTGCCGAGGATCCAGAACTGGACGGCCTCTCCCGTGGAGGTGGAGTAGGCGGCGAGCTGCGCGGTCATCGGCCGATCACCTCCTCCGACGCCGGTTCGGTGCCGCCGAAGGTGGAGTCGGCCTCCTGGACCACCTCGCCCTTGGAGTGGGCGACCTGGCGCTCGGTGCCGGGGGCGGCCTCCGTCACCAGGCCCCGGTAGTAGTCCTGCTCGTCCATCCCCGGGTAGATGGCGTGCGGGGTGTCGACCATGCCCTCGTCGAGGCCGGCCAGCAGCTGTTCCTTGGTGTAGATGAGGTTGGCGCGGCTGGAGTCGGCCAGCTCGAACTCGTTGGTCATGGTCAGCGCGCGCGTGGGGCACGCCTCGATGCACAGGCCGCACAGGATGCAGCGGGCGTAGTTGATCTGGTACACCCGGCCGTAGCGCTCGCCCGGCGAGTAGCGCTCCTCGTCGGTGTTGTCGGCGCCCTCGACGTAGATGGCGTCGGCGGGGCAGGCCCAGGCGCACAGCTCGCAGCCGACGCACTTCTCCAGGCCGTCCGGATGGCGGTTGAGCTGGTGCCGTCCGTGGAAGCGGGGAGCGGTGGTCTTCTTCTGCTCCGGGTACTGCTCGGTGAGCCGCTTCTTGAACATGGCCTTGAAGGTCACGCCGAAGCCGGCCACGGGGTTCTGGAAACCGGGCGACGCGGGCCCGGCCTCCTTCGGCTCCTCAGCCATCGGACGCCTCCTTTCCATCCAGCGATCCGTCACTGTGAGTATCGGGCCCGCCACTGACAATCAGCTCCCGCTCGCGGCGCGAGCGGCGCCGCGGCACCGGCGGCAGTTCCTGTCCCGGCATCGGCGGCACGGGGAATCCGCCCGCCATCGGGTCGAACGCAGCCGGTTCGGCGGGGGCCTCCCGCTCCTTGCCGCGGTCGCGGAGGAAGTCGGCGACGAAGGAGAGCAGGAGCAGGGCGATCACCCCGCCGCCCACGTACAGGGCGATGTCGGCGAAGTCGTAGTTCTCGTTCCGCAGCGTCCGCACGGTGGCGACGAGCATCAGCCAGACCACGGAGACGGGGATGAGGACCTTCCAGCCGAGCTTCATCAGCTGGTCGTAGCGGACGCGCGGAAGGGTGCCGCGCAGCCAGATGAAGAAGAACAGCAGCAGCTGCACCTTGACGGTGAACCAGAGCATCGGCCACCAGCCGTGGTTCGCGCCCTCCCAGAAGGTGCTGACCGGCCACGGGGCCCGCCAGCCGCCCAGGAAGAGCGTCACCGACACGGCCGAGACCGTCACCATGTTCACGTACTCGGCGAGCATGAACATCGCGAACTTGATCGACGAGTACTCGGTGTTGAAGCCGCCGACCAGGTCGCCCTCGGACTCCGGCATGTCGAAGGGGGCGCGGTTGGTCTCGCCGACCATCGTGACGATGTAGATGATGAAGGAGACCGGCAGCAGGATGACGTACCAGCGGTCCGCCTGGGCCTCGACGATCGCCGAGGTCGACATCGACCCGGAGTAGAGGAACACCGAGGCGAAGGCGGCGCCCATCGCGATCTCGTACGAGATCATCTGCGCGCACGAGCGCAGGCCCCCGAGCAGCGGGTACGTCGATCCGGAGCTCCAGCCCGCCAGCACGATGCCGTAGATGCCGACCGAGGCGACCGCGAGGATGTACAGCATCGCGATCGGCAGGTCGGTGAGCTGCATCGTGGTGCGCTGGCCGAAGATCGAGATCTCGTTGCCGGCCGGGCCGAAGGGGATCACCGCGATCGCCATGAACGCCGGGATGGCCGCGACGATCGGGGCGAGGACGTAGACCACCTTGTCCGCGCGCTTGACGACGACGTCTTCCTTCAGCATCAGCTTGATGCCGTCGGCGAGCGACTGGAGCATGCCCCACGGGCCGTGCCGGTTGGGGCCGATGCGCAGCTGCATCCAGGCGACGACCTTGCGCTCCCAGACGATGGAGAACAGCACGGTCACCATCAGGAAGGCGAAGCAGAACACCGCCTTGATCACGACCAGCCACCACGGGTCGTGGCCGAACATCGAGAGGTCTTCAGCGGCGAGGTACGGGCTCATGCCTCCACCTCCTTGGGGGCCTCGGCCGTGAGCGTGGCCGGGCCGATGCGGACGAGGGAGCCGGGCAGCGCCCCGGTCTCGGAGGCGACGCCGCCACCGGTGGAGTTCAGCGGCAGCCACACCACGCGGTCGGGCATCTCGGTGATCTCCAGCGGCAGTGCGACGGTTCCGGCGGGACCGGTCACCGCGAGCGCGTCGCCCTCCTTGACGCCGGCCTCGGCGGCCGTCGCGGCCGACAGGCGCGCGTGCGCGGCGTGCCGGGTGCCGGCCAGGGCCTCGTCGCCCTCCTGGAGGACGCCCTGGTCGAGCAGCAGCCGGTGTCCGGCGAGCACCGCCTCCCCGGCGGCGGGGCGGGGCAGCGGGGCCGCCGTCTCCAGCGGCCCGGTGGCGCGCGGGCCGTCCCAGGCGCCGAGCCGGTCCAGCTCCGCGCGCACGGTCCGCAGGTCCGGCAGGCCCAGGTGGACGTCCATGGCGTCGGCGAGCATGTGCAGCACGCGCGCGTCGGCGGGCGCGAGGCGCCGGGTCATCTGGTCGGGCTTGAGCGCGGCCTCGAAGAGGCGCACCCGGCCCTCCCAGTTGAGGAAGGTGCCCGCCTTCTCGGCGACCGCGGCGACCGGCAGCACGACGTCCGCGTGTGCGGTGACCTCGCTGGGCCGCAGTTCGAGCGAGACCAGGAAGCCGACCTCGGCGAGCGCCTCACGCGCGCGTGCCGGGTCCGGCAGGTCCGCGACCTCGACCCCGGCGACGACCAGCGCCCGCAGCTCGCCGCCGGCGGCGGCCTCGATGATCTGGCCGGTGTCCCGGCCGTAGCGGTGCGGGAGTTCGGCCAGCCCCCAGACGGCGGCGACCTCCTCCCGCGCGCGGGGGTCGGTGGCCGGGCGCCCGCCCGGCAGCAGCGACGGCAGCGCACCGGCCTCGACGGCCCCGCGCTCCCCCGCCCGCCGCGGGATCCACACGAGCCGCGCGCCGGTCGCCGTGGCGGCCCGGACGGCGGCGGTGAGGCCCCCGGCGACGGCGGCGAGCCGCTCGCCGACGACGATCACCGCGCCGTCGGCGCGCAGCGCCTCGGCGGCCGCGGCCCCGTCGCCCTCCAGGCCGACCTGGCTCGCGAGCGCGTCCAGCCACTCGGTCTCGGTGCCGGGCGCGGCCGGCAGCAGCGTGCCGCCCGCCTTCGTCAGGCCCCGGGTGGCGTGGGTGGCCAGCGCGAACACCCGCTGCCCGTGCTTGCGCCAGGCCTTGCGCAGCCGCAGGAAGACGCCGGGCGCCTCCTCCTCGGACTCGAAACCGGCCAGCAGCACCGCCGGGGCCTGCTCCAGGGCGGAGTAGGTGACGCCGGTGCCGTCCAGGTCGCGGCCGCGGCCGGCGATCCGCGCGGCGAGGAAGTCGGCCTCCTCGGCGCTGTGCACGCGCGCGCGGAAGTCGATGTCGTTGGTGCCGAGCGCCACGCGCGCGAACTTGCTGTACGCGTAGGCGTCCTCGACGGTGAGCCGGCCGCCGGTCAGGACCCCGGTCCGGCCGCGCGCGGCGAGCAGTCCCCGCGCCGCGGCCTCCAGGGCCTGTGGCCAGGAGGCGGGCTCCAGGACTCCTTCGGCGTTCCTGACCAGCGGGGTCTCCAGCCGGTCCCGCTGCTGCGCGTACCGGAACGCGAAGCGGCCCTTGTCGCAGATCCA
This sequence comes from Streptomyces glaucescens, assembly GCF_000761215.1. Taxonomy (GTDB): domain Bacteria; phylum Actinomycetota; class Actinomycetes; order Streptomycetales; family Streptomycetaceae; genus Streptomyces; species Streptomyces glaucescens_B. Next base: position 4,486,075 of record NZ_CP009438.1, on the reverse strand, counting down.
CTCCTCGTTGACCTCGGGGTCGAAGGCGGCCAGCCGCCGCATGACCTTGCCGCGCCGGTGGTCGGTGCGGGTGGCGCAGCCGCCCGAGCAGTGCTCGCACACCGACGGCGAGGAGACCAGGTCGAAGGGGCGGGAGCGGAACCGGTACGCCGCCGAGGTGAGCGCGCCGACCGGGCAGATCTGGATGGTGTTGCCGGAGAAGTACGACTCGAACGGGTCGCCCTCGCCGGTGCCGACCTGCTGGAGCGCGCCCCGCTCGATCAGCTCGATCATCGGGTCGCCCGCGACCTGGTTGGAGAACCGGGTGCAGCGCGCGCACAGCACGCACCGCTCGCGGTCGAGCAGCACCTGCGCGGAGATCGGCACGGGCTTCTCGTAGGTGCGCTTCCTGCCCTCGAAGCGGGACTCGGCGTTGCCGTGCGACATCGCCTGGTTCTGCAGCGGGCACTCGCCGCCCTTGTCGCAGACGGGGCAGTCCAGCGGGTGGTTGATGAGCAGCAGCTCCATCACACCGCGCTGGGCCTTCTCGGCGACCGGTGAGGTCAGTTGAGTCTTCACGACCATTCCGTCCGTACACGTGATCGTGCAGGACGCCATGGGCTTGCGCTGGCCCTCGACCTCGACGATGCACTGGCGGCAGGCGCCGGCCGGGTCGAGGAGGGGGTGGTCGCAGAAGCGCGGGATCTCGATGCCGAGCTGCTCGGCGGCGCGGATGACCAGGGTGCCCTTGGGCACGCTGATCTCGACGCCGTCGATGGTCAGCGTCACGAGGTCCTCCGGGGGGACCGCCGCCTCTCCTCCTCCGGAGGGAGCGCTGGTGGTCACGGTCATGCGTTCACCTCCGTGCGGTGATCGGCCCAGGCCGTCGACTTGGCCGGGTCGAAGGGGCAGCCGCGGCCCGTGACGTGCTGCTCGTACTCCTCGCGGAAGTACTTCAGCGAGGAGAAGATCGGCGAGGCGGCACCGTCGCCGAGGGCGCAGAAGGACTTGCCGTTGATGTTGTCGGCGATGTCGGCCAGCTTGTCGAGGTCGCTCATCGCGCCCTTGCCGGCCTCGATGTCCCGCAGCAGCTGCACCAGCCAGTAGGTGCCCTCGCGGCAGGGGGTGCACTTGCCGCAGGACTCGTGGGCGTAGAACTCGGTCCAGCGGGTGACGGCGCGCACCACGCACGTCGTCTCGTCGAAGCACTGCAGGGCCTTGGTGCCGAGCATGGAGCCGGCGGCGCCGACGCCCTCGTAGTCGAGCGGGACGTCGAGGTGCTCCTCGGTGAACATCGGCGTGGAGGAGCCGCCCGGCGTCCAGAACTTCAGCCGGTGCCCGGGCCGCATGCCGCCGCTCATGTCGAGGAGCTGGCGCAGGGTGATGCCGAGCGGGGCCTCGTACTGGCCGGGGCTGGCGACGTGGCCGCTGAGCGAGTAGAGCGTGAAGCCCGGGGACTTCTCGCTGCCCATCGACCTGAACCAGTCCTTGCCGTTCTTCATGATGGCGGGAACCGACGCGATCGACTCGACGTTGTTCACGACAGTGGGGCACGCGTAGAGGCCCGCGACGGCGGGGAAGGGGGGACGCAGCCGCGGCTGGCCACGGCGGCCTTCGAGCGAGTCCAGGAGCGCGGTCTCCTCACCGCAGATGTACGCGCCGGCGCCGGCGTGCACGGTGAGTTCCAGGTCGAGTCCGCTGCCCAGGATGTTCTCGCCGAGGTAGCCCGCCGCGTAGGCCTCGCGCACGGCCTCGTGCAGCCGCCGCAGGACGGGGACGACTTCGCCCCGCAGGTAGATGAAGGCGTGCGACGACCTGATGGCGTAGCAGGCGATGACGATGCCCTCGATGAGGCTGTGCGGGTTCGCGAAGAGGAGCGGGATGTCCTTGCAGGTCCCCGGCTCCGATTCGTCGGCGTTGACCACCAGGTAGTGCGGCTTGCCGTCTCCCTGGGGGATGAACTGCCATTTCATCCCGGTCGGGAACCCCGCGCCGCCGCGCCCGCGCAGACCGGACTCCTTGACGTACGCGATCACGTCGTCCGGTGACATGGCGAGCGCCTTGCGGAGCCCCTCGTACCCCTCGTGCCTCCGGTAGACGTCCAGGGACCAGGACCGGTCCTCGTCCCAGAAGGCCGACAGCACGGGTGCGAGCAGCTTCTCGGGGCTGGAGTCTTTCAGCTCGGCTGCCAAGGTCATCACTCCCCCTCCTCGGCGGTGGGCCCTGCCGGGTGGGCAGAGTCGGATGCCGATGTGTCCTGCGGCGCGTCGTGCGAGCTGAGGTGCTGTGCGGGCGACGGCTCGTGGTCCGTGGCCTGCGGCTCCTCGTGCGGTCCGCCCTCGCGCGGGTGGACCACGCGCGCGGGTGCGGTCTCTCCCCTGGCCAGGCGCAGACCCACCAGCGACGCCGGGCCCGCGCTGCCGCTCGCCTCGACGGCGCCCTCGCGCTCGTCGGGGAAGCCCGCCAGGATCCGGGCGGTCTCCTTGAAGGTGCACAGCGGCGCCCCGCGGGTGGGCGAGACGGGGGTGCCCGCACGGAGGTCGTCGACCAGGCGCCGGGCGCTGTCCGGGGTCTGGTTGTCGAAGAACTCCCAGTTGACCATCACGACCGGCGCGTAGTCGCAGGCCGCGTTGCACTCGATGTGCTCCAGGGTGACCTTGCCGTCGCCGGTGGTCTCGCCGTTGCCGACGCCCAGGTGCTCCTGGAGCGCCTCGAAGATGGCGTCGCCGCCCATCACCGCGCACAGCGTGTTGGTGCAGACGCCGACCTGGTAGTCGCCGGAGGGCTTGCGCCGGTACATGGTGTAGAAGGTGGCGACCGCGGTGACCTCGGCGGTGGTCAGGCCGAGCGTCTCCGCGCAGAACCGCATGCCGGTGCGGGTGACGTGGCCCTCCTCCGACTGCACGAGGTGCAGCAGCGGCAGCAGGGCGGAACGGGAGTCCGGGTAGCGGGCGATGACCTCGCGGGCGTCCCGCTCGAGCCGGGCCCGAACGTCGTCCGGGTAGTCGGGCGCGGGCAGCTCGGGCATGCCCAGGCTGACGCCTCGCTCCGCCCGCTCCGAGGATGAGGTGGTCACCGGTCGACGCCTCCCATCACGGGGTCGATGGACGCGACGGCGACGATGACGTCGGCGACCTGGCCGCCTTCGCACATCGCCGCCATGGCCTGCAGGTTGGTGAAGGACGGGTCGCGGAAGTGGACCCGGTAGGGGCGGGTGCCGCCGTCGGAGACGGCGTGCACGCCCAGTTCGCCCTTGGGCGACTCGACGGCCGCGTACGCCTGTCCCGGCGGGACCCGGAAGCCCTCGGTGACCAGCTTGAAGTGGTGGATCAGGGCCTCCATGGAGGTGCCCATGATCTTCTTGATGTGGTCGAGGGAGTTGCCCAGGCCGTCCGGGCCGAGCGCGAGCTGGGCGGGCCAGGCGATCTTCTTGTCGGCGACCATGACCGGGCCGGGCTGGAGCCGGTCCAGGCACTGCTCGATGATCCGCAGCGACTGGCGCATCTCCTCGAGGCGGATCAGGAAGCGGCCGTAGGCGTCGCAGCTGTCGGCGGTCGGGACGTCGAAGTCGTACGTCTCGTAGCCGCAGTAGGGCTGTGCCTTGCGCAGGTCGTGCGGCAGGCCGGTGGAGCGCAGGATCGGGCCGGTGGCGCCGAGGGCCATGCAGCCGGCCAGGTCGAGGTAGCCGATGTCCTGCATGCGGGCCTTGAAGATGGGGTTCCCGGTGGCGAGCTTGTCGTACTCCGGGAGGTTCCTCTTCATCTTCTTCACGAACTCGCGGATCTGGTCCACCGCGCCGGGCGGCAGGTCCTGGGCGAGTCCGCCGGGGCGGATGTACGCGTGGTTCATCCGCAGGCCGGTGACCAGCTCGTAGATGTCCAGGATCATCTCGCGGTCCCGGAACCCGTAGATCATGATGGTGGTGGCGCCGAGTTCCATGCCGCCGGTGGCGATGCACACCAGGTGGGAGGAGAGCCGGTTCAGCTCCATCAGGAGCACCCGGATGATCGTGGCGCGGTCGGTGATCTGGTCCTCGATGCCGAGCAGCTTCTCGACGGCGAGACAGTAGGCGGTCTCGTTGAAGAAGGACGTCAGGTAGTCCATGCGCGTCACGAACGTGGTGCCCTGCGTCCAGGTCCGGTACTCGAGGTTCTTCTCGATGCCGGTGTGGAGGTAGCCGATGCCGCAGCGGGCCTCGGTGACCGTCTCGCCCTCGATCTCCAGGATCAGGCGGAGCACCCCGTGGGTGGAGGGGTGCTGCGGGCCCATGTTGACGACGATGCGCTCGTCGTCGGCCTTGGCCGCGGACTGGACGATCTCGTCCCAGTCGCCGCCGGTGACCGTGTAGACGGTGCCCTCGGTGGTCTCCCTGGGGGAGGCGTGGGAAGTGCTCACGAGTACGACCTCCGCTGGTCCGGAGCCGGGATCTGGGCGCCCTTGTACTCGACGGGGATGCCGCCGAGGGGGTAGTCCTTGCGCTGCGGGTGGCCCTGCCAGTCGTCCGGCATCATGATCCGCGTCAGGGCCGGGTGACCGTCGAAGACGATCCCGAAGAAGTCGTACGTCTCGCGCTCGTGCCAGTCGTTGGTCGGGTAGACGTCGACCAGGGACGGCACGTGCGGGTCGGTGTCCGGGGCGCTGACCTCCAGGCGGATCAGCCGGTTGTGGGTGATCGAGCGCAGGTGGTAGACGGCGTGCAGCTCGCGGCCCTTGTCGTTCGGGTAGTGGACGCCGCTGACGCCGGTGCACAGCTCGAAGCGCAGGGCCGGGTCGTCGCGCAGGGTGCGGGCGACGCGGACCAGGTGCTCGCGCTCGATGTGGAAGGTCAGCTCGTCGCGGTCGACGACCGTCTTCTCGATGGCGTTCTCCGGGAGCAGGCCCTGCTCCTCCAGGGCGCCCTCCAGTTCGTCGGCGACCTCGTCGAACCATCCGCCGTAGGGGCGGCTCGCCGGTCCGGGGAGCCGGACGGAGCGGACCAGGCCGCCGTACCCGGAGGTGTCGCCGCCGTTGTTCGCGCCGAACATGCCGCGCTGGACGCGGATCTCCTCGCCGCCCTGGCCGCGCCGGCCGGGGAGGTTGGAGGCGCTGAGGTCCTGCTCGGGGTTGGGCCGGTCCGGCCCGTGCGCACCGTGGGTGCCGTTGGCGTCGCTCACCGCAGCAGCCCCTTCATCTCGATCGTCGGCAGGGCCTTGAGCGCCGCTTCCTCCGCCTCCCGGGCCGCCTCCTCGGCGTTCACGCCGAGCTTGGAGCCCTGGATCTTCTGGTGGAGCTTGAGGATGGCGTCCATCAGCATCTCGGGCCGCGGCGGGCAGCCGGGGAGGTAGATGTCGACGGGGACGATGTGGTCGACGCCCTGGACGATGGCGTAGTTGTTGAACATGCCGCCGGAGGAGGCGCACACGCCCATGGAGATCACCCATTTGGGGTTGGGCATCTGGTCGTAGACCTGCCGCAGCACCGGGGCCATCTTCTGGCTGACCCGCCCGGCGACGATCATGAGGTCGGCCTGGCGCGGGGAGCCGCGGAAGACCTCCATGCCGAAGCGCGCCAGGTCGTAGCGCCCGGCACCGGTGGTCATCATCTCGATGGCACAGCAGGCGAGGCCGAAGGTGGCGGGGAAGACCGACGCCTTGCGCACCCACCCGGCGGCCTGCTCGACGGTGGTCAGCAGGAAGCCGCTCGGCAGCTTTTCTTCGAGTCCCATGACGTAAGGCCCCTCAGTCCCATTCCAGGCCGCCGCGCCGCCACACGTAGGCGTAGGCGACGAAGACGGTGAGCACGAAGAGCAGCATCTCCACGAGCCCGAAGACCCCCAGGGCGTCGAAGGTGACGGCCCAGGGGTAGAGGAAGACGATCTCGATGTCGAAGACGATGAAGAGCATCGCCGTCAGGTAGTACTTGATGGGGAAGCGCCCGCCGCCGGCCGGCGTGGGGGTCGGCTCGATACCGCACTCGTAGGCTTCGAGCTTGGCGCGGTTGTACCGCTTCGGACCGATCAGCGTGGCCATGACCACGGAGAAGATCGCAAAGCCTGCCCCGAGGGCTCCCAGTACGAGGATGGGCGCATACGCGTTCACCGCTCCTCGCTCCTCTCAGTCGGCACTGACTGCTGGCGGTTTTGCATCGGGCCCCACCCGCCCCACCGGCCTCCTCAACCCCGTTGGTGACGGCGAAGATCGAGAACATGTGAAGCAGGTCACAAGCCCAACTGCCTCGCATCTTATGCCTGCCGCTCTGTGATCTGCGACACGGGGTATTGCACAAGCTTTGTGATCTCCACCACCTGACGAAGGATCATGAAGTCGTATGAGCGGTGATCTTCGTACGCGAAGCGTCTGAGTGATCACTACTGGTGACATTTCCGCTCGTCGCCGCAGGTCGAAGGGGGCGTCTCCATATCAAGAGAGTTCTCGCGCATGCAAATTGGCGCCGAAGTCGATCTCTTGATAACGGCCGCCGTTCACACCTCGGAAGGAGGTTCGGGGGCCGGTGTGGACGTGTGCGCGCGTTCACGAACTCTCCGGCCGCCGGGACGCGCGCCAGACGCACCCGCCGCCGCGACCGTTCCGTGACCTCCGCCACATTCGCGAGAGGGCCCCGAGAACCGGGCTTGGCCAACCATCCCAACCGGTGGTAGGCGGCGGGCAATTCGGGCGTAACGACGAAAGCCCATGATCACAGGCTTGAGGGGGTGGGTCCGCTATGTCCGTTACGGCGTCAATAAGGAGGCCGGTGGCGGCGTTTCGGGGGCCGGATTGAACAACTGTGGCGCAGCCCACGTTTCTTGAAGGTATGGAGGATGCCCTGATACCGGTTGTTCCCATGTCCCACACCGCTCACATACGCAGCCACCGGAAGCCCCGCCGCAGCGCGTCGAAGATCGCGATGCGGGCCGGAGTTGCCGGTGGCATCCTCAGCACCGTGGCAGTCGCCGGTGCGTCGGGTCCGGCGAACGCCGCCGAACCGGTGACCCAGACGCTCGAACTGCCCACCCTGACGGCCGACCTGGCCGCCCAGGTCGCCGAGTCCGCGGACGCCACCGAGCTGGCCGCCGCGAACTACGAGCTGCAGGCCGAGCGTGACGCGGCCGCCGCCCAGGCCGCCAAGGAGGCCAAGGCCGACCTCGCCGTGGCGAAGAAGAAGGCCGAGGCCAAGAAGAAGGCCGAGGAGGCCGCGCGCAAGGCCGCCGCGGAGCGCGCCGCACGCGACGCCGAGCGGGTCACGCTCGCCGCGTCCGCCGACGTCTCCGCGCCCTCCGCCGACGTCTCCGCCCCGTCCGTCTCCGCGCCCGCCGGCGGCAGCGTCGCGACGGTCATCGCCTTCCTCAAGGCCCAGCTGGGCGACGCCTACGTCATGGGCGCCACCGGCCCCAACGCCTGGGACTGCTCCAGCCTCGTCCAGGCCGCGTTCCGTGAGGTCGGTGTGGACCTGCCGCGCGTGTCGCAGGACCAGTCGATGATGGGCACCGAGGTCTCCCTGTCCAGCATCCAGCCCGGCGACATCCTGTACTGGGGCGGCAAGGGCTCCGCGTACCACGTGGGCGTGTACATCGGGGGCGGCCAGTACCTGGACGCCGCGAACCCCTCCAAGGGCGTCGTCATCCAGGACCTCTCCGGCTACCCGGCGTCGGGAGCGGTGCGCGTCCTCTGACCCTCGCTCGACACCGTGGAAGGGCCGCAGCCGCTCGGGGGCAGCGGCCCTTCCGGCGTATCCCGGCCCCGGGGGACACGGCCCCCCGGCGGCCGGCGTCCCCGTGAGGTGAGCGGATCGCCGCAGGGCGCCGTCGCCCCGGCCCCGGTCACGGTGATCGCCCGACCCGTCCCACCGCGCGGGGTCACGTGGATCGTCACGGTTTCGTCGTCGGCCGCCACCCGCGCACCCGAACCTGGACACGGCGTCCTGCGCGCGTTCCCCGCGGCGCGTCGGACGGCGTCGGAGCACCCCCGGGGCGGCAGCCGGGCACGGCACTCGCGCACACCGTGGGGCCGCCCGCGGCGTCCGCCGCCTGCCCGGCCCGGCGCGGTGACGCGCCGACGTCCGCCTTCCTGTTCCGCGGCCTCGCCGCGCCTGCACTCCCCGCCCGCCGGCCTCCGGGGCCCCGGACCGTGCCGGGCCGCCCGCGCCCGCCAGGCCCGCGCCATGACGGCGTCAATTCGGTTGCTGGACCGCGAGGCCGGCGCTAGCGTGCCCCGCGTGACGAACCCCGAGTCCGACAGAGCGGAGCCGCCGGTCGCCCGGCGGCGGGCCGCAGGCTGATCCTCGTACGGCTCCCCGAGCCGCCCCCGCCTTCGGCGGCCGGACACGCGCTCCGCGTGCCCCGGTCGGTTCTTCCCCCTCCAGCGCGCGGATGCCCCTGCCCGCATCTCACGCCGGAGTCGACTCCTTGCCTGTGTTCCTCCATGTCCTGGGTCTCGCCGTCTTCGCCCAGGGGACTTCCGAGTTCATGCTGTCCGGGCTCGTGCCCGGCATCGCCCGTGATCTGTCCGTGCCGGTGGCCGCCGCCGCGAGCCTGACGTCGGCGTACGCGGCCGGGATGGTCGCCGGCGCCCCGCTGATGGCCGCCTGGAGCGCGCGGTGGCCGCGCCGCCGGGCGCTGGCGGGGTTCCTCGCGGCGTTCGTCGTCGTGCACGTGGCCGGCGCGGTCACCCACGACTTCGCGGTGCTGTTCGCCACCCGGATCGTCGCCGCGGTCGTCAACGCCGGTTTCCTCGCCGTCGCCCTGTCCGTGGCGACCTCGCTCGTCACCCCGGAGAAGCAGGCGCGGGCGATGGCCGTCCTGCTGTCCGGGATCACGCTGGCGTGCGTCGTCGGGGTGCCCGCGGGCGCGCTGCTCGGGGAGCGGGCGGGCTGGCGCGCGGCGTTCTGGGCGGTGGCCGCGCTGTGCCTGCCCGCGCTGGCGCTGGTGCACCGCTCGGCGCCCGCCGATCCGGCCGGCCGCGCGCGGGTCCGCGTCCGCCGTGAGATCGGGGTGCTGCGGGCCCGCCCGGTGCGTTCGGCGCTGGCGCTCGCGGCCGTCGTCAACGGGGCGACGTTCGCGACCTTCGCCTGTCTGGCCGTCGTCGCCACGGACACCGCGCGGCTGCCCGAGGCGGCGGTGCCCGGGCTGCTCGCGGCGTTCGGGGTGGGCGCGTTCGCCGGGGTGGCCGTCACCGGCCGCACGGGCGGCGGGGTCGACGGCGCCGGGCGGCCGCGGCGCGGCCTGGTGCTCGCGGCGGCGGCACTGCCTGCGGGATGGGCGGCGCTCGCCCTGGCCGGGACCGCCGCCGTGCCGTTGTTCGCGCTGGCGACGGTGCAGGGCGCGCTGTCCTTCGGGGTCGGTACGGCGGTGGTGAACCGGGTGCTGCGGGTCGCCTCCGACGCGCCCGCGCTGGGCGGCTCGTTCGCCACGGCCGCACTCAACACGGGCGCCGTCGCCGGGCCCCTGCTGGCCGGGGCGGCCACCGCGGCGACCGGCGACCAGCGCGCCGCCGCCTGGATCAGCGCCGCCCTCGCCGCGGCCGGGCTCGCGCTGACCGCGGCGGCCCGGCGCACGGCGAGCGCCGGGCCGCCGCGGGGGTGATCAGGCCTTCGGCGCCACCTTCGTCAGTCCGTTGATGATGCGGTCCATCGCGTCGCCGCCCGTCGGGTCGGTGAGGTTGGCGAGCAGCTTGAGGGTGAACTTCATCAGCATCGGGTGGGTGAGGCCGCGCTGTGCGGCGATCTTCATGACCTTCGGGTTGCCGATGAGCTTCACGAAGGCGCGGCCGAGGGTGTAGTAGCCGCCGTAGGTGTCCTTCAGGACGCGCGGGTAGCGCTGGAGGGCGGCCTCCCGCTGGGCGGGCGTGGTCCGTGCGTGCGCCTGCACGATGACGTCGGCGGCGAGCTGCCCGGACTCCATGGCGTAGGCGATGCCTTCGCCGTTGAACGGGTTGACCAGGCCGCCGGCGTCGCCGACCAGCAACAGGCCCTTGGTGTAGTGCGGCTGGCGGTTGAAGGCCATCGGCAGGGCGGCGCCGCGGATCGGGCCGGTCATGTTCTCGGGGGTGTAGCCCCAGTCCTCGGGCATGGACGCGCACCACGCCTTCAGCACCTCGCGCCAGTCCAGCTCCTTGAAGGAGTCGGAGGTGTTCAGGACGCCGAGGCCGACGTTGGACGTGCCGTCGCCCATGCCGAAGATCCAGCCGTAGCCGGGCAGCAGCCGGTCCTCGCCGGGACCGCGGCGGTCCCACAGCTCCAGCCAGGACTCCAGGTAGTCGTCCTCGTGGCGCGGGGAGGTGAAGTAGGTGCGGACGGCGACGCCCATCGGGCGGTCCTCGCGGCGGTGCAGGCCCATCGCCAGGGAGAGGCGGGTGGAGTTGCCGTCGGCGGCGACGACGAGCGGCGCGTGGAAGGAGACCTCCCGCTTCTCCTCGCCCAGCTTGGCGGTGACACCGGTGATGCGGCCGGTGCGGTCGTCGACGATCGGGCCGGAGACGTTGCAGCGCTCGTGGAGCCGCGCGCCCGCCTTCTGCGCCTGCCGGGCGAGCTGCTCGTCGAAGTCGTCGCGCTTGCGGACCAGCCCGTAGTCCGGGAAGGAGGCGAGATCCGGCCAGTCCAGCTGGAGCCGGACGCCGCCGCCGATGATGCGCAGGCCCTTGTTGCGCAGCCAGCCGGCCTCTTCGGAGATGTCGATGCCCATGGCGACGAGCTGTTTGACCGCGCGCGGGGTGAGCCCGTCGCCGCACACCTTCTCGCGCGGGAACTCGGTCTTCTCCAGCAGCAGGACGTCGAGCCCGGCCTTGGCGAGGTGGTAGGCGGTGGTGGAGCCGGCGGGCCCCGCGCCCACGACGATGACGTCGGCGGTGTTGTCGGAGAGGAGGGGCTCGGTCACGGCGGGATCTCCCCAAGTTCGAAATCAGCGTGCCGACCGGCACTGGACACGGGCAGTCTATTCAGCAGAATCGATCACCCGGCTGAAGGGCTGCTCCGTGAACAGAACGCTCCCCGTGGTACGGCTGCGTGTCCCCACCGACGAGGACGCCGTCGCCTGGCACCGGGTCTTCGACCACCCGGACGTGATGGAGTTCCACGGCGGCCGGTCCGCCGAGCTGTCGGTCTACGAGGAGCTGACGGCCCGTCAGCGCAAGCACGACGCCGAACTGGGCTTCTGCCTGTGGACGATGCTGGACGAGGAGGACCGGGTCATCGGCTTCACGGGGGCCCAGCCCTGGCCGGGCGAGTGGGGTCCGGCCGGGGAGATCGAGATCGGCTGGCGGCTGGGCCGGGAGCACTGGGGCCGGGGCTATGTGACGGCGGCGGCCCGGCAGACGCTGGAGCGGGTGCGGGCGGCGGGCGTACCGAGCGTGGTGGCGATGGTGAACGCCCGCAACACCCGCTCGATCGCGGTGACGCGGCGGCTGGGGATGCGCCTCGCGGAGACCTTCACGACGCCCGAGTCGAAGCAGCAGGGGCACTGCTACCGGCTGGAGTTGTGACGCTTCGTCATCCTCGGCTACGGAACGCCACCTGAAGCTTCCGGACGGCACCCCGGGCGGCTACTCTTCCCCGTACCGCTGGGGGTGACAACTGTGCCCATTCCACCCAATACACCCGAGGTACGCGTGCCGCGGCTCGTCGGCCTCATGGCCGTGGACGCACGCGAGACGGCCCGGGCGCACGGAGTGCTGCTCGCCGCGCCCGACCGGCCCGACTTCTCCCGCACGGTGGCCGACCACGTCGTACGGCAGTACCCGCCGCCCGGGGCGGGGGTTCCGCGCGGAGCCGTCGTCACCGTCTGGTTCGACGCCGGCGAGGGCGGCGGAGGCTCGGGCGTGCGCGAGCCGCGCCGGCCCGATGTGCCGCACGGCGGGATGCGCCGGGAGCCGGCCGCCGAGGAGGAACCCCGGGTGATGAGCCTGCTCGGCCTGGGGTGACGGCCGTGCCGGGGCCGTGGGCGACGGCCCCGCGCGGCCGGGGCCGACGGGTCTCGCTCGGCCCGGAAAGCCCCGGTGTCTCGCTCAGCCCTCCTTGAAGCCCCGGTGCAGGGCCACCACGCCCCCGGTGAGGTTGCGCCACGCCACCCGCGACCAGCCGGCCGCCTTCAGCCGGCCGGCCAGGCCGGCCTGGTCGGGCCAGGCGCGGATGGACTCGGCGAGATAGACGTACGCCTCCGGGTTGGAGGACACCGCACGGGCCACCGGCGGCAGCGCGCGCATCAGGTACTCGGTGTAGACGGTCCGGAAGGGTGCCCAGGTCGGGTGCGAGAACTCGCAGATCACGACCCGTCCGCCGGGCCGCGTCACCCGGTACAGCTCGCGCAGCGCGGCGTCGGTGTCCTGGACGTTGCGCAGCCCGAAGGAGATGGTGACGGCGTCGAAGACGCCGTCCCTGAACGGCAGCCGGGTGCCGTCCCCCGCGGTCAGCGGCAGCCACGGGTGCCTGCGCTTGCCGACCTGGAGCATGCCGAGGGAGAAGTCGCAGGGGACGACGTAGGCGCCGGTGCGGGCGAACGGCAGGGACGACGTCGCCGTGCCGGCGGCCAGGTCCAGCACCTTCTGCGCGGGCCGGGCGTCGACGGCCCTGGCGACTTCCTTGCGCCACGCCCGGGCCTGGCCCAGGGACAGCACGTCGTTGGTGAGGTCGTACCGTTCCGCCACGTCGTCGAACATCGAGGCGACTTCGTGCGGCTGCTTGTCCAGGGATGCGCGGGTCACGTCCTCATTGTTGCAGCCGGGCCGCCCGGCGGGCGTGCCCACCCGGGCGGCCCGGCGGTCGGTCCCGCCCCGGCCCGGACGACGTGCGCGCTTCGGGGCGGCGTCCCCCCGCCGAGCGCCTCGCGGGAGAACGCCGCCCCGCCCCCTCAGCGCCTCAGGCCGCCCGCCACAGGGCCGGAGCCGACGGGGGCTCCCAGCCGGGCTGCGCGGTGTGGGCCTGGAGGCAGAGGTAGCCGCGGCCCGCGTACGTCACGCGGTCCCCGGCCCGGTACGTGGTGCCGACGGCCCAGGTGCCGTCCGGCGGCGGGGTGGGGCCGGGGCCCGGCTCCTGCGGGACGGAGAGGACGAAGTCGAACGCCGCCTCCTTTCCGCCGCCCCCGTCGCGCACCGTCATCAGCAGCCGCGGGTCGAAGATGGTGTCGGTGTTGTTGCGGGGCTCGTTCGGGAAGTACAGCTGCGTGGTGAGCACGGGCCGGTTGGGGGCCTGGAGCTTCACGTGGATGTGCCGGGTGCGGCCCGGGTAGAGGCCGGGGAAGATGGTGGTGAGGGTGAACGCGCCGTCCGCGCCGGTGAACTGGTGGCCGCGCAGCCGGAACCCCGTGTTGTCGTAGGCGCCGTTCGCGTCGGCCTGCCAGAAGTCCAGCAGGACACCGGAGATCGGCCGGCAGGCCAGGCCGAAGACGTACCCGCTCACGGTGAGCCGGGTGCCGGGCAGGCCGGGTTCCAGCAGGCTGGTGCGCCGCGGGGAGTTCGGTTTGAAGTACGGGCCCTCGGTCTGCGGCGGGGTGGGGTCGTCACCGTCGTCGCAGGGCGGGGTGAGCGGGGGTGTCCCGGTCCCGGCGGTGAGGGTGCGGGCCAGCGCGGGGGCGCCGGCCAGGGCCGCGGGGACGGCGACCGTCGCGGCGAGCGCGGCGCGCAGCACCGTCTTGCGGCGGACGAGAGGAGGGTGCTCCTCGTGGGGCTCCCCGGCCGGGTCGGGTGTCTCGTTCGTCGCGTGGTCCATGGCTGCTCCTAGTGGGGGGCTGTCGGAACGACACCGAGCTGAACGGGACCGAACCTAGGCGGGCGCCCGGGGGGCTTCGAGGGACTGGTGTGCGCGACTGTGGTGTTTTCGGAAGTCGCCGGGGCTCTGCCCGGTCTCCCGGCGGAAGAAGCGGCTGAAGTAGGCGGGGTCGGTGAAGCCGGTGCGGGCGGCGACCTGCCGCACCGACAGCTCGGTGTGCGCGAGCAGCCGCTGGGCCCGGCAGGTGCGGGCCTCGATCAGCAGGCGTCCCGGGCTGCGGCCGGTGGCGGTCCGCACGGCGTGGGTGAGGTGGCCGGGGGTGACGCCGAGCCGTTCCGCGCACTCGCGGACCGTCCAGGTGACCGCCTCGGGGTGGGCGACGAGCCGGACGAACGCCTGGGCGACGGCGGCCCCGCGGCCCTCGGCCGGGACGCCGGGCGCGGGCGCGTCGGGGAGCCGGGCCACCCGGACGGCGAGTACGTGCAGCAGCGCCCGCAGCACGCCCTCGTACCCCGGCCCCCGCTGCTCGTACTCCCCGACCAGCTCGGTCATGAGCGCGCCGATCCGCTCGCCCTCCCCCGGCGGCGGCCGGAACCAGCCGCGCCCGGCGAGCCGGCGCAGCAGCTCGCGGTCGCCGGGGTGGTCGACGAGGAAGTCCTCGGTGAACAGCACCAGGGTGCCGTCGAGGGCCCGCTCGTCCTCCCAGTGGTGCACCTGCCCGGGCGCGATCACGGCCAGGTGGTGCGGTGCGAGCGGCCGGCGGGTGAGGTCGACGACGTGGGTGCCGGTACCGGCGGTCACGTGGACGATCTCGTAGAAGGTGTGCCGGTGCGGCCGGTCCCAGCGGGCGTACGGGCCCAGGGAGTCGAAGTCCCCCGCCGCGAAGGGGACGGCCCCCGGGCCGGCCACTTCCAGCCGGTGCAGGGGCGGTTCGCCGGTACGGGGCGTGAGACAGGGTGTCCCCGGCGGGACGGTGGTGCCGCGCATGGAACCGGACCTCCTCATGGCAGGTACAGACCAATCGAGCGGCACCAGCGTCTCACGCCGGGACGGCCGGCGGCGGCTCAGCCCCGCCGGGCCGCCCACAGGGTGTCCCGCAGCGCCCAGAAGGCGGGCTTGCGGACGAAGTCGCCGGTCATGACGTTCGCGAAGCCCTCGCCCTCGAAGAACACCGGCACCCACGAGTACTTGTCGGTGAAGCCCCAGATGGTGAAGGAGTCACAGCCCTCGACGGCCAGGCAGGCGGACAGCGCCCGCCGGTAGTAGTCGGCCTGGGTGCGCTCCTGGGCGGCGGTGGGCCGGCCGCCCTCCGGCACGTCCATGCGGACGTCCAGTTCGGTGACGGCCGTCTCCAGGCCGAGCGCGTCGAACCGCCGCAGGTTGCTCTCCAGGTCGCCCGGGAAGCCGTAACGGGTGCTCAGGTGGGCCTGCACGGAGAAGCCGTGCACCGGTACGCCCTGCTTCAGCAGGTCCTGGACGAGGGCGTGGTAGGCGTCGCTCTTGGCGTTGACGCTCTCCACGTTGTAGTCGTTGAAGAACAGTTTCGCCTGGGGGTCGGCCGCGTGTGCCCAGCGGAAGGCGTCGGCGACGATGCCCGGTCCCAGCTCGCGGATCCAGATGTTGTCCTGGGTGCGCAGCCTGCCCTGGTCGTCGAAGATCTCGTTGGCGACGTCCCACTGCTGGATCCGTCCGGCGTAGCGGCCGACGACGGTGGTGATGTGCTCCCGCAGGATCGCGCGCAGCTCCTGTGCGGAGAAGTCGCCCTGCTCCAGCCACTCGGGGTTCTGGCTGTGCCACAGCAGGGTGTGGCCGCGCACGACCTGGCGGTGGCGCTCGGCGAAGCCGACGATCGCGTCGGCCGCGGCGAAGTCGTAACGGCCGCGCTCGGGGTGGATGTACTCCCACTTCATCTGGTTCTCGGGGGAGACCGAGCTGAACTGGCGGGCCAGGATCCGCCGGTACTCCTTGTCCGAGGTGAACGGGTCCGGGTAGGGCTGCGACAGGTGGTGGCCGCCGCCCGCCACCGCGGTGCCCACGTGGAAGCCCTCGGGGGCCGCGTGACGCAGCCGGTCGAAGGCCGCGTGGGAGTGCGGGACGCCCCGTTGGGGGCCCGCGTGCCGGTCGCCCGACGGTTCGGCCGTGGCCACGCCGGTGGCGAGCGGGAGCACGAGTGCGGCGATGGCGAGGGCCAGGCCGGCGGAGCGGATCGATCTCATGAGGGAGCCTCATTCCTCGTCTCGAAGATCGCTTCTTCGAAAGTTTCGAAGTTAAGCCCGAAACATTAGGGATGGCCGGACGCTAAGGTCTGGCGCGGCGGCCCGTCAATACGCGTGCAGCGGCGGACCGGCGCGGACACGCGAAAGCGCCCCGCACCCGGAGTCACCGGATGCGGGGCGCTTGGACGGACGTGCCTGCGAAGGCGCCTGTGGACGTGCCTACCGGCGGCGGTGCACCAGCCGCCCCGCGACGACCGTCGCCACACAGGTGCCGGCGCCCAGCCGGACCAGGGCCGCCCGGTCGGGCACGTCGAACACGGCGAACCGCGCGGGGCCGCCCGCGACGAGCGGCGGCAGCAGGATCAGCGGCGCCGGGGAGAGGGACGGCGGCCCCGGCAGCGACGGCGGGCGCCGGCCCACGGCCAGCCCGGCGCGCCGCACCGCGTCCAGCGCGGCCCGCTCGCGCAGCTCCCCCGCGATCGCGACGGTGCCGTGCGCGAGCAGCCGCTGCACACCACGGCGCGCGCTGGCGCCCCGGCGGGCGGGGTCCGCGCGGAACAGGGCCTGCGCCCGCTCCCCGCCGATCGGCTCCGTGCCCAGCCGGTCCGCCTCACGCGGGTCCGGGTGGTACGTCCGCTCCAGCAGCTCGGGACCGTACGGGTTGAGCAGCCCGGGCGTGAGGATGCCGGGCCAGCGCCGCACCCTGGCCTGCGGACGGGCCGCGGCCAGCTCCTCGTACGGGCCGACGGCGGCGACGTGCGCGCCCTCGACCAGGACGGCGGCCTCCGGCGAGGCCTCGGCGACGTGCAGGGTCAGCACTGCGACCTCCCGGACCGGCCGGCTCAGTTGGAGGCGAGGATCTTCAGCTCGGGGTGAGCCGTGCCGCCCTCGATCGCGGTCGACGAGATGTGCGAGACCACCCGCTCGTCGACGGGGTCGTTCGCCGGGTCGTCGTGCACGAGCAGGTGCTCGTACGTCGTGCTGCGCTGGGCCGGGACCCGGTCGGCGCCCCGGATCATCTCGATCATCTCCATCAGGTTGGAGCGGTGCTTGGCACCGGCCGCCGAGACGACGTTCTCCTCCAGCATGATCGAGCCGAGGTCGTCGGCGCCGTAGTGCAGGGTCAGCTGGCCCGCGTCCTTGCCCGTGGTCAGCCAGGAGCCCTGGATGTGGGCGACGTTGTCGAGGAAGAGCCGGGCGATCGCGATCATCCGCAGGTACTCGAAGATGGTCGCCTGCGTGCGGCCCTTCAGGTGGTTGTTCTGCGGCTGGTACAGGTACGGGATGAAGGCGCGGAAGCCGCCCGTGCGGTCCTGCACGTCCCGGATCATCCGCAGGTGCTCGATGCGCTCGGCGTTGGTCTCACCGGTGCCCATCAGCATCGTCGACGTCGACTCCACGCCCAGGTTGTGGGCCGTCTCCATGATCTCCAGCCACCGCTCGCCGCTCTCCTTCAGCGGGGCGATCGCCTTGCGGGGACGCTCCGGCAGCAGCTCCGCGCCGGCGCCCGCGAAGGAGTCGAGCCCGGCCGCGTGGATGCGCTGGATCGCCTCCTCGACGCTGACCTTCGAGATCCGCGCCATGTGCTCGACCTCGCTCGCCCCCAGGCTGTGGATGACGAGCTGCGGGAACTCCTTCTTGATGGCGGAGAAGTGCGTCTCGTAGTACTCCACCCCGTAGTCCGGGTGGTGGCCGCCCTGGAACATGATCTGCGTGCCGCCCAGCTCGACGGTCTCCGCGCACCGGCGCAGGATGTCGTCCAGGTCGCGGGTCCAGCCCTTGTCGCTCTTCGGCGGGGCGTAGAACGCGCAGAACTTGCACGCCGTGACGCACACGTTCGTGTAGTTGATGTTCCGCTCGATGATGTACGTCGCGATGTGCTCCACGCCCGCGTACCGCCGGCGGCGGGCCGCGTCGGCGGCGGCGCCCAGCGCGTGCAGCGGCGCGTCCCGGTAGAGGTCCAGCGCCTCCTCCGGGGTGATCCGCCCACCCTCGGCAGCACGGTCGAGCACAGACTGGAAGTCGGCCTTCTCGGTCACCGGGGCGTCCCTTTCGTCGGGTTGCGGACGGACACCGGACCAGCGTACGCCAGCGATTTCACCGCCCCGACGTCAGGCCGCGCCCGCACCCGAGACCACCCCGATCAGGGCCCCCACGAGCAGGAACGGCCCGAACGCGATCGCCGTCCCGCGCCCCGCCCGCCGCACGACGGCCAGCACACCGCCGTACAGCGCGCCGAGCACGAACGCGGCGAACGTGCCCAGCAGGACCACCGGCCAGCCGTACCAGCCGAGCGCGGCGCCCATGCCGAGCGCCAGCTTCACGTCCCCGAAGCCCATGCCGGAAGGGTTCACCAGGAAGAGGAGGAAGTACCCGCCGCCCAGGGCGAGCCCGCCGAGCAGGGCGGTGGTCCAACTGCCGACGTGGCCGGGGGCGAGCGCGGCAAGCCCCAACAACCCCGGCACGGCCCCGGCGAGCGGCAACGTGAGCACGTCCGGCAGCCGCCGCACCCGCACGTCGACCACACCCAGCAGCACCCCCACGGGCGTGACCAGCAGCCACACGGCCAGCTCGGGCCGGGGACCGGTGGCGGCGGCGAGGACGGCGCAGAGGAGGGCGGTGAGGGAGGCGAGGGCGAGCGCGGAGGGGCCGTACGAGCGGTTGCCGTCACACGCCCCGCACCGGGCCGGGCCGAGCCATCCCCGGAGCGGCCCGCCGATCGGATGCCCCCCGGGACACTCCTCCCTCGGTCCGGGCGCCCGCTCCTCCACGGCGTCCTCGCCGGACACGGCCCCCGCGTCCCCGTGGGGCACCGCCAGCCGGTACGCGGCCCTCGGCAGCACCGCCCCGGCCGCCGCGCCCCACAGCACCGCGGCGGCGATCAGCAGCGGGACGCTCACGGCCCCGTCGCCCCCGCACCCCGGGCCGGCTGATCACCGACGAGCAGCGTCACACCGTCCGCCCGGAAACCCAGCCGGGCGTAGATCCGGGCGACGGCTTCTTCCGCGTACGGCACGGCGGCGTAGTACCGCTGGACGCAGCCCGGCAACGACGGCTCACTCATCCGCCCGACCTTACCGACTCGTCTGTCAGCCCCTGC
The DNA here is from genome assembly GCF_000761215.1 of Streptomyces glaucescens. Lineage (GTDB taxonomy): Bacteria > Actinomycetota > Actinomycetes > Streptomycetales > Streptomycetaceae > Streptomyces > Streptomyces glaucescens_B. The sequence continues at coordinate 4,467,106 of NZ_CP009438.1, read as the reverse complement.
TGTCACCAGTCACCTGAAGGTGCTCCTCCAGTGATTCCAGCGAAATACCACCTTGCACCCACGCGGTGATGTATTGCAGGTCGTGAACCGACAGGTCGAAGGCCGACCGAAGCACCTGGGCCAACCGGAACGGCTCGGCCCGCAGACGCGGATGCTTGCTGGCCAGGAGATCCGCGATCTCCGCGACGCTGCACCCGATTTCTCGATACTCGACAGCCAAGCGAGCCAGTCGTTCAAGCTCCTCGTCCATCGATTCCCTCATCTCCGGAATGTGGCAAGGACCTGTTGGAAGTCCCCGTCGAGCCTGGGAACTGCTTCATCGATCCTGGCACGCGTGAAGCCGTATCGGGCCGCTTGTCTGCCAGTCCAAGTTCCCTTGGCTGCGGAAACCAGGCCCGCACCGCCGCGGACAGCCTCGTTGAAGCCTCCGAGGTTGTCCCCGTACACCCAGATGCCCTGGATGCCCTGAACCCGGTCCCCGAAGTGAGCCATGACTTCGTCGAACATCTCCTTGCCGCGCAGCGGCGACCCCTTGTCAGGGTTGTTGTGCATCATCATGGTCAGGATGCCGTCGCTGTCGAGGTCAGCAATCACGCCACTACCACTCGCATCATGCGAGATGGAGTAAGTGCTCTCGTTGCCACCACGCGTGACTCCGCAGTTGTGCACGAGTACGGGCGTGGCGTCCGCCAGCACGTAGTACGTGTGCAGGTCGCTGACGGTCAGGTTGTGGACCGTGGCGCGCTGGACCGTCCAGCGGTCGATCGCCGTGATCTGGACCAGGGTGCCGGCGCCCGTGCGGAGCCACTGGCCCGCTCGGAGGTCGGTCGCCTTGACCCACTTGCGCAGGGCCGGGACCCAGAAGGGGTGACCGTCGGTGGCGGTGATGTCTGCGGTCGCCGAGCCCTTCTTGCCGTCCGTGTCGACGGTGACCTTCACCAGGTGCTTGACGCCGTCGCCCTTGATCTCGGCGGTGACGGTCTCCACCCGGGTTTCGCCGGTCTCCGGGTCGGTGGCCATGACCTTGTCGCCGGCCCGGACGTCCTTGATCGCCTTGGTGGTGCCGTCGGCCATCAGGACCCGGGTGTCCGGGGTGAAGCTGTTGCCGATCGGGCAGCTCTCACCCGAGCCGCCGCCGTCCGAACCGCCGCCTCCGTCGGACTTGGAGTCGTCTCCTCCGGAGTTGCTCCTCGATCCGCCCGACTTGGACTCGGCGCGGCCTCCGCCGGCGTTGCCCTTGGCCTGGGAGGTCTTGCGGGCCTGGACCTGGGGGGTGTTGCCGCGGGCGCCCTTGGAGCCCGTGTGGGTCTTCTTCTTGGCTGCCGCGGCGGCGGCCTTCGCCGCCTCGCGGGCCTTGCGTTTGGCTTCCGCGGCTGCCGCCTCGGCGGCCTTCTTCGCGCGGACCAGGGCCGCCCTGGCGGCCTTCGCCGCCTTGATGCCGGCCTCGGCCGCCGCCTTCGCCGCCCGGAACGCCTTGACCGCGCCCATCGTGGCCTTGAAGGCGCCCCACATCTTCTTGCCCTTGGAGATGATGCTGGTCCAGGGGATGGCGTCCATGAGGAGGCTGCCGCAGGCCCACAGGTCGCCCTGGGAGAAGCAGCCGACGACGTCGTTCCAGCCGACGAACTCCTTGAAGACCGCCCAGCCCGTCGCGAGGATCACGTCACCGAGGGACCGGTTCAGGATCTTCTGGTACGCGGCGATCTGCTTGTCGAGCGCCGCGATGGACGCGTCGAAGTTGGTCGCCGTGGAGGTCAGGCCGGACGGGTCCGCGTGGGTGACCGGGTTGTTGTTGGCGTAGGAGTAGCCGTTGGCCTGGAGCGGGTCGCTCTGGTCCAGGACCGGGTCGACGGAGATGAACCGGCCCGTCGACGGGTCGTACTCACGGGCGCCGAGGTGGACGAAGCCGGTGGCCGCGTCGTCGTCGCCGGTGTGGAAGGCGGTGTGCGAGCGGGGTGAGAGGTTGGCGCCCCGGTCCTCGCCCCACGGGTCCTTCCGGTTCAGCCGGACGAACGCGTTGCCGGCGGTGTCGAGGCGGACCTCGGCCATGGGGGTGCCGTTGATGTCGACGGACTGGGCGAAGAGCTGCTCGCTCGCGCCGGTTCCGTTGCCTTCGCGGTACCGGATGACGGAGGGCGCGCCGCCGTGGCCGTAGGAGCGCTCGGCGTAGCGGAGGCTGCCCGAGGTGGTCAGGGCGACCTTGGTGTCGGGCAGGTGCAGGACCGCCCCGCTGGTCGAGCGTTCCAGCAGCCGGTTGCCGAAGGCGTCGTAGACATAGGTGGTCTTGGAGCCCGGCTTCCACAGCTGGCCGATCGCCGTCTGGTCGCAGGACGCGAGGACGAGGTCGGTGCCGGCGGTGGTGGCGGGGGCGGAGAGGCACAGCTTGGAGTCGACGTGCTGGAGCTGCCCGGTGGGCAGGGTCTGCCAGCGCTGGGCCGACAGGTCGGGGTTGCACGCCTGGATGCCGAGGGCGGTGCCGGCGACGCCGGGGGTGGCGGCCGGCTGGACGCAGCGGTCGGCGACCTTGAACTGGCCGATGTTCGCGTTGTCGACCTGGCCGTCGCCGGTGGTGTCGGCGGGTTCGAGGCGGAAGTTCTGCGCCTTGGTGCCGTTGCAGCGCCAGATCTGCACGGGGTTGCCCGCGGCGGTGCTGGAGCTGCTGAGGTCGAGGCACAGGTCGGCGGTGCCGGTCCAGGGTCCGGCGCCGTCGGGGCCGAAGCCGGTGACGGACTCGACCTTGCCGTCCCAGGTCCAGGTGAGGGTCTGGGAGGTGGCGCCGCCGTTGGTGCGGGTCTCCAGGTTGCCGGCGGCGTCGTAGGTCTGGGTGGAGCGGGTGGTGACCGCCGCGCCCTGCGCCGTGGTGGAGGTGGTGGCGTACGAGGTCAGCGTGTGCGGCTGGTCGTTCTTGGCCGTCTCGCTGGTGCCGTAGGCGTAGTCGGTGACGACGTCGCCCTTGGTGTCGACCTTGCCGTCGGTGCCGAACGTCGGGGTGGCCTTGTGGTTGACCTTCTTGGTGCGGTTGCCGAGCGTGTCGTAGCTGTACGACTGCCAGTAGCCGTAGTTGCCGGCGGAGACGTTGACGGTGCCGTCGGCGTAGACGGGCTCGGCGGTGGTCTTGCCGGGGGCGGCGCAGGCTCCCCCGCTCGGGGTGGTCCACGCCTCGGTGAGCTGGCCGAGGGTGTCGTAGGTGAAGCACTGGCGGTCGGTGGTGCCGTTGCCGCTCCGGTCGGCGACGTCGAGGACGTTGCCGGACGGGTCGTAGGCGTACGAGCGCGTGTTGATCGTGTTCTTGGGGACGACCTGCGTGTCGCCGATCAGCTCCCGGACGAGGGTGCTCCTGAGCAGTTCGCCGGTGGCCTCGTCGTAGGTGCTGTCCTGCCAGACGCGGCGGCCCTGCTCGCCGACGGTGGAGCGCAGCACCTGGCCGTAGACGGAGTAGTCGGTCTCGGCGACGTACCAGTCCTTGCCGGAGACGGACACCGGCAGGCCGGCCTTGTTGTACCGGGTGATGACGTCCTCGGCGGTCAGGCCGCCGGCCGCCGGGGCCCGGTAGGACTCGAGCTGGCCCTCCCGGTCGTACGTGTAGGTGTACGGGTACTGGGTGGAGAAGCCGTCGGTGGTCAGGCCCGGAGTGGAGCCCGGCGGGAGGGCGACGGTCATGCCCGTGGGCTGGTAGTCGGCGGTGTAGCCGGCGATCGAGGTGGTGTACGGCTTGCCGTCGGTGTAGCGGGTGGCCTGGGCGAGCTGGCCCTTGCCCGCGGTGGCGGTGTCGTAGGCGTAGGTCTGGGCGACGGTGGCGGTGGTGGACCCCTTCGGGGTCACCTTGACCTCGGTCACCCGGCTGAAGCGGTCGTAGCCGTAGGCGGTGGTGTCACCGCGGGGGGTGACCGCCGTGGCCACGCGGCCCATCGCGTCGTACGTGGTGTGGGTGGCGCCGGCGTCCGGGTCGGTGGTGTCGGTGACACCACCGAGCGCGTTGTACTTCCAGGTGCGGGTGTGGCCGGCGTCGTCGGTGGTGGTGACCAGGTCGCCGCGGACGTCGTAGCTGTAGCGGGTGGTGATCGCCGAGTCCTCGGCGAGCGACGTGTCGCTGAAGGTGTCCTGGCGGACGGTGCGGCCGAGCGCGTCCGTCCACACCCGCGAGGGCGGGGTGCCCTTGGGCTGGCGGACGATCGTGTAGTCGAGGCCGTACTCGTAGCGGGTGCGGCGGTCGGTGGTCGGGACGGGCTGGCCGTCGCCGTTCGTGGCGGTCGCGCCGGTCTGCGGGTACGAGTGGTGGACGGGCGTGACGGTGAGGACCCGGCCCAGGCCGTCGTACGTGTAGGTGGTCGCGTTGGGGACCAGTGACTCGGAGAGCGGGACGACCAGCTTGGTCTCCGGGTCGCCGTCCATGTAGTAGGCGTTGCGCGTGAAGCGGACCTGTCCGGCGGCGTTGTGGAAGGTGTCGGTGATCAGCCGGCCGCCGCCCACCGCCGGGGCCTGGGTCTGCCGTTCGCGGCCCAGTCCGTCGTAGATGGTGGTGGCGGAGGTGTAGACGCCGTCGCCGGGGGACGTGGTGGGGTTGTCGGACAGCGCCTGCGTGACGACGGACACCGGGTGCTTCGGGTCGGTGTTGTACGCGTACCGCGCGGTGGGGTCGTCGGTGGGGCTCTGGGTGGTGTCCCAGACGGCCGTGGTGCGGCCCAGGGCGTCGTAGGTGTACGAGGAGACGCGGCCGTTGGGGTCGCGGGTGGTCAGGCTGGTGCCGCGGCCGGGCTCCAGGGTGGTGCTGCTGGTGAAGCCGGTCTCGGCGCCGTTCGCGTCGAGCTTGCTGCCCGCCACCGTCTCGATGGTGAAGACCTGGCCGGCGGAGGGCTTGTAGACGGTCTTGTTGACCAGTCCCGTCGCGTCGGTGACCTCGGTGATCCGGCCGGTGGAGTCGTACTTGGTCTGCGACTCGGGGTGGGTGGTCTGCCAGCCGGTGCCGTTCTCCGTCGGGATGACCGTCTTGGTCACCTGGCCCTGGGTGGGCGTGGCCGTGTGGGAGGCGGCGTTGTCGTAGTAGACGCGGGAGGCGGAGACCAGGGTGTCCTGGGTGGCGGTGGACAGCTCGGCCGTGCAGGCGGTGGTGCCGGTGGTGGTCACCGTCTGGGCGACCAGGCCGACGAGGTAGACGTCACGGCCGGTGTTGTGCACGTACTGGGTGCGGGTGCACGACTCGTCGCCGGTCTTCGCGGTGTCGCCGTGCTCGCGCACGACGGTGGGCAGGCCGTACTCGTCGTAGTCGGTCTGCGTGGTGACCGTGCGCAGGGTCGACGGGTCGTCGCCGGTGCCGGACGACTTGGTGATCGTCCTCGTGGTGTCGAGGGTGACCCGTTCGGCGACCACGTCCGGCGCGTCGGTGCGGTTGCGGGTGGCGAGGCGCACCGGGTCGTCGGGGATGTTGACGGACCGCGATATCCAGCCGGTGGAGGTGGCGTCGCTGGTGCTGAGGTACGTCAGGGACTCGGCGACCATGCCGGCGTAGGCCTGCCGGTCGGGCTTGAGGGCGGCACCGGTGACGTCGGTCATCGTGTACGACCGCTTGACGTCGTCGGTGGGGTCCTTGGGCGTGTCGTCCTTGATGACGTCGTCGCTCATGCCGCGGTAGTAGCGGGTGACGGTCTTGCTGGCGGCGCTGCCGTCGGTGGCGCTGCCGCCGGTGGTGGTGGTGACGATGGGGTAGCCGCGCCACTGGTCCCAGGTGCGGGTCTTGGGACGGGAGAACTCGGCGTTGTTCTTGGCCCACAGCGCCCCGTCGTGGGCGTCGCTGAAGGTGTCGTAGGAGTACGTCGTCGTCAGGTCCTTGGCGTCCGCGAGCCGCGGCACCTCGGTGATCGTGTGGACGACGTACTTGTGGAACCAGGACAGGTACTTGTCGGTCAGTTCGCCGTCCGCGTGCCAGTGCACGGGGTAGCAGCGCAGCTTGTTCTGGTCGACCGGGGGGAAGCCGGTGCCGGTGGCGCAGGCGCCCTCGGGCGCCTTGTACTCGACGTGGGTGCGGCCGCCGTACTCGGAGATGACGTCGCGGATGCGCAGCCGGCCGAAGAGCGGGCCGGTGTCGGCGGTGCCCTGCCTGACCCGGTTGGGCAGCGGCTCGGTGCCGTAGCCGAAGGAGACCGGGTTGAGGCGCTTGGTGGTGCCGTCCACCGCGTACCCGGTGCGGGTGATGGAGTCCAGCCAGAGCGCGGTGTAGTCCCCGGTGAGGCCGTGCGGGAAGGACTGGGTGAGGTCCCAGGCGTCGACCTTCGACAGCAGGGTCGTGGAGACGCCGTCGCCGGCCAGGCCGCAGGCGTGCGGGGAGCCGGACTCGGTGCCGGTGCCGTCGGTGCTGTACTCGGTGAGCCGTACGCCCTGCTCGCGCTGGGCGCAGGCGGTGACCTTGGACAGCCGCTGGCGGGACCAGAAGGTGGGGGCGTAGTTCGTGCACTTCTTGCCGGCCTTGCAGGCGAGGTCGGCGGGGGTGTCGAACCAGGGCCGGGTCAGATGGGACTGCTTGGAGTCGAAGTTGCCGTCCGAGCAGGCCACCTTGAAGGCGTTGTCGCTGAAGCACCGCTCCTGGGTGGTGAAGACCATGCGGCCCAGCGGTTCCTGCGTGAACAGGGACTCGGCGCGCTGCCCGTAGTCGATGCGCTTCAGCAGGCCGGCGCGGTGGTAGCCGACCGCGTTCGCTTCCTTGTTGTTCTGGGCGTACGCGTTGTGCTCCCGCTCCCACCACAGCGACATGGCGTTGCCGGTGGGGTCGACGACGTAGTCGAGCTGGAAGCGCCAGCCCTGGTCGCAGAAGGAGTCCTTGAACGCGGTGGCGTGGCAGGGGTCGGAGGAGTGGTTGCCGGCGACGGGGACGGTCAGCACGGAGTCGGTCTCCGGCTTGCCGGAGCTCCAGCCGGGCAGCCGGTTCAGGCCGAAGTAGTACTGGGTGCCGTCGCTGGTGGTGACCCGCCAGAACTCGCCGTTGTCGTCCTCGTTGCCGGGGCCGTGGGTGACGTTCAGGATGCGCTGGTACTCGGCGGTGTCGAGCAGCTCGATGCGCATGTTGTCGCCGCGGGCGCTCTTCCACTCCTTGCTGGTGTCGTCGCGGACCAGCTCGGTGGTGGTGCCGTTGAGGGAGAGCACGGCGTTGTGGGTGCCCCAGCACTGGTCGCCGGTGAAGTGCTTCTCGTTGTTGGCGTTCGCCGTGTCGGCGGCGCAGGTGACGAAGGTGCGGGTGATGGAGCCCGGGTGGTAGTCCCAGCCCTCGCCGATCCAGGAGACCTGGTTGTTGGTGGCGGAGGTGCGGCCGTCGGACGACTGGGAGTTGTAGCTGAGGGTGACGTTGGGGGACGGGCCCGACGGCACCTGCGGTCCGGCCATCGTGTACGCGTAGCTGAAGGCGCCGGAGGAGCCGCCCGCCGACCAGTCGCCGCCGGTGGCGAGGGGCGTGGCGCCGAAGTCGCCGGACTGGCCGGCGCCGTGGGAGCCGCCGACCATGTACGCGCCGCCGGCGGCGTCGGCGACCTGCATGACCCGGCTGGGCCCGCGGTCGCCGCGCCACAGCGCGGAGCTGGTGGTGCCGGTGCCGGAGGCGGCGGCCGGGGTGGTGGTGGACGAGCCGCCCGCGGCCGACACGGCCTTCAGGTCGGCGGTGTCGAGGGTGACGTTGAGCAGGGTCTCCGGCACCTGGGCGGTGGTGGCCGTGGAGCCGTCGAGCTCGTCGGTGGCGGTGTCCTCGCCGGGGTCCGCCTCGGACCCGGAGGAGTCGCCCGTGTCCCGGGGCACGGTCACCTTGTCGCCGGTGAGTTCCACCTCGGTGCTCACCGGGACGCCCTGCGAGCACTCCTCCAGTTCGGGAGTGGTGGCGAAGCAGGCCGGCATCAGGTTGAAGGAGAGCCGGTCGAGCCACTCGGCGTTGTAGGCCTCGGCGAAGCGGGTGGCGTCGATGGAGACGACCGCCTGGCCGGTGGCCGTGTCGGGGGCGTCGACGGCGAGCATCAGACCCTGCGCGCCGTTGCCGACCGCCTGGCTCTCGGGGGCCACCGCGACGGTCCATTCGCCTTCGAGGGCGTCGGCCTGCTCGGGCGTGGCGCCTTCGGGCGCGCCGACGGCGACGCTGACCGTGCCGTCGGTGGAGGCGGCGACCGGGGTGGTGGTGCCGGGGGCGAGGTCGGTGACGGCCTTGGTGCCGGATGCCTCGGGCACGGCGGCCACGGCGGCCGGGTCGTAGTCGGCCCGCTTGCCGGTGGAGCCGTCGCCGGAGAGCTGCTGGAGGCCGGCGGTGGGCTGTTCGGCGACGGGGATCGGATCGGTCTCCTGGAGCTCGTCCAGCTCGACCGCCGTCCGGGTGGGCTTCGGCCCGGAGGCGAAGGCACTGGGCAGCAGGGTGACGTTGAGGCCCAGAAGTACGGCGGCCACGACGCCGACTCTGGCTCGGCGACGTATCAAGCGCTCACGCACAGCCGACCGACCCTTCCCGAGTCACAAACCATCAGGAACGAACGGACCGATGGCACATGGTGATCAATGACTGGGGAGAAGGTGCGGGTTGGCGAAGATCAGCGTCAAGTTGTGGAGAGGCTGTGTTAGCTATGTCACTGCCGAAAATAAGGCAAAAATAAGCAATGAAGCGCGTTGCGCTACGGCACAGTCGCCGCCGCGGCTGGTATCGCCGACGAAGGTGTTGATCTCTTCCCGGCCGCCCGCTCATACTCCAACCGCCCAATCCGGCGCACAGCGCGCTCACAAGGCTTGTCATCAGGCCCGAGGGCATCCCCCCGAAGAGCTGGAGAAGGGCCCGCCGTGAGCGACGCAGACCCCCGTACCCCGCGCCGGCGCCGGCGCGTCCTGGCCGCCGCCGTGGCACTGGCCGTGCTCGCGGGCGGTGGAGCCGTGCTCGCCCTGCGCGACGACGGCCCGGCCGCCGAGGCGAAGGCGCCGCAGGCCCGGGCGAAGGGCGAGAAGCTGTCCGCCGAGGACACCGCCCAGCGCAAGGCGCGCAAGACCGGCGAGAAGGTCGAAGTCACGGCCCTCACGGACGAGTTCTCGCAGACCCACGCCAACCCCGACGGCACCTTCACCTACACCGTCTCCGCGCAGCCGGTGCGGGCGCGGAACACCAAGGGGACGTGGGCGCCGATCGACACGACGCTGCGGCGGCACGGCGACGGCTGGCGGACCGTCAACAGCCTCTACCCGGTCACGTTCTCCGGGGGCGGCGGGGACGGCACCCGGGCGATGGGCGGACGCTCGCCGCTCACCCCGGTCGCCCTCCGCGCCGATGAGACCGCCGCCGACTGGTCCCCGCTGCTGTCGATGACCGCCGAGTCCCACACCGTCCGGGTCGAGTGGCCCGGTGCGCTGCCCGAGCCGGCGATCGACGGCGACCGGGCGCTGTACGCGGGCGTACGCCCCGGTGTCGACCTGGTGCTCACCGCGCGGGACACCGGCTTCACCCACGTGCTGGTCGTGCACACTCCCGAGGCCGCCGCCGCGCTGGCCCAGGACCCGCCGCGCTACCGGGTCACCTCCCCCACCCTCGACTTCTCCCTCGACCCGGTCACCGACGTGCTGACCGGCCGGGACGGCGACGGCAGGGAGATCGCCGTGGCGCCCACTCCGTTCCTGTGGGACTCCGCGGGTACCCCCGACGCCGGCGCCGCCACCGGCCCCGAGGCCGCCACGGGCACCAACGAGGACCCGGAGACCGTCGAGGAGGCCCCCGCCCGGCCGGAGGAGGCGCCCGAGGAGGACGACCCCGAGGCGCCCCGCGCCGGTGCCGCCGAGCCCGGCGAGGCCGAGCCCGCCGCCTTCTCCCGGTCCACCGCCTCCGGCACCTTCGGCCTGCCCGCCCTGCACGGCCCCGGCGACGGCGCGCACGCCACCACCGTCCCGGCCTCGCTGGGCGACGACGGCGTGCTGACGATCACCCCGCCGGACAGCTACCTGCACGGCGACGAGACCCTGACGTACCCGCTGTTCCTGGACCCGCCCATCGTCGGCACCCGCGCCAACTGGACCACGGTGTACAAGAAGTACCCGACGTCCAGCTTCTACGACGGCGCCAACTACAACCAGGACACCAAGGAGGCCCGGGTCGGCTTCGAGCGGGACACCTGGGGCACCGCCCGCTCCTTCTTCCGCTTCGTCCTCCCGCGCTCCATCAAGAACGCGGACGTCTCCAGCGCCACCCTGAAGGTGCTGGAGACCCACTCGTGGTCGTGCAGCAAGCGCACGGTGCAGGTGTGGCGCACCGAGGACTTCGGCACCCGCACCACCTGGAACCACCAGCCCGCCTGGAAGCGGAAGATCACCTCCAAGTCGTTCGCGTACGGCTGGAAGTCCAACAGCTCCTGCCCGAACGCCTTCGTGAACTTCACCGTCACCTCGCTGGCCCAGGAGGTCGCCGACCAGGGCTGGACCGACTTCAACATCGGCCTGGTCGCCTCCACCTCCAGCTCCGCGCCGACCGGCTCCGCGACCGGGCTGGAGACGGACACGTACTCGTGGAAGAAGTTCAAGGCGGAGCAGGACGACTCGCCCAGCGTCAGCATCACCTACAACCGCAGGCCCAACACCCCGACCTCCGTCACCATGAGCCCGGGCTCCTGCGACACCAGCACCTCGCCGTACATCAAGCTCGGCAAGAGCGCGCCGCACCTCACGGCCAAGGGCACCGACCCGGACAAGGACCTGGCCAAGATGGAGTTCCAGGTCTGGCGCACGAACTACTACGACACCACGGCGAAGAGCTACTTCGACACCTCCGTCAACGACGGTGAGACGGCCTCCGTCCAGCTCGGCTCGCTCGTCAACGGCTACACGTACTCCTGGCGGGTGCGCGGCTGGGACGCCAAGGTCAGCAGCCCCTGGGCGCCCACCGGCGGTGACGGGGTCTGCCGCTTCACCTACGACTCCGACTTCCCGGACTCCCCGGCGCCGGTCGGCTCCACGCAGTTCCCCGGCTACGACGCCGACAACAACGCCCCCGACGTGTGGTCCCCGGAGCCCCTGGGGTCGAGCGGCAGCTTCACCTTCTCGGTCGGCGACCCCGACGAGAACGACATCGTGAAGTTCGTCTACTCGATCAACAACACGTCGTACTCCGCCTACGTCTGCGCCAACGGCAAGCAGGGCAACACCGGCGGCCTGACCGCCTCCTGCACCACTCCCGTCAAGACCGCCACGGCGACCGGGGTCGAGCCGCCCACCGCCGGGCCCAACACCCTGTACGTGAAGGCCGTGGACGCGGCGGGCAACCTCTCGCCGGCGGCCCGCAAGTACTACTTCTTCGTCACCCCGCGGCCCGAGCCCGACGGCCCCGGCGACCTCACCGGCGACGGCAGCGCCGACTTCGGTTACCTCACCACCAGCGGCAACCTGTGGATCGCCCCGGTCACCGAGAACGGCCGGCACATCAACGGCATCTACGGCACCCACGACAGGGGCACCCTGCTGAAGGACGCGGACACCGCCCCGCACATCTGGGACGGCAACGGCACCCTGTCCCTGGTGACCCACAACGGGGACTTCGCCCCCGGCGACGGCATCAGCGACTGGGTGATCCGCACCCCCGAAGGCCGCCTCTTCATCTACCCCGGTGACGGCTACGGCGCCGTCGACGTCTCCCGCCGCGTGGAGGTCCGCCTCCCCGCGAACGCCCCCTCCCCCGCCACCTTCAGCGAGATCAAGTCCGCTGGCGACATCACCGGCGACGGACAGCCCGAGCTGTTCGCCGCGGGCGGCGCCGGCGGGGCGGAGCTGTGGGTCTTCTCCGGCTACACCGGCGGCACCTTCACGACGGCCACCCAGCTGACCAGCAGCGCCTGGGCCGACCGGGACTTCGTCGCCATCACCGACTACAACAAGGACGGCGCGGCCGACCTCACCTACCGCACCGCCTCCGGCAACATCTGGCTGCGCAAGGGCATCAAGGAGAGCGACGGCACCGGCACGGTCCTCACCAGCCTCGGCACCGCCGCCGCGAGCTCGGGCGGCGTCGACAACGCCTACGCCTCCGGCACCATGCTCCCGGCCGACTTCCCGTACCTGTACGGCGGCCCGGACACCACCGGTGACGGCGTCCCGGACATCTGGGCCGTCGACAAGGCGGGCAACCTGCTCCTGTACGAGGGCGGCGCCACCACGATCGACACCACCCCCGTCACCGTCCGCACCGACTACCAGACCGTCCGGCAGCTCGGCTGACCCCTCGCCGTACCGGCCGGCCGGCCTTCGAGAGCCGCGCCTCGGGCCTTCCCGGGGCGCGGCTCTCCGCTGCGTGGCGCAGGTCGCCGCCCACCCGGGCCGGCCGCACGGTCGCCGGGACCCGGCCGCACCCGCCGTGGTCGGGTCCGGCCCCCCGGCGCAGGCTGTTCCCGCCGTGGTCGGGTCCGGGCCCCGGCGCAGGCTGTCCCCGACCTCCGGCGCCCCCGGGGGGCGGAGGGGTCCAGCGCGGTGGCCGGGGAGGAAGCCGCCGACGGCGTCCTTGCCGCCGCCGTCCCGGGGCAGCGGAACGAAGAGGTACGCGGACCCGGTGGTCACGGCCGCGAGCGCGCCCGCGACGGCGCTCCGGCCGCCGTCAGGGCTGGAGCAGCTCCACCTTCACATCGGCGGGGAAGCCCGTCGTCGGGCCGACCCGCCGGGCGAACTCCGCGACGGCCGCGAGCTGCGGTCCGCCGAAGCGGAAGTCGAGGGTGGTGAAGTACCGCTCCAGCACCTTCTCGTCGAAGGACTCCCAGCGGGCCGCCTGCTCGGCGACCTTGCCGACCTCCTCCAGGGAGAGGTTGCGGGAGGCGAGGAACGCCTCGTGGACCTTGCGGGTGATGACGGGTTCGCGTTCCGCGTAGTCGCGGCGCGCCGCCCACACCGCGAAGACGAACGGCAGTCCCGTCCACTCCTTCCACAGCGCGCCGAGGTCGTGCACGGCGAGGCCGTAGCGGGGACCGTCGTGCAGGTTGGCGCGCAGTGCGGCGTCGCCGATGAGGACGGCGGCCTCGGCCTCCCGCATCATCAGGCTGAGGTCGGGCGGGCAGGTGTAGTAGTCGGGCTGGACGCCGAACCGTTCCGCCAGCAGCAGCTGGGCCAGCCGGACGGAGGTGCGCGAGGTCGAGCCGAGGGCGACCCGGGCGCCGTCGAGCCGGTCCAGCGGGAGCTGCGAGACGATCACGCAGGACATGACCGGTCCGTCGCAGCCGACCGCGATGTCGGGGAAGGCGACCAGGTCGTCCGCGTTCTTGAGGAACTCGACGAGGGTGACGGGCCCGATGTCGAGGTCTCCCTGCACCAGCTGCTCGCTGAGCTTCTCCGGGGTGTCCTTCGTCAGCTCGAAGTCGAGGAGCGTGCCCGTTCTCGCGAGCCCCCAGTACAGGGGCAGGCAGTTCAGGAACTGGATGTGGCCGACGCGCGGCCGGGTGCGAGAAATGTCCACATCGCGAGGCTAGACCCTGGGGAGTAGGCTTCAGGCCCCGACCCCGGCGTCAGGCAGGCGTCCGGATCTTCAAACGTCCGGGTGACGTGATCTTGACCTCTATTGCTTTCGGGTGCCCGCGTGCTAGGCTCGCCGCAAGTTGCAGTTTGGTTTCCCTTGCAGTACAGAGCCTGCGGAGCATGTGACCGCGGGCTCTCGTCGTTTTCAGGCGGATGCAGTTGTGCAGAACTCGTCTTCACACTTGCTGGTTCTGGAGCAGGGCAACCCTTTGAGCCCAAGGAGGGCTTATGGCTACCGGAACCGTTAAGTGGTTCAACGCCGAAAAGGGCTTTGGCTTCATTGCCCAGGAAGGCGGCGGCCCCGACGTCTTCGTCCACTACTCCGCGATCAACGCGACCGGCTTCCGGTCCCTCGAGGAGAACCAGCAGGTGTCCTTCGACGTCACGCAGGGCCCGAAGGGTCCGCAGGCTGAGAACGTCACCCCGGTCTGATCCTTTCCTGATCCGGGATCGAGTGCAGTACCCAAGGAGCCCCGCGCCGCAAGGCGACGGGGCTCCTGCCCTTTTCCCGCCAAACGCGCGGTGAACGTCCGGCGAATTCTCAGACGTGCTGCATGATCAGCACGAATGTGGTGCCCGGCGCCAGCGCCTCGTAGGCGTGCGGCACGTCTCCGCGGTACGTCATGTAGTCACCCGGCCCCAGTTCCGCGCTCTCCCCGAGCGGCCCCGCCTTCACCCGTCCGGTGCTCACGATCAGGTGCTCGACGGTGCCCGGGATATGCGGCTCGGATTCCCGCGCCGCGCCCGGTTCGGCCCTCAGGTGGTAGATGTCACGCCGGGCGCCGGGCGGGCTCGCCGACAGCAGCGTCGCCACGTAGTTCGCCTGTTCGGAGGCGACCGCGGGGCCCTCTCCCGCGCGGATCACCCGGACGGCCGGCGCCGGCGGCTCGACCAGCGCGCTGAACGGCACGCCGAGCGCCACGCCGAGCGCCCAGATCGTCTCCATGCTCGGGTTCCCGCTCGCCGCCTCGAGCTGGGAGAGCGTCGACTTGGCGATCCCGGCCCGTTTGGCCAGCTCGGACAGGGACAGCCCGGCGCGGGTGCGTTCGCGGCGCAGGGCGGTGGCGATCCAGTCGAGGGGGAGGCGGGGCGGGGTGCCGTCGGTCATGTCGTTCGCTCCAGAAGTACGATCGTTCGGCTTGACGAACAGGGAGCCGTCTGTTCATTGTAGGAAACATGCGTTCGCCACTCCGAACACCCATGGTTCTCCCCCTGGTCCGCGACGCCTCCCTCGTCTGGGCGGCCAGCGGCGTGGTCGGGGTCTCCTTCGGCGCGATCTCGGTCGCCGGCGGACTGCCCGTCTGGGCACCGGTGGTGATGTCCCTGGTGGTGTACGCGGGCTCGGCCCAGTTCAGCGCGGTCGGGCTGCTGCTCGCCGGGAGCGCCCCGCTCGCCGCGGCGGCCACCGGGCTGCTGCTCAACACCCGCCTCGCCGCCTACGGTCTGGCCGTCGCCGACGTCATCGGCCGCGGTCGCACCGCCCGCCTCCTCGGCGCGCAGCTGGTGACCGACGAGACCGTCGCCTTCGCCCTCGCCCAGCCCGGCCCCGAGCGCCGGCGCCTCGCCTTCTGGGTCTCCGGGCTCGGGCTGTTCGCCGTGTGGAACGTGTCGGTCCTGGCCGGTGCCCTGGCGGGCCGCGCGCTCGGCGACACCGCCGCCTACGGGCTGGACGCCGCCTTTCCCGCCGTACTCGCCGCCCTGGTGCTGCCCGCGGTCCGGGACGACGCCCGGACCCGCCGCTGCGCGCTGGCCGGCGCGGGCGTAGCGCTGGTGGCGACCCCGGCCGTGCCGGCGGGGGTGCCGGTCCTCCTGGCGCTCACCGGGCTCGCGCTGTACAGCGGCCGGCCGAAGGGGGCGGCGTGAGCGCGACGGTCGTGATGATCCTGGCGCTCGCCGCCGGGACGTACGCCTTCCGGCTGGCCGGGCCGGTGCTGCACGGGCGGGTCGAGGTACCGGCCAGGGTGCAGGAGCTGCTGTCCGCCGGGGCGGTGGTGCTGCTGGTGGCCCTGCTGGCCACGGGCGCGGTCACCGAGGGCGCCGGGTTCGCCGGGTGGGCGCGGCCGGCCGGGGTGCTGGTGGCGGTCCTGCTGGCGTGGCGGCGGGCGCCGTTCGTGGTGGTCGTCGCGGCGGCCGCGGGCGTGACGGCGGTCCTGCGGGCGCTGGGCGTGCAGTGACGCCGGACGAAGGCGGGCCGCACCGCGGCCACCGCACCACCGGGCCCGCCGCCTCCGCTCGCACACCGGCCTCTGAGCCGCGCCCGGTTCACCGGCCCGGCGCTGGTGGACGGCGCGGTGGGCCTGGTGATGGCGGTGGGCGGCCGGCTGGCCCTGGTGCTGGCGTTCACCGTCACCGGGGACGGCATCACGCGCGTCGACATCGTGGCGGACCGTGCGCGGCTGGCGGAGCTGTCCGTCGCCGCGCTCGGCGACTGACCCGGCGTCACCGCCGTTCGCCGGCCCCGGCCTTCTCCGCCCGTCAGCCCGCCAGGACGAGGGACGCCAGGGCGGGGGCGGCGTACAGCAGCGGGAACGGGATGTGCGAGAACCAGCGGGCCCGGACGATGGTGATCACCGCTCCGGTGAAGTACAGGACCAGTCCGGCGGCCGCCAGGACGCCGATCACCGGCACCACGAGCCCGGCGAGCAGGCCGGCCGCCCCGGCCGCCTTGGCGGCCGCCAGCCAGGGCCACCAGGCGCGCGGCACCCCGTACTCGGCGAGCGGCCGGACGACCCACTCGGCACGGAAGTGGACGGCTCCGGCGGAGAAACCCGCCATCACAGCCCCCAGGACGGTGACGACGACGTAGGTGGTGGACATCTCTCGGCTCCCATCGTTTCGGCTCGTTCGCCTGGCTGACACGGCCGGGCGAGCGGGTGTGACCGGGAGCGCGCGAATGTGACCCACCTCTCACTCAGGGGGCGTAGAGGGCCTCCACCGTGGGGGCGAAGTCCCGCAGGACCGCCGCTCGGCGCAGCTTCATCGACGGGGTGAGGTGTCCGGACTCCTCCGTGAGGTCCACGGGCAGCACCGCGAAGCGGCGGATGGACTCGGGGCGGGAGACGAGCCGGTTGGCCTCGTCGACCGCCCGCTGCAGGACCGCCCGCAGTTCCTCGTCGCCGGTGAGGAGTTCCGCGGGCACGGGGTGCCTGCCGTTCATCCGGCGCCAGTGGGTGACGCCCTCCATGTCCAGGGTGAGCAGTGCGGTGACGTACGGGCGGCGGTCGCCGACGACGACGCAGTGGGAGATCAGCGGGTGCTGCCGCAGCCGGTTCTCCAGCGGTGCGGGTGCCACGTTCTTGCCGCCGGCGGTGATCAGGATGTCCTTCTTGCGGCCGGTGATGGTCAGGTAGCCCTCGTCGTCGAGCCGCCCGAGGTCGCCGGTGGGGAGCCAGCCGTCGGCGGTGGCGGGGACGACTCCGCCCGCGTTCGGGTCCCAGTACCCGCGCAGCACCTGCCCGCCGGAGAGCAGCACCTCGCCGTCGGCGGCGATCCGCACCCGGGTGCCGGGCAGCGGCCAGCCGACGGTGCCGAGCCGCGGCTTGAGGGGCGGGGTGACGGTGGCGGCGCCGGTGGTCTCGGTCAGTCCGTAGCCCTCGTAGACCTCGATGCCGGCGCCCGCGTAGAACGCGGCGAGGTCGCGGCCGAGGGGGGAGCCCCCGCAGACGAGGTGGCGCAGCCGGCCGCCGAGCGCGTTGCGGATCCGCCGGTAGACCAGCGGGTCGTACAGGGCGCGGGCGGCCCTGAGGGAGGCGCCGGGGCCCGGGCCGGTGCCGTGCCGGCGGGCCTCGGCGGCTTCGCCGTACCGGCGGGCCACGCTCACCGCACGGTCGAACGAGCCCGCCCTGCCGCCCCGTTCGGCGGTGGCCCGCGCGCTGTGGAGGACCTTCTCCAGCATGTACGGGATGGCCAGCAGGAAGGTCGGGCGGAACGCGGCGAGGTCGGCGACCAGGTCCTCCGCCTTGAGGCTGGGCGCGTGCCCGAGCCGTACCCGGGCGCGGACGCACGCGACCGCGACCATCCGGCCGAAGACGTGCGACAGCGGCAGGAAGAGCAGGGTGGACGGCTCCTCGTCGGTGCGCGCCTTGAAGACGGGGTGGAGGAGTTCGATGGCGTTGTCGACCTCGGCGAAGAAGTTGCCGTGGGTGAGCGCGCAGCCCTTGGGGCGGCCGGTGGTGCCGGAGGTGTAGACGAGCGTGGCCAGGGTGTCGGGGCCCAGCATGCCGCGCCGTACGTCGATCTCCGCGTCCGGGACGGCCGCGCCCCGCCGGGCCAGCAGGTCCACGTGGCCCTGCTCGACGACCCAGACGTGCCGCAGGCCGGGCAGCCGGGCCCGTTCGGGTCCGAGTGCGGCGGCCTGTGCGGCCGTCTCGGTGACCAGGGCGACGGCGCCGGAGTCCTGGAGGATCCAGTGGGTCTGGAAGACCGAGGAGGTCGGGTACACGGGCACGGTGACCAGGCCGGCGGCCCAGGCGGCGAAGTCGAGGAGGGTCCACTCGTACGACGTCCGCGCCATGATCGCGATCCGGTCCCCGGGGACGAGGCCCTCGGCGAGCAGTCCCTTCGCCGCGGCGAGCACGTCGGCGGCGAACCCGGCGGCCGTCACATCGGCCCACCGGCCGTCCGGCGCACGCCTGCTGAGCACGGGCCGGGCGGGTTCCGCCGCCGCGTTCTCGAACGGCAGGTCGGCGAGCGAGCCATGGGTGACGGGCGGCACGAGCGGCGGTACGGCCGCCTCCCGCACCTCGCCGTCCAGCCGCCGCAGTTCGGGTTCGACGAGTACGGGGCCGCCGTCCGGGTCGTAGTCGAGGGCCGGGGCGGACGAGGCGGGCGGCAGCGGCTGGGACGAGTACGAGATGGGCATGCGGCTCCTCCGGGCGGCTCGTGGCGTTACCGCCGGTAGGACCGGCATCCTACGGCGCCCGCGTGAGGGGCCCGTGCGGGTTCCGGGGCGTTTCGGAGGGTGTCCTGAGCCGGGCCCGTGCAGGCCGCGCACGACCCGGGACATGAACACCGACGACTCTTACCTACGGTAACCTTACTGCAGAGTAAGCACAGTGGACCCGCCTCAGGGAGCCCCCGTACATGCCCACACTCGCCGCTTCCCTCGCCCGCGGCGCCCTGCTGTCGCCGTTCAAGCGCCCCCGCCCCGACGCCGGCTTCCCCCGCACCCCGCTCACCCTGCACGGGGTCCGCGTCGACCTGGCCCGGCTCGCGGCGTACGAGCGCGTCTGCGGCTTCCCGACCGGCGACGACGCGCTGCCGCCGACGTACCCGCACGTCCTCGGTTTCCCGTCGGCGATGCGGCTGATGAGCTCCCGGGCCTTCCCGCTGCCGCTGCTCGGCCTGGTCCACACCTCCTTCGACCTCACCCGGTACACCACGCTGCCGGCCACCGGGGAGTACCGGCTCACCGTCGGCGTCGAAGGGCTGGCGCCGCACCGGCGGGGCACCGAGGCGACCGTGCTGACCGTGCTGCGGGCGGACGGGGAGGTCGTCTGGGAGTCCCGGAGCACCTATCTGGCCCGGCACCGCACCCGCCGCACCCCCGCCGCCGGCACGCCGGCCCCGCCCGGTGACGCGCCCGGGGACACCGCGCTGCCCGCGCTCGCCGAGTGGCGGCTCGGCAGCGACCTCGGCCGCCGGTACGCCGCCGTCTCCGGCGACCGCAACCCCATCCACCTGCACCCGCTCACCGCGCGCCCCTTCGGCTTCCCCCGGCCGATCGCCCACGGCATGTGGACCGTGGCCCGCTGCCTGGCTGCCCACGGCACGCCCGGCGCGGTACGGGTCCGGGTGCGGTTCCTGGCACCGGTCCCCCTGCCGGGAACCGTCGAGTTCGCCGCCCACGGCGGCCGGTTCGCCCTGCGCGGCGGGGGCCGCACCCACCTCACCGGAACGGTGGACCTCCTCGGCGAGGCGGGGCGCACACGCTCCCGGTGACGGCCGGTCCCACGCCCCCGGAGACACGGCCCTTCTCACAGCCCCCGAGACCCGGGCGGCTCCCCCGGCGGCAGGGGCGGCCACACCCCCGGTGCCACGAGCGGCTCACTCCCCGGGCGGCAGGGGAAGCCTCGTACCCCCCGTGCCACGAGGGAGCTCACTTTCTCCCTGACACGGGCGGCCCCACAGGCGGCCGCACACCCTCGGGGACAGGGGCGGCCTCACTCCTCCGGCGCCACCGGCGCCCTCACGCCCTCGGCGGTGACCAGAGCCGGCCCTCCAGGAGGCCGCCCAGTCCCGCCCACGCGAAGTTCATCAGGGTCGCCGCGGCCTGGCGGGCGGTGACGCCGGGGGTGGTGTTGGCCCACGCGGCCAGCGACTCCGCGGCGCCCACCAGGGCCTCGGCGAGCCCGGCGACGTCCCGCCCGGCATGGGCGCCGGGGGCGGCCTCGGCGATCAGCCGGGTCACGAACACCACCGCCTCCGCGCGCATCGCGGTGACCTCGGCGGCGAACGCGTCGCCGTGGGTGCGGGCCTGGACATGCAGGACGGACCACCCGTCGGGGTGGTCCGCGGTGTGCGTGAAGAACGCCAGCAGCCCGTCCCACAGTTGGCGGTCGGGCGGCAGCGCCGGGTCGATACCGGCCCGGACCGCCGCGATCAGCGCCCGTGCCTCACGCCGGACGCAGGCGCTGAACAGCTCGTCCTTGGAGTTCAGGTAGAGGTACACCAACGGCTTGGAGACACCGGCGAGTTCCGCGATGTCGTCCATGGACGCCGCCATGTAACCGCGCCGCCCGAAGATCTGTACGGCGGCGTCCAGCATCTGCTGCTCACGGACCGCACGCGGCATCCGCTTGGTCTTCACCGAACCCATGCGGACAGCGTACGGTCCGTGCCGCCGCCTTACTGAACACTCGGTCAGGCCGTGGCCTGGACCGCCCGCGGCTCGTCGGCCGGGACCGGCGCGTCGTACGGCTCGTCGACCGGCGAGGCACCGCCCACCGAGTCGTAGGCCGTACGGTCCAGCAGGCCCTCACGGGCGGAGACGATGACCGGAACCAGCGCCTGCCCGGCCACGTTGGTGGCGGTGCGCATCATGTCCACGATCGGGTCGATGGCGAGCAGCAGGCCGACGCCCTCCATGGGCAGGCCCAGGGTGGACAGGGTGAGGGTCAGCATGACCGTGGCACCGGTGAGACCGGCGGTGGCGGCGGAGCCGACCACGGACACGAACGCGATCAGCAGGTAGTCCCCGATGCCGAGCTGGATGTCGAAGATCTGCGCGACGAAGATCGCGGCGATCGCCGGGTAGATCGCGGCGCAGCCGTCCATCTTGGTGGTGGCGCCGAACGGCACGGCGAACGACGCGTACTCCTTCGGCACGCCGAGCCGCTCGGTGACCTTCTGCGTCAGCGGCATGGTGCCGACCGAGGAGCGGGAGACGAAGGCCAGCTGGATGGCGGGCCAGGCACCCTTGAAGAACTGGACCGGGCTGGCCTTGGCGACGGTCGCGAGCAGCGCCGGGTAGACACCGAAGAGGACCAGGGCGCAGCCGATGTAGATGTCCGCGGTGAACGTGGCGTACTTGCCGATCAGGTCCCAGCCGTAGGTGGCGATGGCGTAGCCGATGAGGCCGACGGTGCCGAGCGGGGCGAGCCGGATGACCCACCACAGGGCCTTCTGCAGCAGCTCCAGGACCGACTCGCTCAGGGAGAGGATCGGCTGCGCCTTCTCGCCGAGCTGGAGGGCGGCGATACCGGCGACGGCGGCCATGAAGACGATCTGCAGCACGTTCAGTTCGGTGAACGGCGTGATGACGTCGGTGGGGATGACGCCGGTCAGGAAGTCGAGCCAGGAGCCGGTCTTCTCCGGCAGCTCGCCGTCCTTCGGCGTCAGGCCGGTGCCCGCGCCGGGGTTGGTGACCAGGCCGATGGCGAGACCGATGGCCACCGCGATCAGCGACGTGATCATGAACCAGAGGAGGGTGCGGCCGGCCAGCCGGGCGGCGTTGTTCACCTTCCGCAGGTTGGTGATCGAGACGAGGATCGCGAAGAAGACGAGCGGGGCGACGGCGAGCTTCAGCAGCCCGACGAAGATGTCACCGATCTTCTCCAGGGTGGTGACCAGCCAGGACACGTCCTGGCCGCGGGCTATCCAGCCGAGCGCGGCGCCCAGGAGGAGGCCGGCGAGTATCTGGGCCCAGAAGGGCACCTTGAAGGACTTCGTGTTCGCGGACACGGATGCTCCGGTGGGGACGCGTAGGGATTCGTGGAGGGACGAGCAAAGGGGCGGGCGGCGTCAGCGGGGACAGATCCCGGAGGCACACCGGCCGAGGTCCACGTGCAGGCGCGCGACGAGCACGAGGCTCGGGGCCCAGGGGGACGCGGCTGCTGTCTTCACACCAGAGACGTTAACACCTGAACTTTGGGCGGCCCAAAGCCTTTCTTTGAGAGGCATCCGGCACCCAGCAGCCACACAATGCAAAAAGCCCCGGTTTCCGGGGGATTCGGAGACCGGGGCGTTTCGCGTGGTGTGACGCGTCTTACGACGTCTGGCCCTGCGTCCGGGCCGCGTCGTCGGCGCGGTCCTCCTGGCTGCGGCTGGCCTCGTAGTCGGCCTTCATCCGGTCGACCTTGCGCACGATCTGCTCGGAGGCGCGGTCGCGCTCGCCGCGCAGCACCACGAAGCTGATCGGCGCGGAGATCACCAGGGAGAGCAGGACGACCCACAGGCCGTTGGAGGCGCCGAGACCGCGCGGGGCGACGCCCGAGTAGACGAGGCCCCAGACGACGACCAGGCAGCCCACGAAGATGCCGAGGCGCATCAGCGTGTATCGGAGCATCTCAATCCACTCTTTCGACAACGAACAGGGCCACCGTCCAGTGAAGCACGACGACCCCCCGATCCCGCAGCCGGGGCTCAGCTCAGCGGCAGCAGCATGATCACGTCGTCCCGGTCGTCCCCCGGCGCCACGCGGATCGCGGCGGGCACGCGGCCGACCTCCTTGTAGCCGCAGGAGCCGTAGAACCGCTCCAGGCCGAGCCCGCCCCGGCAGGTGAGCCGGATCGCCTCGATCCCGCCCATGCCCCGGGCCGCGCCCTCGGCTGCGGCCAGCAGCTCGCGGCCGTACCCCTTGCCCTGGTGGCGGGGGTGCACCATGACCGTGTAGAGCCACACCCAGTGGGTCATCAGCCGGTGGGTGTTGAAGTGGAAGAAGGCGGTGGCGGCGACCGTGCCCTCCTCGTCGTGCCCGACGAGCAGCCGGGCCCTGCCCTCCGCCATGGCCACGAAGTGCTTCACCAGCTCCGGCCGGACCGCCTCCCGCCGCACCGGCGGCACGAAGCCGGCGCCGCCCGCCTCGGAGACATCGGTCCACAGGTCGAGGATGCCGTCGCGCAGCTCGGGGGTGACGGCGGGATCGAGCGTGAAGGTAAGGGCCATGGCCCGATGCTACCCATTACGCCAGTGCCCGTGCCGCCACTTTCAGATCGGCCACCAGCCCCTCGAACGCCCCCTCGCGGTCGTCCGCCCGCAGCACGGACGAGGGGTGCACGGTCGGCACCAGCCGCTCCGGGCGCCCGTGGATCTCCCGCTCCAGCACCGTCCCGCGCACCTCGCCCACCCGGAACGACGACCCCAGCAGCGCCTTGCCCGCGGTCGCCCCCAGCACCACGATCAGCTCCGGCTCCACCAGCGCCAGTTCGGCCGCGAGCCACGGCCCGCAGGCGGTCGCCTCGCGCAGGCTCGGCGCCTTGTGGATGCGCCGCTTGCCCGGCTCGGCCCGGGTGAACTTGAAGTGCTTCACCGCGTTGGTGACATAGGCGTCACCGGGGTCGATCCCGGCCTCGCCGAGGGCGCGGTCGAGCAGTTTGCCCGCGGGGCCGACGAAGGGACGGCCCGCGCGGTCCTCCTGGTCCCCGGGCTGCTCCCCGACGAGCATCACCCGGGCGTCCGCGCCGCCCGTCCCGAACACGGTGCGGGTGGCGTCCCGGTGCAGCGGGCACCCCCGGCACCCGGCGGCGGCCTGCCGCAGGGCGTCGAGGTCCCGCGCCCCCTCGGGGACGAAGGGCGCGGCCGTGTACTGCTCCTCGGGTGACGTCGTCACGCCGTCCGGGTACCCACCGGGGGCGCGGGCCGCACGGCCCCGCCGGCCCGCCGCCACCGCGGCGGGGCGACGGACTCAGAGCCGCATGGGCTGGGGCGTCTCCCGGCGCGCGGGGTCCGGGCCGTCGAACTCCCGGATGATCTCGTACCGGGTGTTCCGCTCCACCGGCCGGAACCCGGCGTCCCGGATCAGGTCCAGCAGATCGTCCCGGGTCAGCTTGTTCGGCGTCCCGTAGTTGTCGGCGTCGTGCGTGATCTTGTACTCGACCACCGACCCGTCCATGTCGTCCGCCCCGTGCTGCAGCGCCAGCTGGGCCGTCTGCACCCCGTGCATCACCCAGAACACCTTCACGTGCGGCACGTTGTCGAACAGCAGCCGGGAGACCGCGAACGTCTTCAGCGCCTCGGCCGGCGTGGCCATGGTGGTCCGCGCCTGGAGCCGGTTGCGGATCTTGCCGTCCTTCATGTCGACGAAGTCGTGCTGGTAGCGCAGCGGGATGAAGACCTGGAAGCCACCCGTCTCGTCCTGGAGCTCACGCAGCCGCAGCACGTGGTCGACCCGGTGCCGGGGCTCCTCGATGTGGCCGTAGAGCATGGTGCACGGAGTCTTCAGCCCCTTCTCGTGCGCCAGCCGGTGAATGCGGGACCAGTCCTCCCAGTGCGTCCGGTGGTCGACGATGTGCTGCCGGACCTCCCAGTCGAAGATCTCGGCGCCGCCGCCGGTCAGCGACTCCAGGCCCGCGTCGATCAGCTCGTCCAGGATCTCCGAGGCGCTGAGCCCGCTGATCGTCTCGAAGTGGTGGATCTCGGTCGCGGTGAACGCCTTCAGGGAGACGTGCGGCAGCGCGGCCTTCAGCTCCCGCAGCGAGCGCGGGTAGTACCGCCACGGCAGGTTCGGGTGCAGTCCGTTGACGATGTGCAGCTCGGTGAGGTTCTCCGACTCCATCGCCTTGGCGAGCTTGACGGCCTCCTCGATGCGCATCGTGTACGCGTCCTTCTCCCCCGGCTTGCGCTGGAAGGAGCAGTACGCGCAGGAGGCCGTGCAGACGTTGGTCATGTTGAGGTGCCGGTTGACGTTGAAGTGGACGACATCGCCGTTCTTCCGCGTCCGCACCTCGTGCGCGAGTCCGCCGAGCCAGGCCAGGTCGTCCGACTCGTACAGCGCGATGCCGTCCTCGCGGGTCAGCCGCTCACCGGAGCGGACCTTCTCCTCCAGCTCGCGCTTGAGCCCGACGTCCATGCGTTCCGCCTTTCTACGACAGTCACCCAGAACCGTATGCCTACGCCTCTTCCGGCAGTTCACCCACCCGGTTCTCCCACTTGGTTGAGAGCACGATGGTGGTGCGGGTCCGCGAGACCCCCTTGGTCCCGGACAGCCGCCGGATGATCTTCTCCAGGCCGTCCACGTCGGTCGCGCGCACCTTGAGCATGAACGAGTCGTCGCCGGCGATGAACCAGCAGTCCTCGATCTCCGGCAGGTCCTTCAGCCGGCGGGCCACGTCCTCGTGGTCGGCGGCGTCGGAGAGCGAGATGCCGATCAGCGCGGTCACCCCCAGGCCGAGCGAGGCGGCGTCCACGGTGGCGCGGTAGCCGGTGATGACACCGGCCGCCTCCAGCCGGTTGATGCGGTCGGTGACGCTGGGCCCCGACAGGCCGACGAGGCGTCCCAGCTCCGCGTAGGAGGCCCGGCCGTTCTCCCGAAGGGCCTGGATGAGCTGCCTGTCCACCGCGTCCATGCGATTAGAAGCCTTCCGCTGAAGAAATCCGAGAAATGAGCGTGTGGGGGTCAGTCGTCACGGGATCCGCCGCCGAGTTCCCCCTCCCAGCGGCGGTAGAGCGTGTGCGGGACACCGGCCGCGTCGAGGACCCGGCCGGCGACGAAGTCGACCAGGTCCTGGATGTGGGTGGCGCCGGCGTAGAAGGCGGGCGAGGCGGGCACCACGGTCGCGCCGGAGTCGTCCAGGGCGACCAGGTGGCGCAGCGTCTGTCCGTTCAGCGGCGCCTCCCGGACGGCGACGACCAGGCGCCGCCGCTCCTTCAGCACGACGCTCGCCGCCCGCTGCAGCAGGTCCTTGGAGAGCCCGAGCGCCACCCCGGCCACACAGGCCGTCGACGCGGGCACGATCAGCATCCCCTTGGCCGGGTACGACCCGGAGGACGGCCCGGCGGCCAGGTCCCCGGCGTTCCAGTACCGCACTCCGTCCAGGTCCACCCGGAAGGCGTCCGGTTTCCCGTCCGCTCCCCTGGCCAGCCATTCCCGCAGGTCGTCCCGCCAGTGCGCGTCCCGGAAGGAGATCCCGGTCTCGTCGAGCAGCGTGAGCCGGGAGGCCCGGCTGACGACCAGGTCGACCGCTTCTCCCGCCGTCAGCAGCGCCCGCAGCACAGCGGCCGCGTATGGCGTCCCCGATGCACCGGACACCCCCACGATCCAAGGCGTCCGCTGCGTTTCTCCTGCGTTCACATCTTGAGCGTACCGGTGCGGCCGTCCGGGCTCAGGACGGGCCGGGCGCACCGCCGGCGCACTCAGACCGTCAGACCCCGGACCAGGAGGTCGAGCAGCGCGCACACGAACAGGGCGATGCCGATGAAGCCGTTGACCGAGAAGAACGCCCGGTTCAGCCGGGACAGGTCGTGCGGCCGGACGATGCGGTGCTCGTAGACGAAGGCCGCCGCCACGACGAGCAGGCCCAGCCAGAAGAAGGCGCCCGCGTCCGTCACCAGGGCGTACCAGACGAACAGGCCGGTCGTCACGGCGTGGCAGGCGCGGGCGCCCCAGATCGCCGCCGGGATGCCGAAGCGGGCCGGGACCGAGCGGACGCCGATCTCACGGTCGGTCTCGACGTCCTGGCAGGCGTAGATCAGGTCGAAGCCGCCGATCCAGATGCCGACCGCGAGGCCCAGCACGGCCGCGTCCCAGGACCACTCGCCGGTGACCGCCAGCCAGCCGCCGACCGGGCCCATGGCCTGGGCGAGGGCGAGGATGGCCTGGGGGAAGTCCGTGAAGCGTTTGCCGTAGGGGTAGACGACCATCGGGACGACCGCCACCGGCGCCAGCGCCAGGCAGAGCGGGTTCAGCAGGGCCGCCGAGCCCAGGAAGACCACCAGGGCGATCAGGGCACCCGTCCACGCGTGCCTCACCGACATCGCGCCGGTGACCAGCTCACGGTTCGCCGTGCGCGGGTTGCGCGCGTCGATCTCACGGTCGATGATCCGGTTGACGGCCATGGCGAAGGTGCGCAGGCCGACCATGCAGACGGTGACCAGCGCCAGCTCGCCCCAGTGGATGGTCCCGTCGAGCTGGAACATCGCCGTCAGGGAGGCGATGTAGGCGAAGGGCAGCGCGAAGATCGAGTGCTCGATCATCACCAGGCGCAGGAACGCCTTCGTGCGGCCCGGCCGGGGGACGGCCGCGGAGGCCGTGCCGCCGCTCACAGCCCGTACTCCTTCCACCGGCGGTCCACCTTCGCCGCCGTCTCCGAATCGGACTCCACCATGTCCGGCCAGCCGCCGTCGCGGGTGTAGCCCTCCTCCGGCCACTTCCGTGTGGCGTCGATGCCCGCCTTGCCGCCCCAGAACTGCTGGTAGGAGGCGTGGTCGAGGTGGTCGACGGGACCTTCGACGACGGTCAGGTCGCGGGCGTAGTCGGTGTTGCCGAGGGCCCGCCAGGCGACCTCGTGCAGGTCGTGGACGTCGCAGTCGGAGTCCACGACGACGATCAGCTTGGTCAGCGACATCATGTGCGCGCCCCAGATGGCGTGCATCACCTTCTGCGCGTGCTTGGGGTACTTCTTGTCGATCGAGACGATCGCGCAGTTGTGGAAGCCGCCCGCCTCGGGCAGGTGGTAGTCCACGATGTCCGGGACGATGATCTTGAGCAGCGGCAGGAAGAAGCGCTCCGTGGCGCGGCCCAGCGGGCCGTCCTCCGTCGGGGGGCGGCCGACGACGATCGACTGCAGCAGCGGGCGCTTGCGCATCGTCACACAGTCGATGGTCAGCGCGGGGAACGGTTCCTGCGGCGTGTAGAAGCCGGTGTGGTCGCCGAAGGGGCCCTCCGGCAGCATCTCGCCGGGCTCCAGCCAGCCCTCCAGGACGACCTCCGCCTGCGCCGGCACCTGGAGCGGGACCGTCTTGCAGTCGACCATCTCGATGCGCTTGCCCGCGACGAACCCGGCGAACAGGTACTCGTCGATGTCGCCGGGGAGCGGGGCGGTGGAGGCGTACGTCACGGCGGGCGGGCAGCCGAAGGCGATGGCCACCGGCAGGCGCTCGCCGCGCCGCGCCGCCACCTGGTAGTGGTTGCGGCTGTCCTTGTGGATCTGCCAGTGCATGCCGATGGTGCGCTTGTCGTGCCGCTGGAGCCGGTACAGGCCGAGGTTGCGGATCCCGGTCTCGGGGTCCTTGGTGTGCGTCAGCCCCAGGTTGAAGAAGGAGCCGCCGTCCTTGGGCCAGGTGAAGAGGGCGGGCAGCTCGTCCAGGTCCACGTCGTCGCCGTGCAGGACGACCTCCTGCACCGGGCCGTCCTTGACCTTCTTCGGCGGTACGTGCGTCATCGCGCCGAGCTTGCCGAACGCCTCGCGGACCCCGACGAAGCCGTGCGGCAGCTCCGGCCGGAGCAGACCGCCGATCCTGTCGCTGATCTCGCCGTACGACTTCAGGCCCAGCGCCTTCAGCAGGCGCCGGTCCGTCCCGAAGACGTTCATGGCGAGGGGCATCGACGACCCCTTGACGTTCTCGAAGAGCAGTGCGGGCCCGCCGGCCTTGTTCACCCGGTCGACGATCTCCCCCACCTCCAGCACGGGGTCGACCTCCACCTTGATGCGCTTCAGGTCTCCCTCGCGCTCCAGTGCCCTGAGCAGGGAGCGAAGATCGTCGTAAGCCATGCGGTCCAGTATCCCCGAGGGGCTACCCTGGCCCCGTCACGGGGGCCGCACGCGCGATTCCCGACCGCCGTACCACTGGGGGTGCACCGATGCTCCGGGTTCTGATGTTCGTCGTGCCGCTGGCGCTGAGCGTGTACGCGTTCATCGACTGCATCAGCACGGACGAGCAGGACATCCGCCACATGCCGAAGCCGCTGTGGGCGATCCTCGTCCTGCTGTTCCCGCTGGTCGGCTCGATCTCGTGGCTGATCGCCGGAAAGAAGCGGGCGCTCGCCGCCGACGGCTGGTCCGGGGTGCGCGGCGGTGGCCGCTCCCGGCAGTGGGTGGCCCCGGACGACAACCCGGAGTTCCTGAAGTCCCTCGACCAGGACGACCCCGACGACGACAAGAAGAAGCGGGACGAGCCCTGACGTGGAGCTGCGGCTGCTGGTGACCTTCGAGAAGGTCGCGACGGTCCTGAGCTTCACGCAGGCCGCGGCCGAGCTGAGGTACGCCCAGTCCAGCGTGACCGGCCAGGTCCGCGCCCTGGAGTCGTCGCTCGGGGTGGAGCTGTTCGACCGGCTGGGGAGCCGGATCCGGCTGACGGACGCGGGCGAGCGGCTGCTGCCGTACGCCCGGCAGATCCTGGAGCTGACCGAGGAGGCCCGGTCGGCGGTGGCCGGTTCCGGGGAGCCGTCCGGGGTGCTCACCGTCGGCACCATGGAGTCGCTGACCAACCACCGGCTGCCCCCGCTGCTGGAGTACTTCCACCACCGTTACCCGAAGGTCCGGCTGTCGCTGCGCACGACGATCGGCGACGAGACCCGGCAGGCCCTGCGCCAGGGCACCTACGACCTGGGTTTCCTGATGGAGCGGGAGACCGAGCACCCGGGTCTGGAGACGGCGGTGCTGGCGGTGGAGCCGCTGGCCCTGGTCGCCGCGCCCGGCCATCCGCTCGCCGGCCGCCCGGTCGGCCTCGGGGACCTGGCCGCCCAGCCGCTCCTCGCCACCGAACCGGGCTGCGCCTACCGCGATTTGTTCGAGCGGGAGCTGACCTCGGTGGCTCCCGTGTCGTTCATGGAGTTCGGCACCATCGAGGCGACCAAGCGGGCGGCGGCGGCCGGTCTCGGGGTGTCGTTGCTGCCCGCGATCACGGTCGCCGCCGAACTCGCCGAGGGGGTGCTGGTGCGGCTGGACTGGGAGCCGCCGTTCACGCTTCGGACACAGCTGGCGTGGCGGTCCGGGAAGCGGCTTCCGGCGCACGCCCGGCTGTTCCTGGAGCAGGCGCGGCGGCTCGCGGCCGAGCAGGACCGGCCGTCCTCCCGAGGGTGACCCTGAGGCTCGCCAGGACGATCAGCGGCACGCCGAGGGCCTGCACGAGGCCGATGTGGTGCCCGTACACCGCCCAGTCCGCCACCATGGCGACCGCCGGGTAGACGAAGGCCAGCACGGCGATCTTGGCGGTGGGAAGCTGGGCGTAGGCGGCGTACATCAGCACGTACATCAGCCCGGTGTGGATCACGCCGAGCCCGGCCAGCCACCCCCAGTCGGCACCCGTGCCGCTCATCGCGCCGAAGTCCGCGAACGGCAGCAGCAGGGGGATGCCGACGAGGACCTGGACGAGGGCGATCAGGTGCGGGCGGACTCCGGTGATCCGCTTGGTGACGAGGGTGGACAGGCCGTAGAGGAGCGCGGCGAGCAGGGCCTGGCCGATGCCGAGGAGGTAGCCGCCGCCGGAGGCGAAGTCACCCGGGGTGACTCCGGAGACGAGGACCAGTCCCGCGAAGGCGAGGGCGATCCAGCCGGCCTTGGCGGCGGTGAGCCGCTCGCGGAAGAGCAGGGCGCCGAGCAGCACCACGTAGAACGGCTGGGTGTGGTAGACGACGGTCGCCACGGATATGGACGTGCTCTCGTACGACTGGAAGAGGAACACCCAGTTGAAGACGATGAACACACCGCCGAGGACGGCGAGTCCGAGGGTGCGCGGGGTGAACCCGTGGTCGCGGAGCCAGCCGCGGGCGAGGACGTAGCCGCCGAGGGCGAGGGCACCGAACAGGACGCGGAAGAAGACCACGTTGAACGGCGAGGCACCCGACTCGACGACGAAGACACCGAGGGTGCCGGACAGCACCATGGCGGCGGTCAGCTGAATCGCCCCGGTGCGCTGGGAAGGCGTCTGGGCGGAGGCATGCGAGGTCATGCCCACGAAGCTACGAGCAGCCGAAGCCGCAGGTCCACGCGCCGGCGACGCGTCTCACCGATGGGCCCATCGACACCGCCGATGACCTCGGGCGGGGGCGGTGCCGTCGGTGGCCGGTGTCCGGTTCCGGCCCCGAGTCCGGCTCCGAGGAGCCGGTAGCCGGGGTTCCGTCGAATTCGTGACCCAACGGTCACCACGCGGCCTGGTCCGAATCAACTCCCTCTCCTTAACCTGAAGTTGGGGACCGCGTCGAACGGGGGAGGTGCGGTGGCGCACAGACGGTTGCACGGGCGCGGGGCACTGTTCGGGACGGATCCGGCCGGTCTCGTGCCGCGGCTGGTGGGGCTGCGTCCGCACCAGCACCGCGCGGTGCCCGTGGAGCACCCGCGTGAGGTGCCGTTCGTCGTGCTCACCGGGGCCCGCGGGCTCGGCAAGAGCGCCGTACTGGAGGAGTTGCAGGAGGCCTACCGGGGGCACACCCCGGTCGCGCTGGTCGACTGCGCCGCCGTGGAGTTCGCGGCACCGCCCGCGGGACGCCCCGCCGAGGCCTGGTCGCCGCTCGCGCAGGCGCTGCTCGTCATCGCCGAGCAGTTGGCCGCGCCGGTCACCGGGGCCGGGCGGATCCAGTTCCCGCGGCTGATGTCGGGACTGGTGGCGGTCGCGGCCGGCGGCTGGGGCGACGCCGACTCCGAGCGCATCCGGCGCGAGGTGGAGCGGATCCTGCTGCTGAACGAGAGCGGCTCGTGGCTGTCGGGGATCGCCGGGCGGTGGGCCGGGCGGGTCGCCGTGAACGTGGTGACCGCGGTGACCGGGACCGGGCAGCTGCTGACCGCCGCCATCGAGGCCACCCTCGACTCGCTGTCCGAGGGGTTCGGCAACCGGCGGCACCAGCGGGCCTCCGTCTGGTACCGGGACTATCCCAACGCGGGCGGGCACGCCCGGCGGGGGCTGATGCTGCTCTCCGGCCACTTCCGGGCGGGCGGCACCTCCCGGCAGCACGCGGAGCGCCATCTCGTCCGGGCGCTGCTCGCCGACCTCACCGACGCCTACGCCGGAGTGCTGCCCCGCATGCAGCGCATCGGGCGCCCGCTGATCCTCGTCGACAACGCGCAGAGCCCGCCCGGTCCCGGTCTCCTCGACGCCGTGCTGCGCGACCGCGCGGAGGACATCGCCGACCAGGTGGTGTTCGTCGCCGGGCTGCGCGGCACCGGCGCCTCCCTGCGCAGCGCCGTCCGGCGGGAGCTGTCCGAGCTGGCGCGGCACACCGACTGGACCCCGGACGCGGGCGCGCCGTCCTCGCGGGCCCTGCTGGTCCGGCTGCCGCCGCTCGGCCCGGACGACACCCTGCACATCGTGGGCGCCGCCTGCGGCGAGCTGCCCGTCCCGCCACAACTGCCGCACGCCGCCCACCGGCTGACCGGCGGCAACCCGCTCGGCATCACCGTCCTCGCCGAGGCCGCCGCCCAGCGGCTGCCCGAGGCGGCCTGGCCGGCCGCGCTGCTGACGGGGGAGGTGCGGCTCACCCGGGACCAGCCCGGCGCGCCCGCCTACCGGGAACTCCTCGACCGGCTCGTGCCCGCCGACCGGCTCGGCGAACTCACCGTCCTGGCCGCCGCCCACGACTACGACTCCGCCTGCGCCCTCGCCGACGCGCTGCTCCCCGACGACTTCGGGCCCGCGGACGTCCGGGCCCTGCAGACCCGGCTCGCGGAGGAGGGACTGCCGGTGGCCGCCGGGCAGTTCGTCGGCGATCCCTTCGTGCGGACCCTGCTGCTGCTCCGGCTGCACCACCTGGACGCCGACCACACCCGCTGGCGGCGGGCCCACGAGACCCTGATCCGGCACTACGCGCCGGACCGGGACGACGCCGTGCGGGCCGGCTACCGGCTGCACCACCAGCTCGCCCTCGGCGCCGACGCCTCCGCCATCGGCCATCTCCGCGACGCCTTCCCCGCCCAGGACACCCGCACCTGGCTGGGCACCCTCCGTTTCGTCGCCTCCGCGCCCTATTTCCACGCCCACGACGAGCTGGGCCGTGACTTCACCGGGCAGGGCGACCGGCGCGCGGCGGTCGCGCTGGGCCGGACCGACGCGGAGCACCCGGTGCCGGACGGGGCGGACCCGGCGCTGCACCTGCGGGTGCGGCGGCTGCTGCACGCGGTGTGGCAGCTGTCCGACCCGCTGGTGCTGCCGGACGCCACGGTGTGCGACCGGCTGCGGTTCGAGCTGGAGCAGCTGTCCAACCTGCGGCCCGCGGGCAACGCGCTGCTGTGGCGGGCTTCCCGGGAGTGGCCCGAGGACGCCCTCGCCGGACGGCCGCTGGGGCTGCCGGAGGACGACGACGACCGGAACGCTGGGGGTGCGTGATGCGACGCGGATTCTGGGTCCGGCTGCGCGAGGACGTCTGGGAGATCCCGCTGCGCCGGTATCTGGCCCTGCTGCTGTCCGCCGCCCTGGTGGCCGGTGCGGTCCTCGCCGTCCGCACGGTCACCCGTGAGGACCGGTCCTGCGCCCCCGGTGTCGTGCGCCCGGAGGGCAGCGACGAGTGCGTGGGCGTGTCGACGACGGCGTACGACTTCGGACAGCCGCGGCTGCGGGAGCTGCTGGCGGCGATCGACCGGGAGAACCGCAGCCTGGAGGAGGGGAGTTACGTCACCGTCGCCCTTCTGGAGCCGTTCACCGCGACCGACCGCGACACCGTGAACCACGTCCTCCACCAGCTCCAGGGCACCTATCTGGCGCAGTACCAGGCCAACCACTCCGCCAACGGGCAGACCCCGGCGATCCGGCTGGCGCTGGCCAACCTCGGGGCCGCCGGGGAGCACTGGGAGCACACCGTCGGCCGGCTGGCGGAGCTGGCGCGGGGTCCGGAACGGCTGCGCGCGGTCACCGGCATCGGGCAGAGCACCGAGAACACCAAGAACGCCGTCCGGGAGCTGACCCGGCGCGGCATCCCCGTGATCGGTTCCTCCATCACCGCGGACGACCTCGCCAACGGGCTGAACGGCACCGACCCGTTCCCCGGTCTCGCCCGGGTCGCCCCCACCAACACCGACGAGGCGCGCGCGCTCGCCTCCTTCGCCAGGGTGACGGCGGGGCGGGCCCTGCTGGTCTACGACAAGCCGGGCGACCCGTACACGCGCACGCTGCAGGAGTCGTTCTCCCGGCTCATCGAGGGATCACCGTACGAACCGCAGCCGTTCACGCCGCCCGCCGACCGCAGCCAGGAGGGCACCACCGCCAACACCTTCCGGCAGATCACCCACCTGGTGTGCGACACCTCCCGGCAGACCGACACCATCCTGTTCGCCGGACGCCACACGCAGCTGCGGCAGTTCGTCAACGCGCTCGGCGGGCGCGGCTGCCAGGACCGCAGGTTCACCGTCCTCACCGGCGACGAGGGCTCCTACCTCACCGGCGACCACGATCTCGACCGCGGCGCCCTGCGCAACCTCTCCGTGCGCTACACCGCCCTGGCCCACCCGGACGCCTTCACCGGGGACCCGGTGCCCAGCGGCGGCTCGGCGGCCGACACCGCGGCGCTGAACGGCCTGCTGGCGAGCGGCAGGGGGGAGCCGGTCGGGCCGATCGGCCCGGTCTCCCTGGAGGACGGCCAGCTGATCATCGCCTACGACGCGATGCG
Source organism: Streptomyces glaucescens (assembly GCF_000761215.1). Taxonomy (GTDB): domain Bacteria; phylum Actinomycetota; class Actinomycetes; order Streptomycetales; family Streptomycetaceae; genus Streptomyces; species Streptomyces glaucescens_B. Next base: position 4,432,878 of record NZ_CP009438.1, on the reverse strand, counting down.
GCTCGCCGTGCACGGCATCCGCGAGGCGACCCCCGACGGGCGGACGGACCCTCCGCTGACGGACGTGGGTCTGCAGTGGCCGCAGGTGAAGGGCTCGCTGCGGGTGAACGGGGCGAGCGGGTGGATCTGCCTGGACGTGCACGGCAACCCGTACGACAAGGCCGTGCCGATCGTCGAGCTGACGGCGCGGGGGCGCGCGGAGTTCGTGGAGATCGCCTGGCCGGAGGGGAAGCCGCCGGGGCGGGAGTGCCTGCCGCCGTCGTGATCACGAGGCCGGCGGCAGGCTCTCGATCAGCCGTTCGAAGCGGGTCCGCCACCCGGCCTCCGACTCGCCCTCCCCCTCGAACTCGTGCGTGAACCGGAGCACGCTCGCCCCCTCGCCGTCCCGCTCCAGGTGGAACCGGATCCGGCCCGCGCCCTCCACGGTGTACTCGGCGACCCGGTCCACGTCCCAGGCGGTCACCCGTCCCGACCCCAGGTCACGCAGGGTGACCGCCCCGCCGAGCCGGGGCTCCAGCTCGTCGGCCGGGGTGAACCAGGCCGCCAGCCCCGCCGGGGTGGAGAAGGCGGACCAGACCGCCTCCATGTCCCCCGGCAGCCGCACGGTGAAGTGCAGGATGTGCGTGCTGCCGTGCGTCTGGCTGGTGCCCTGCTCGATCGATCCGGCCCGTGCTCCGGTCCTTCCGGTCATGACACCAGCGTGACCCCTGGCCGGGGGATGCGCACGCGGTCAGGGGCGCTGACCTGGCTTGTCGACCACGGCGCGGCGCAGGACGGCGGTGTTGCTGGTGACGGTGCCTTCCTTCACGTCCGAGTAGTCCTCGCTGGCCACGGTCCGCTCCCCCAGGAACTCGTAAGTCGACTTGTCGAAGATCCACTCGTCCCGGGAGGGGTTGTCGGGGTCCTGACGGGTGATCGCGACGCCCTTGCGTCCAGCCGCGTCGACGGCATTCTCGATCACCGTCACGCCGGGGATCCTGGCCACGGCGCGGTACAGCGCCGCGGCCTGGGCGGGCGGCACGATCGCGTTCCGCGTCAGCTCGCCGACCAGCACGAACATGGCCTGGTCGGGTTCCTGGCCGCTGTACTTGGGCGCGGTCTCGCGCAGGTAGTCGTACATCGCGCCGGGGTCGGTGGGCAGCGTCTCCAGGTGCCGGTAGAAGGAGGAGACCTCCCACCCAGGTCCGCCGCGCCTGACGTCGGGCTCGATCCACATGGGCTTCTCCCCCTCCTCCAGCTTCAGCCCGGTGTGGTCGCCGTCCACCGTGACCCAGAGCTCCTGTCGGTGCAGCGGCGGGATCCTCGTCTTCATCCCCTCCCCGGTCCGCGCGTACGAGACCTTGCTGTCGACGTACACGAACTGGTCGTCCCGGATCTCGCCGTACCGCCCGTCCTGGTGCTCGGCCGCCAGCGCGATGTCCTCCAGCAGCGCGACCGTCGCCCTGGAGGGCGGCGCGGGCGAGTCACCGCCGGACGGCACCGCCACGGTCAGTGCCGCGGCGGTGACGGCGGCCACCGTGCCCGCGACCAGGGCGGGGCGCAGCCACCTGCGACGCGGGCGGGCGGGGGCTTCGTCGGGGCGCCGGATCTCGGTCATCAGATGCTCCTTGAGGAGTCGGTGACGGCCCGGCGGAAGGTCTCGTTCGGGAAGCTGGTTCATCGGTTCCCCTCCCTGATGGGCCTGACCGCGGTGGTGCGGTCATCTTTCACCTGTCCGCGCCCCGAGGGCGGTTCCATGTGTTTCGCGAGCTTTGCCCGGGCTCGGGACAGCCGCGAGCGTACGGTTCCCACCGGCACGCCCAGTGCCTCCGCCGCCGCCCGGTAGTCCAGCCCCGACCACACGCACAGCGCCAGCACCTCGCGCTCGGCCCGCCGCAACCGGGCCAGCGCGGTCCGTACGGCGGCCAGCTGCGCGGCGTCGTCCAGCCGCCCGGCGAGCTCGTCGGCGAAGTCCCGCACCGGCTCCTCGCGGGGCAGCCGCGCCATCGCGGCCGTGTGCCGCCGGGCGGCGCGGCGGGTGTTGCGGGTGACGTTGGTGGCGATGCCCAGCAGCCAGGGCCGTACCGATCCGCCCTCCGGGTCGAGCCGTTCGCGCAGCCGCCAGGCGTCCAGGAAGGTCAGTGAGACGGTGTCCTCGGCCGTCGCCCACTCCCCGGTGAGCCGGAAGGCGTGGTTGTAGACGGAGCGGGCGTAGGCGTCGAACAGTTCCCCGAAGGCGTCGTGGTCCCCCGCGCGGATGCGTTTCCGCAGATTCGTGTCCACGTCTCCTTGCCTGTCCGTACGACGAAGGCCGGTTCCCGTGACGGAGGTCACGGGAACCGGCCTTCGAGGCGGGGGGTTCAGAACCCGACGGCCTGGAGCGCCCCGAGGCCTACGTCGGCGTAGGAGTGCTTGCCGGAGACGAAGATGTTCACGCCGTAGTAGTTGAACAGCCAGCAGCCGAAGGCGGCCAGCGCCAGGTAGGCGGCCTTGCGGCCCTTCCAGCCGGCGGTGGCCCGGGCGTGCAGGTAGCAGGCGTAGGCGACCCAGGTGATGAAGGACCAGACCTCCTTGGGGTCCCAGCCCCAGTAGCGGCCCCACGCGTCGCCCGCCCAGATGGCACCGGCGACGATCGTGAACGTCCACAGGGGGAAGGCCGCCGCGTTGATCCGGTAGGAGAACTTGTCCAGGGAGGCGGCCGCGGGCAGCCGCTCCAGGACCGAGGAGGCGAAGCGGCCGGGCTTGCCGCCGCGGGCCAGCTTGCTCTCGTAGGAGTCGCGGAAGAGGTACAGGATCGTGCTGACCGCGGCCAGGTAGAAGACCGCGCCGCAGAAGATCGCGGTGGAGACGTGGATGTACAGCCAGTACGAGTGGAGCGCGGGGACCAGCTGGTCGCTGGCGGTGTACAGGACGGTGACGGCGAGGCCGAGGTCCAGGAGGACCGTCGTGATGAGGAACAGCCCGATCCAGCGGACGTTCTTCTTCAGCGCCAGCAGCGCGAGGTACGTCCCCACGGCGACCGTGGAGAAGGTGATGTTGAACTCGTACATGTTGCCCCACGGCGCCCGCTCCACCGAGAGGGCCCGCGCGAGCACCCCGCCGAACTCCAGCAGGAAGGCGAGCACGGTGAGCGAGATGGCGATGCGCCCGTAGAGGTCGCCCCGCTCGGTCCCGCCGTGCGCTCCCGGCCCGTCGGGCACGTCCCGGGCCCCCGCCTGCGCCCGCACGGTGACCTGCGGCCGCTCCAGCACGGTCGTGCCGCCGGCCTTCTGCACGGTCACGGCCGGGCCGGCCGGGGACCCGGCCCGGCCGGGGGTGAGCGCGGCGGCGGTGCGGGCCACCTTGCTGCGGCTGCCGAAGAGCCATTCGGCGATGTACGCGAAGAAGGCCAGGGTGTAGACGGCCATCGCGGAGTAGATCAGCGTGTTGCTGAGGTTCGCGAGACTTTCGTTCGTCGCGGCGGCGAGAGTCACTTGTGGTCAGACCCTTCGGCAGGTACGGGGGATTCTGAGGGGTCGTCGGCATCGGGCGCGCCCGGTGCCTTCTCGTAGAGGATCGCGGCCAGCTCGCCCAGTTCCTCGGGCACCTTGGCGGACTCGCTGCGGCCGAGCCCGGCCATCTCGACCACGGTGACGCCGTCCGGGCCCTCGGTCGCCCGCACCCACACCCTCCGGCGCTGGACGAACAGCGAACCGGACAGGCCGAGGATCGCGACGACGGCGCCGGCGAGCGCCCAGCCGCCGCCCGGCTCCTGGACGACCTGGAAGCCGGCCCATTCCCTGACCTCCCGCTCGAAGGTGATCGAGCCGGCGCCGTCCGGCAGCGTCAGGGTGTCACCGGGCGCGAGCTGCTTCTTCAGCAGCCCGCCCTTGTCGTCCTTGAACTCCCGCAGGTGCGTCTTGTCGAGCTGGTACACGCTCTGCGGGATGCCCGAGTTCACGCCGAGGTCGCCGTGGTAGGCGGAGACCGCGAGCATCGGGTTCACCAGCGCGGGGAACTGCGACAGCATCGTGCCGCCGCCGTAGGTCGGCAGGAAGAACAGGTTGAAGCCGAGCTGCTCGCTCTTGCCCTCGGCGTTGCGGTAGCCGTCCATCACCTTCACCACACCGGAGGAGGTGACGTTCCCGTCGAGCGGCAGCAGCGGCACGGCGTCCTGGTAGACGATCTCGCCCTTGCCGTCGCGGACCGTGACGACGGGTGCGTAGCCGTGGCTGACGAGGTAGACCTTGGCGTCGCCGATCTCCAGCGGCTCGTTGACCTTGACGGTGGTCCTGCGCTCCTTGCCGTAGGCGCCCTCGCTGTAGGTCAGCTCGGCCTGGTAGGTGCGCGGCGTGCCCTTGTTGGGGCCGGAGGTCTCGTAGGTGCCGGTGAAGTTCTCCAGGTCGAAGCTGAACGGCTCCAGGTCGTCGTTGTGGAAGAGGCTGCCGGACTTGAAGTCGTCGTACTGGGAGAGGATGTTCGCGAACCCGTCGCCCTCCACGATCAGCTTGTTGCCCTCGGACTTGAACAGCTGGCCCCAGCCGAAGGCGATGAGCAGCACGATCAGCGCGATGTGGAAGGCGAGGTTCCCGGCCTCGCGCAGATAGCCCTTCTCGGCGGCGACCGCGTCACCGGCGACATGGGCGCGGAACCGGCGCTGCCGCACGATCTCCAGGGCCGCCCGCCGCACCTCCTCCGGCTTCGCCGTGGTGCGCCAGGTGGTGTGCGCGGGCAGCCGGGTCAGCCGCCGGGGGGCGGCCGGGGGCCGGCCGCGCAGCTGGCCGACGAACTGCCAGGTGCGCGGGACGATGCAGCCGATGAGGGAGACGAACAGCAGGATGTAGATCGCGGAGAACCACACCGAGCTGTAGACGTCGAACAGGCCCAGCTTGTCGTAGAGCGGCGCGAGGGTGGTGTGCTGCTCGCGGAAGTCCTCGACCTTGGTGGCGTCGATGCCGGTCTGCGGGATCAGCGAGCCGGGGATCGCCGCCAGCGACAGCAGCAGGAGCAGCAGCAGCGCCACCCGCATCGAGGTCAGCTGCCGCCAGAACCAGCGGATCCAGCCGAGCACGCCGATGGCGGGCAGGTTCGGGGCCTCCTCGCGCGGCGCGGTGGACAGCTGGGAGCCCGCGGCGCCGAGGTCCTGGTCCTGGCCCTGCTCCGGGCCCTTCTCCTGGCCTTCGGGGGCGCTGGTTGTCGTCTTGCTCATGGATCAGATCCCCACAGTGAAGCCGTCGGACCAGGTCTGCATCTCCTGCACGAAACGGTCCCAGGCACCGGTCAGCAGCAGCACACCGGTGACGATCATCATCGTGCCGCCGATGCGCATCACCCAGACATAGTGGCGCTTGACCCAGCCGAAGGCGCCGAGGGCCTTGCGGAAGGCGACCGCGGCGAGCACGAAGGGGAGACCGAGACCGAGGCAGTAGGCGACGGTCAGCAGGGCGCCGCGGCCCGCGCTGGCCTGCTCGAACGAGAGGGCCTGGACGGAGGCGAGGGTCGGGCCGATGCACGGCGTCCAGCCGATGCCGAACAGCGCGCCGAGGAACGGCGCGCCGAGGAGTCCGGCGGCGGGCCGCTTGTGGAAGCGGAACTCGCGCTGGGTGAGCCAGGGCATCAGGCCCATGAAGAACACGCCCATGAGGACCATGAGCACGCCGAGCACCTTGGACAGCGTGTCCTGGTGCTCGCGCAGGGTGAAGCCGAAGTAGCCGAACAGCGCCCCGCCGGAGACGAAGACGGCCGTGAAGCCGAGGACGAAGAGGGAGGCGCCGGCCACCATCCGCCCGCGCCGGGCCTCGGCCAGGTCGGTGCCGCTGACCCCGGTGACATAGGACAGGTAGCCGGGGACGAGCGGCAGCACGCACGGCGAGAAGAAGGAGACGAGACCGCCGAGCACGGCGATGGGCAGGGCGAGCAGCAGCGCGCCGTGCATCACCGTGCCGTTGTAGTCCGTCGCGGCGGCGAGGGTGGCGCTCACGTCACTTCTCCGCCAGGACCGGCTCGATCATGCCGCGCAGCTTGTCCTCGCTGAGGGCGGAGAGGGCACGGGCCGCGATCTTCCCGTCCCGGTCGATGACCAGGGTGGAGGGGATGAGCTGCGGGTTGAGGGTGCCCTTCTCGAAGCGGAGCATCAGCTTGCCCGTCGGGTCGTACAGGCTGGGGAAGGTGATCCCCTGCTCCTTCTCGAAGGCGAGCGCCGGGGTGACGCTGGTGTCGCGGGTGTTGACGCCGACGAACTGGACGCCCTGGTCCTGGACGTCCTTGTAGACCTTCTCGAAGTTCTTCGCCTCGATCCGGCAGGGGCCGCACCAGGAGCCCCAGAAGTTCAGCACCACGACCTTGCCCCGGTAGTCGGCGGTGCTGAGCTGCTTGCCGTCGAGGGTCTCGCCGGACAGCTCGGGGGCCTTGGCGCGCTCGCCCCTGGCCGCCGTGGCGATGCCCTCCTTGCCGGTGACGAGGTTGGTCTCACCGCCGCCCGAGGTTCCCCCGGACGAGCACGCGGACAGCGTCAGCGCGGCGACGGCGGCACCGGCGGCGAGCAGGGTGGTACGGCTGGCGGCACTCATGTGAAAAGTTTCGCATGCCCGTTCTGGGGATCTTGCGCACCCCCCTTACAGGGGGAAACCCCCATTTCAGAACCGCTTCCAGCCCCCTGCGGGCGCCTGGCCCACGCCGAGCGTGCGCAGCTTGGCCAGCACCTCGGGCCGCTGCACGTCCAGCCAGTCGGTGAACTGGCGGAAGGAGACCAGCCGTACGTCCTCGCCCTTGTCCTTCTCCCGGGCGATGTGCTTCAGCGCCTCCTCGACGGCGTCCATGTAGATGCCGCCGTTCCACTGCTCGAAGTGGTTGCCGATGAAGAAGGGCGCGCGGTTCGTCTCGTACGCCCGCTGGAATCCCTGGATGTAGGCCTGTGCCGACTGCTCGCGCCAGCCCGGGTGGTTGTGCGCGGGTGCGTTCGTGGAGTTCACGGACTGGTTGGCGAGCATGTTGTAGTCCATGGACAGGACCTCGAACGAGCGTCCGGGGAAAGGTATCTGCTGAAGGGGGAGGTCCCAGATCCCCTGCTTCTTGTCCGGCCACACCTGCAGGCCGCCGGGCGAGGAGGCGTCGTAGCGCCAGCCCAGCTCCCGCGCGACCGGCAGCAGGTTCTCCTGGCCGAGCAGGCAGGGCGTACGGCCGCCGACGAGCTCCTTGTCGCAGTCGAAGGGCAGCGGCGGCAGATCGGTCCACCCCGAGTTGGTGCGCCACTCCTTCACGAACGACGTGGCCTGGTCGATCTCGCTGCGCCACTGCTGCGGCGTCCAGTGGGCGACGGAGCCGTGACCCTCGCCACAGAAGTGGCCGTTGAAGTGGGTGCCGATCTCGTGGCCGTCGAGCCAGGCCCGGCGGAGGTTCTTCAGCGTGTCCCTGATGTGGCCGTCGGTGAGGTAGCCGATGTCGGAGGCGCCGCGCGGATTGTTCGGCGGGTCGTAGAGCCGCTTCTTCGACTCGGGCAGCAGGTACAGCCCGGAGAGGAAGAAGGTCATGTGCGCGCCGTGCTCCTTCGCCAGGTCGAGGAAGCGCGGGAACAGGCCGTTGCCGACCTCGCCGGCCCCGTCCCAGGAGAAGACGACGAACTGCGGCGGGGTCTGCCCCGGCTCCAGGGGCTCGGGCGCCGGCGGCTGGTTCGGCTGCTTGCCGGTGAAGGCGGTGGAGCCGTCGCCGATCGGCCGCACGGGCTGCCCGCTCGGCCTGCCCGTGCCCTTCCCCGTGCCGTCGCCGCCCCTGCCGGGGGAACCGCCGGCGCGGGAGGACCCCTCTGCAGGGGTGTGGGACCCGCAGCCGGCGACACCGAACGCGGCGGCGGCCCCCGCGCCGAGTCCGATCGCTCCCCTGCGGCTGATGTGACGCATGCCATCCCCGTCCGTCGTGCTCTGTGGTGTCACTCCCTCAGAGGGCACGATGAACGGGGTGGTTGCCCCGCATTTGTGCGCTTTTCGTAACAATGAGGCGTTGCGGGTCTTTTGCGGACCTACGCGCCGAAGGCCTTGCCCTTCCCCTGCACCGGCCTCGCGCCGGCGCGCAGATGCGCCGGAACGAGGTCGATGGCGGGCTCGGAGTACCCGACCGAGACGATCCGGTTCCCGTCGTAGGTGAAGGACGTCAGCGAGGCGAGGGTGCACTGCCGGCGGCGCGGGTCGTGCCACAGCCGCCGCCGCTCGACGTACGACCGCACGATCCAGATCGGCAGCTGATGGCTGACCAGCACCGCCTCACGCCCGCGGGCCGCGTCCTTCGCGGCGTCCAGCGCGCCCATCATCCGCACGACCTGGTCGAGGTACGGCTCGCCCCACGACGGCTTGAACGGGTTGACCAGGTGCCGCCAGTTCTCCGGCCGCTTCAGGGCGCCGTCCCCGACACCGAAGGTCCGGCCCTGGAAGACGTTCTCGGCCTCGATGAGGCGCTCGTCGGTGGCCACGTCCAGACCGTGCGCCTCGGCGATCGGCGCCGCGGTCTCCTGCGCCCGCTCCAGCGGCGAGGCGCAGACGTACGCCACGTTCCGCGAGGCCAGGTGCTCGGCGACCCGGTCGGCCATCTGCCGGCCCAGGTCGGACAGGTGGTAGCCGGGCAGCCGCCCGTACAGGACCCCGTCCGGGTTGGCGACCTCGCCGTGCCGCATGAGGTGGACGACGGTGATCTCGCTCATCGCTCCGTCGCCTCCGCAGCCGCGCGGGCCGCCGCCGGAAGGGCGTCGGCGATCTTCTGGAGGGCCCGCTCGTCGTGCGCGGTGGACACGAACCACGACTCGAAGGAGGACGGCGGCAGGTAGACGCCGTTCGCCAGCATCGCGTGGAAGAACGCGGTGAAGCGGAACGACTCCTGCGCCTTGGCGTCGTCGTAGTCGCGCACCGGCCGGTCGGTGAAGAACACGGAGAACATGTTGGAGGCGTTCTGCAGCGTGTGCGCCACACCCTCCTTCGTCAGGGCCTCGCTCACCATCGCCTGGATCTGCGCCGAGACCGCGTCCACCGTCGCGTACGCCGCGTCGTCGAGCAGCCGGAGCTGGGCCAGCCCGGCGGCGGTGGCGACCGGGTTGCCCGACAGGGTGCCGGCCTGGTAGACGGGCCCGGCGGGCGCGAGGTGCACCATGACGTCGGCCCGCCCGCCGAACGCGGCGGCCGGGAACCCGCCGCCCATGACCTTCCCGAAGGTCAGCAGGTCGGGTACGACGCCGTCGACCCCGAACCACCCGGCCCGGCTGGTCCGGAACCCGGTCATGACCTCGTCGGAGATGTACAGCGCGCCGTTCTCGGCGCAGGCGTCCTTCAGCCCCTGGTTGAACCCGGGCAGCGGCGGCACGACGCCCATGTTGCCGGGCGAGGCCTCGGTGATCACACAGGCGATCTCCCCGGGGTGCGCCCGGAAGGCGGCCCGCACGGCGTCGAGATCGTTGTACGGAAGCACGATCGTGTCCCCGGCCTGGGCGCCGGTGACACCGGGCGTGTCGGGCAGCGCGAAGGTGGCGAGCCCGGACCCGGCGGAGGCGAGCAGCGCGTCCACGTGCCCGTGGTAGCACCCGGCGAACTTGATCACCTTCGACCGCCCGGTGAACCCGCGGGCGAGCCGGATGGCCGACATGGTCGCCTCGGTGCCGCTCGACACCAGCCGCACCTGCTCCACCGGCGCGACCCGGGCGGTGATCTCCTCGGCGAGGGCGACCTCACCCTCGCCCGGCGTGCCGAAGGAGGTGCCGCGGGCGACGGCCTCCTGCACGGCGGCGATGACCTCGGGGTGCGCGTGTCCGAGGAGCATCGGGCCCCAGGAGCACACGAGGTCCACGTACTCCCGGCCGTCCGCGTCGGTCAGCCAGGCCCCCTTCCCGGACACCATGAACCGCGGCGTTCCGCCCACGGCGCGGAAGGCGCGCACCGGTGAGTTCACGCCGCCGGGCGTGACGGCCGCCGCACGGTCGAACAGTGCCTGCGAGGCAGGCGCTTCGTATGAATAGGGCAGTTCGCTCATGACCTGCGACTTCTCCGACTTCTCGGACTCCGGATGCTGGGTGACCTCATCAGGGTAGGCGGCCGGAGAACCGAGCGGCGGCCCCACCCATCTGCGAGACTGGGCACGGCTTGGTCCAAGGGGCCGACTCCCACCGCGAGGATCGCGCGGACCGGCGCGTCCCGGCACGTTTCGCCGCGCGGCCGTGGGGGAGGTCACTGACACGATGATCGGGTTGCGCGGCGGGGGCCACGCGTCCTAGAAAAGCAGTCGGGTGGAGATATGCATCGCGGTGGCGGACTGGGCGAGGGGACTGACGACCTGGGTCCTCGACGTGCCCGGCGGGGAAGGCACCGACGCGAGGCGGAGGACACGACCGGAGCACGGCAGGCACGGGATCTACCGAGTGAACCCGAGCGGATCGACCGACGTATGGACGGACGGACCGGTCGTCTCGGCGCGGGGAGCAGAAATGGTGGTCGGGTGGGGGTGACGTACAAGTACTTCGGTGCGCCCGACGGCGCGACCGCGGCCCGCGTCCCCATCTCGATGCGCCCCGAGGAACTCGGCGGCGACGAGCTGGGCATGAACGGCATGTTCACCAAGATCAAGCCGGAGACCATGGCCGCGATGGTCCTCACGGGCATCGAGGGCGTCCCGCTCCACAAGGTCCCGCCGCTGGAGCTGGTGGTCCTCCACCCCGACTACGCGGTCGTGAAGCTCCCGATGACGGTCGTCGACCCGCTCCGCGGCATCGGCGAGGAGGCGGTCGGCGCCGCGGCCTTCATCTGGTCCACGGTCCCCGACCGGGGCGGCCCGCGGGACGCGTTCAACGTGTACCAGCTGCTGCACGAGTGGCAGGACTTCAGCCACCGGCTGCACGAGGCGGGGCATCAGCCGTATTGCCTGGTGTGGCCCTGAGCCGGGGTTTCGTGGGTTCGGGCGGGGTCTTCGGACCTCGCCCGTCTCGGTGCCGGAGAGGGGCCGTCAGGCGGCCAGGGCACATTGGTTTTGCCGGGGACGCTGATGTGCCCTGGGCTTCTCGTGCCGACTCCTCCATGAAGGCGTCGTCGATCGCCTTGCGGGTTCGCGTCTCGCTGGATGGCAGCAGGTGCGTGTACGTCCGGAGCGTGAAGCCCGGGTGCGAATGGCCGAGGTACTCGGAGAGCGCCTTGATGCTCTCCCCCGCGTCCAGGAGCACGGAGGCATAGGCGTGCCGGAGGGCGTGCATCCCGTCCACCCGGGGCGCCTGGAGGTACCTCGCGCCGCGCTCGCGGGGAGGGATCACGCCGGCGGCGGCCAGGGCGCGCTTCCAGTCGCCCAGGGCCCGCCTGGCCGACACCGGCCGCCGCCCTGACCGAAGCGGAGAACGCGGGCCACGACCCCGACAGCTTCTCCAGTACGCCGCTCGGGTGCGCACCCTGGACAACGCCCGCTCCACCGCCAGAACCCTCACCTGGCGGATTTATCACCTCGCCGCCCGGCAGTCCCCCAGCGATCGAGCACGAGCCGCCCAAGCCCGCACGTGGGTGGCACCAGGACCGGCGCACTCCGGCCAGACACGACCGAGCCCGTCACAGCATGGGCCTGCGGCCCCCACGCGACACCGGTGATCACGGCACTGATGACCTCGCGTCTCGAGGCCATCAGCCGTGGGGACACACGCCCTCTTACCAAGTCACGGACGGAGTCACCTCGCCGTGCTGACCAGAGGCTCCAGCAAGTCCAGTGCTTCCTCCCAACGGAAGCGCTCCGCCGCGCCGCCAGCCCTCGGCCGGTGCGGTTCGCAGGAACCGAACCGGACCCCCATACCCCGCAGCCGGTCCAGGCTCTGGTGGTAGGCGGGGTGGGCAGCCTGGGCGGAGTTCAGGTAGGGCAGTGCCACGGTCGGGATGCCCATGCCGTACGCCTCGCACAGGATGCCCAGGGCGAGGGTGTCGGAGATCCCGGCGGCCCACTTGTTGATCGTGTTGAAGGTGGCGGGGGCCACGGCGATCGCGTCCGCCGGCGGCAGGGGGCGCGGGTCTCCCGGTGAACGCCAGGCGGAGCGGATCGGGTAGCCGGTCTGTGCCTCGATCGCCGTGGCGTCGATGAAGCCGAGTCCCTGCGGTGTGGCGATGACGCCGACGTCCCAGTTGGCTTCCTGGGCGGCGGTGATGAGCTTGCCGACATCTCGGGCAACACCCGCAGCGCACACGACGACGTACAGGAAGGGCTTCTTGTCCGGGGCGGTCGGTTCGGTCACGCGGGGACTCCCAGTTGGCGGCTGAAGTGGTGCAGTTCCGGCAGGGTACGTCGGCGGTCGCGGGCGGCCATGTCGGCGACCAGGTGGCGGACGTCGGGGCGGCGGATGTCCTGGGCGGCGCAGGTCTCGGCGATCCGCAGGGCCTGGTAGCCGTCGGCCAGGCGGCCCTGCTGGCTGTAGGCGCGGGCCGTTTCGACCCATAGTGCGGCACGGCGTTCGGGGACCGGGATGTGCCGGCGCATGAGGGGCCGGGCCGCCTGAAGGGCGAGGCCGGCGTCACCGAAGGCCACCAGGGCGCTCAGCTCGTGCAGGGCGACATTGGTGGGGCTGAAGGTGGCCCAGGCGTCGGGCCGGTCGAGAGTGACGTAACGCGAGACTTCCTTCGCCTCACTGAGGAATTCCTTCGTGGCCGCGCGGTCACCGCGACTGCTGGCCGCGGTCACACCGCGCAGGAGCAGCAGTCCGACAGCGGCGAGGTACTTCGGTGAACGCCGGTCGTAGGAGCCGGTGAGCTGGTCCGCGGTGTGCCGGACCAGGGTGACGGCCTCTGTGGCGTGCTTCTCGCGGACCAGAACGTGGGCCTGGACACGGACGCTGGAGGCGAGGACCACCGGATCCCCCGAGCGTTCGGCCTCGGCCATCGCCCGGCCGACGGCGAGCCATGCGTTGCCTTGGTCGTGCTGCTTGAGCAGCAGGCTCGTCGTCTGGTACGCCGTGGCCAGGAGCCGGGACACGGTATCCCTGTCCGTCGCATCACCGGCCGCCAGTCGCAGGTCGGCGATCAGGCTCGGGAGGGTGCGCTCCAGCTCTGTGTAGTGGCAGGTGTGGAAAAGCCTGAGTGCTGATCCGACGCGTTCCTACAGGACGGCGGTGTCCTGAGGGCATTCGGTGCCCGCAGGGCCGAGACCGGGCAGGAGGGCTTGGACCCTTCAGCCACCGGCTGCATAAGGCGGGACACCAGCCGTACTGCCTGGTGTGGCCCTGAGCCGGGGTCTCCCGGGGTCACGGGCGGGGTTTTCGGACCCCGCCCTCGGCGTGTGCCGGCGGGCCTGGGTGCGCACGTCGGGTGCCGGACGGGGTGTTCCTGGCCGCACGCCGGACGGGGCCGTCGGGCGGCCGGGCGCGGCGCGCTCGCCCGTCCGGCCCGACGTGCGCTCGGTCCTCGGGGCTCCTACCGTGAAGTAGGAGACGGCCGACGCGTGAGAAGCCCGTGATCAGCGGACGGCCCGAGTCGGCTCCGCACGCACCGGAAGGCGCACCGGACATGGGCACACGGTCGGACACCCCCGTCCTGGACACGCTCGCCGCCATGACGGTGGACTCGATCGAGCGCTGCGGCCTGGACGACAGAACGCTCATCCTCACCCGCCTGGCCGCGCTGGCGGCCATGGACGCTCCGGCGATCTCCTACCTCGCCCACGTCAGCCCTGCCGTGAGGGCCGGCCTGACCGCCGAGCAACTGCAGGACGTCCTCGTCGCCATCGCCCCGGTCGTCGGCACGGCACGCGTCATGTCGGCCGCCACCCACATCAGCGAGGCACTCGGCATCACCATCGCGCTGGCCGAGGCCGAGGCCGAGGCGATGGCCGAGGTGGCCGCCCGGAGCCGGAGCAGGCCCTGAGCGGACGGTCCCGGACTGTTCCGGAGACCTCCACAGCACCGCTCCCGCCCCCTCCCGATACGAGAACGGGGGACCCGGCATGTGTCGCTGGATCGCCTACTCGGGCACGCCCGTCCTGCTCAGCCAGGTCCTGTTCCAGCCCCGGCACTCCCTGATCGACCAGAGTCTGCACTCCCGCATGGGGGTGGAGACGACCAACGGCGACGGCTTTGGTGTCGGCTGGTACACGCGGAACGCGGACACACCGGCGGTGCTGCGGGACGTCGGTCCGGCCTGGAACAACCGCAATCTGCTGGAGGTCGCCCACCACGTCCGCTCCGGGCTGTTCTTCGCGCACATCAGGGCCTCGACCGGGACCGCCGTGCAGCAGACCAACTCCCACCCCTTCCGGAGGGGACGCTGGATGTGGATGCACAACGGGGCCATCAGGGGATTCCACCGGCTCAGGCGCGACCTCACGCTGGCCGTCGACCCGGCGCTGTATCCCGACATCGAGGGTTCCACCGACTCCGAGCTCATGTTCTTCCTCGCCCTCACGTCCGGACTGACGGAGGATCCTCCCGGTGCCGTGGCGCGCATGGCCGGGCTGGTCGAGCGAGTGGGGCACGCGCACGACATCCCCGACCCGCTGCAGATGACCGTCGCGTTGTCCGACGGCGACCGCGTATGGGCCTTCCGGTACTCCAGCGAGGGCCGCTCACGGTCGCTGTACTTCAGCACCGAGGTGAACGCCCTGCGGTCGCTCCACCCGGACGCCGCGTTCCTGCGGGACATCTCCGACGAGACCCGCCTCGTCGTCTCCGAACCACTGGGCGACCTCCCCGGCGCCTGGAACGAGGTGCCGGAGAGCAGCTACGGCATCGTCCAGCCGGGCCCGGACGCGCTGCACTCCTTCCGGCCCGTCGCATGACGTGCATGACGTGCCCCTGACGGACAAGGGTGGTGAGCGCCGTGACCGAGACCCCCGAGGATCCTCAGGAACCGGCCCTGCCGATCGTCCCGGCCGTTCCCTGCGCCGGTCCCCCGGCGGACGCGCTCCTGCGCAGCAGATTCGCGCTCCCCGCGAGGCCCGCCACGTTCCTGCGGCGGCAACGGCTCGTCGACCACCTCGACGAGGCCCTGCGGACACCGCTGACGCTGCTCAACGGCGCGGCCGGGGCCGGCAAGACGGTGCTGGCCGCCGACTGGGCCGCCGGTCTGCGGCAGCCGGTCGTCTGGCTCACCGTCGAGGCGGCGGACCGGCACCCGGGGGTGTTCTGGACGTACGTCGTCGAGGCGCTGCGTGCCCGCGGTGCGCTGGCACCCGGCGCGGTCGGGTTCCCGGCGGACGCGTCCCGGGTGGACGGCCGGCTCCTGGTGGCGCTCGCGGCCGAACTGGACGGCCGTGAACGGCCCGTGGTCCTCGTGCTCGACGAGTACGACCGCGTGACCGCCCCGGAGGTCGCGGAGCAGCTGGAGTTCGTGCTGCACCACGCCGGGCGGGGACTGCGCCTGGTCCTCGTCACCCGCACCGAACCGCTGCTCCCGCTGCACCGTTACCGGGTGTCCGGCGAGCTGACGGAGATCCGCGCCGCCGAGCTGGCCTTCACGCCCGAGGAGGCCGTCACCCTGCTGGGGCTGCACGGTCTGAGCCTTCCGGTCCAGGCCGCGCACGCCCTGGTGGACCGTACCCGCGGCTGGGCCGCCGGTCTGCGCCTGTCCGCGCTGGCCGCCCAGGAGAGCGCCGACCCCGAGCGCTACCTGAAGGAGTTCGAAGCGGACCGCAGCACGATCGCCGACTTCCTGCTGGCCGAGGTCCTCAAGGGGCAGACGGAGGAAGCGCAGGACCTCCTGCTGCGCGTCAGCGTCCTGGAGCGCTTCACCCCCGAGCTGGCCGACGCGCTGACCGGCCGGAGCGACGCGGAGCCCATCCTCGTCGGGCTGCACCGCGCGAACGCGTTCGTGGAGCACCTGGGGCACTCGTGGTACCGGCTCCACCCGCTGTTCGGGGAGATACTCCGCGCCCACCTGCGCGTCCGCCTGCCGGGGCTGGAACCGGAACTGCACCGGCGGGCCGCGCGGTGGCTGCGCCGGCACGGGTTCCTGCCGGAGACACTCGCCCACGGCGCCGCCGCCTCCGAGTGGGACTTCGCCGCCGGAGCCCTCATAGACGACCTGTCGATCGGCGAGTTCTTCACCGGCCTGCGCTCGGGCGACCTGATCCGGCTGTTCTCCCGCATGGGGCCCGAGGCCAGGAGCCCCGCGACGGACCTCGTGCGGGCGGCCCGCGACCTGGCCCGGTGCGACCTGGGCCGTGGTCTGGCGCGACTGCGCCGCGCCGAGGAACGGCTGGCGTCGGAAGGGCCCGAGCCGGCGCCGGACCTGGCACCCGGCCGAGCGGCCGCACAACTGAGCTGTGCGCTGCTGGAGGCGCTGGCCGCCCGGCTGACCGGCTGTCCCCCGCAGGCCGAGGAGGCCGCCCGGGCGGCCGACGAGCTGCGGCCGGAGGTCTCGGCGCAGCTCCTGGAACGGCATCCCGAGATGCCGGCCCTGCTGCTGACGCACCTGGGGTCGGCCCGTCTGTGGGCGGGGCGTTTCGAGGAGGCTCGCGCGGCCCTGACCGCCGTGTCCCAGATTCCCGGCGGGGCCTCGATCGTGCTGCCCCGGGAAGACTCGCTGGGGCATCTCGCCCTGCTCGACTATCTGAACGGCTGGCTGGACCGGGCGGAGCGCAGGGCCCTGGCGGCGGTGGCCGAGGCGGAGCGGGTCGGGCCTCCCCGGGTGTGCGGCTCCGGCATCGGACAACTGGTCCTGGCCGCCGTGGCCGTGGACCGCCATGAACTGAGCCGGGCCCAGTCCCTCCTCGACGAGGCGAACCGGCTCGCGGTGACGCGTGATCCGGTGCCGGCGGCCGGACGCGCCCTCGCCGCGGCCCGCCTCCTGCTGGTCCGCGGCGACGCACGGGCCGCCGTCGAGGCGGCGGACCCGTCCGTCGCCGGCGCGGTGGCCTCGCCCTGGGCGGCCGGCCATGAGGCGCTCGTCGCCTCCGCCGCCCACCTGGCCGAGGGACGGCCGGACGAGGCCACGGAGGTGCTCCGGCGGGTGCCCGGCGACCTGCCCACGTGTGCCGTGGAGGCCGCCGCGATCCAGGTCGCCGCGGGCCGTGCCGGGGCGGCCGTCGAGCTGCTCGACGGTATCCGCACCGAGGGCCGGGCCGGGCCCGGGGTGACCGTGCGGGCGGCACTGGTGAGGGCCCAGGCGGCGCACGGGGCGGGTGACACCGCCACCGCGCGCAGGCTCGTGGCGCAGGCGCTGCTCGATGCCCGGCGGGAGCGGCTGCGACGTCCGTTCCTCGACACGGGAGCGTGGATCCGGCCCCTCCTGGCCGCGGCGCCGCTCGACGAGCTGGCAGCGGGCTGGCTCAGGCCCGGCCGGCCGCGGCACGGTGAACCGTCCCGGGCCGGGTCGCCGCCGGCACCGCTCGTCGCGGTGGAGCTGAGCGAACGCGAGCGGGACGTCCTGGAGCGGGTGGCCCGGATGATGTCGACGGAGGAGGTCGCCGCCGACCTCTACGTGTCCGTGAACACGGTGAAGACGCACCTGAAGAGCGTCTACAGGAAGCTGGCGGTGAACCGGCGGGGAGAAGCGGTGCGCCGCGCACGCGACCTCGGGGTGCTGTGAACGCGCCCCGGTGCGGGCGTAGGCGTCGCCGCCCCGCCGACCGGCGGGACGGGCACGACGGTGGTACGGCGACCGCCAGCACGCCACCGCCGCCACGCCTGTCGCGGGACCGGTCGTGCCGGTGTTCCACCCTCCTGGCGTGCTCACGGGCGCCGGTGGTGGCGCCGGTACCAGAGCGCGCCGACCCCCGCGGACGCCGTGGCCAGGGCGATGCCGAGGACCGGCCACCGGCTCTCGGCGATGCGCAGGCCGGTCAGGAAGGTCACGGCGGTCACCACGAGCGGCACGAGGAGGGAGAGGACCGCGCGCAGCGCGCCCGCCAGCACGTCCGGTTCGAGGCGGCGGGCCCGGCGGCGCGGGGCGGGTGCGGCGCCGGTGAAGTAGTAGGCGAGGACGCGGTCCGTCAGACGGGCGTCGGCGCGCCGGTAGACCACCGCCATGTACGGCAGCCAGACGAGGGGCGCGACCAGTCCAGCCAGGAAGACCACGCCGAGGACCAGCCACCGCCAGGCCTGGACGGCGACTCGCCGAGCGCGCCGGCCCGCGTCCTGGCTCCCGTCGTCCGGCGCCAGGATGCCCAGGAGGTGGGCCATGCGCAGGGTGACGGTCCACAGGGCCGCCCACCGCTTCGGGCGGCCGGGTGCGCCGGTGCCGGGCCGGGTGCGGGCGAGCGCGTGCTCCGCCTGCCGCACGTCCGGGTACGCGCCCTGGAGGACGAGGAGTTCGCCGGCGCGGGAGAGGGCCGTGGGGTCGCGTCCGTCCAGGGCCGCCAGCTCCAGGACCGTACGTGCCTGGCGGAGCAGCGCCGCGCAGAACGCGACGGGCACGAGAACGAGGAACGGGCCGCCCACGAGGGCGCCCTCCGACACGACGGCCCGTCGGCCGCGGGCCACCACCTCGGCCCGCAGCTCGGCCTCGGTGGCGCCGGGGCGGCTCCGCCGGAGCGAGGCGACCGCCTCGGGCACCGCCGGACCGGTGCGGCGGACGGCGAAGCCGGCGAGGATTTCGGGGAGGTGCCCGGGATCGGTGAGGACCAGCCCCAGCAGCGAGCGTTCGGGGGAGGGCTCCTTGCGGGAGCCCGCGATTCTCGGATCGTCCCGGTGTGGCACATGTCGTATGTATCACGGAATCCGCTCCTCACCCCCGAACGCTGCCCGGGTCACCGTCGAAGGCGGCACCTGCCCCCCGGCACGCGCCACCGCGGCGCGGCCCTTCCCCCGTCGCGGGTGAGGCACCGGGGCCCGTGCCCGGGATGGGATGGGAGGGACGGCGGGGCGAGCACCGGCCCGGCACACCCGCCCGCGACGGCTGCGTACCCGGGCCGATGACTGCGCGAGGTGGACGGCGTGAAGCGCTGGCGGGCTCTGATCGTCCTCGGTACGGCCCAGTTCCTCATGGTGCTGGACACCTCCGTCATGAACGTGTCCATCAGCCGGCTGGTCGAGGACTTCGACACGGAGGTCACCGCCATCCAGGCCGTCATCACCCTGTACGCGCTGGTGATGGCCGCCTTCATGATCATCGGTGGCCGGTTCGGCGACATCCTGGGGCGTCGCCGCATGTTCCTGCTGGGGCTGGTCGTCTACGGCGTGGGATCGGCGCTGACCGCCGTGGCACCCACACTGTGGGTCCTCACCCTGGGCTGGTCCGTCGTCGAAGGGCTGGGAGCCGCCATGGTGCTGCCGGCCATGGCGGCCCTCGTCGCGGAGTCGTACCGCGGGAAGGACCGGGCGGTCGCCTACGCGGTCATCGGCGGGCTCGCCGGCGCCGGGATCGCCGTCGGCCCGCTGCTGGGCGGCTGGGTGACGACGTACCTCACCTGGCGGCTGGTCTTCGCCGGTGAGGTCGTGGTGGTCGTGGCCGTGCTGCTGTGCCGCCGGGTGATCACGACGCCCGCCCCGGCAGGACCGCGTCCCCGGCTGGACGTGGTCGGTGCGGTGCTCTCCGCGGCCGGACTGGGGCTGGGCGTGCTCGGGGTCCTGCAGAGCGGCACCTGGGGGTGGGTGCAGCCCCGCAACCCGCCCTTCACCGTCCTCGGCTTCGCCCCGACGCTGTTCGTCGTCGGCGCGGGCGTGGCCGTCCTGGCGCTCTTCCGGCGCTGGGAGGCGCGGCGGGAGCACCGGGGCGTCGACCCCCTCGTGCACCTGTCCCTGCTGGGCAGGCCGGTGCTCCGGTCGGGCCTGATGATGCTGCTAGGCCAGAACCTCATCCTGCTGGGGCTGTTCTTCGCCATCCCGCTGTATCTGCAGGTGGTTCAGGGGTTCGACGCCTTCGAGACGGGCCTGCGGCTGCTCCCGGTGTCCCTGACCATGTTCGTGACCTCCCTGTCCGCGTCATCGCTGGGGCGGGTCATGGGGCCGCGCCGGGTGGTCCGGCTCGCCCTGGTGGTCCTGGCGGCGGCCATCGTGTGGCTGCTGGCCACCATCGACCCGGTCATCGACGACGCGCAGTTCGCCGGCGCCATGGCCCTGCTCGGCGTGGGGGTCGGCCTGCTGGCCTCGCAGCTGGGCAACGTCGTCCAGTCCGCTGTGGGCGAGGAGGAGCGCAGTGAGGCCGGAGGGCTGCAGTTCACGGCGCAAAACCTGGGCTCCGCACTGGGCACCGCGCTCATCGGGTCGCTGCTGATCGGGGCGCTGGCGCACGCCTTCACCACGCAGGTGGAAGACGATCAGCGGCTGTCCGAGCAGACCCGTGGGCAGGTCGGCGTCGCCCTGCAGGCCGGTATCACCTTCGTCCCCACCGATCAGGTGCGCGCGGCGGCCGAGCGTGCCGGGCTGCCGCCGTCCGAGGCCGACGCCGTCGCGGAGTCCTACGCCTCCGCGCAGCTCGACGGCCTGAAGGCGGCGATCCTGGCCACCGGCGGCATCGCCGTCACCGGTTTCCTGGTGACGGCGCACCTGCCGGCCGCCCGGGAAGGCCGCCGTCGCGGCGAGCCGGATGCCGAGGCTCCGGCCGGAACGCCGGGACCGACGGGCTGAGTTGCCAGGGAGTCTGCTGTGACCAGGACCAGGACCAGGACCAGGACCAGAGCCACGACCGGCCGGGCCGCGGCGCGCGGGGCACGCCGTGCCGAGCGGCGGGCCCGCGCGGACTACACGGGCGGCGTCTACGGATCCATGCTGGCGGCCTCCGTGGTGATCGGCGCGGGCTCGCTGGGCTCCTTCCCCCGCACCGAACTGGTGCTGCTGCTGTTGCTGACCGGAATGGTGTTCTGGGTCGCGCACGTGCACGCGCAGCTCTTCGGGGCGCGCCTCGCACGGCAGGCGCTGGACCGGGGGGTCGTGCTGCACGTGTGCCGTGACGAGTGGCCGATCGTCAAGGCAGCCGTCCCGCCGGCCGCCGCGGTGGCGGTCAGCCCGCTCCTCGGACTGGACGTGCGGGGCGCCGCCTGGCTGGCCCTGTGCGTGGCCGTGGCCGGTCAGGTGGGGTGGTCCGTGGCCGCGGCCCGCCGCGCCGGCGCTTCGCCGCGGCTCATGGCCGCCACCGCGTCGGTCAACCTGCTGCTCGGCCTGCTGATCATTCTGTTCAAGATCGTCTTGAAGCACTGATCCCCGTCGCCCGTCCGCCGGGGGCGGTCACCTGAACCGGGTGAGGCCCGCCGGGACGCGCAGGCGCAGGATCGTGGTGGGGGCGCCGTCCGCCGGGCCGAGGCAGTCCATGGAAGGACAGCTCGTGCGCTACGAGATCCGCATCGAGGGACACCTGTCGGAAACGCTGGCCAAGGCGTTCCCGGAGCTGGGTCACGTGGTGATGGCCGGCCAGACCATCCTGTTCGGCCCTGTCGTGGACGAAGCGCACCTCTACGGGCTGCTGGCACGGTGCCGGTCGCTGGGGCTCCGGGTCGTGGAGATGCGCCAGCTGCCGGAGTGACGGGGTCGGCCGGAGCGCTCCCCGTCCGGCCGTGCCGTACACCCGTGACGGAGTGACGGGAGCCTCCCGGAGTGACGGGACCGCCGGGGTGTCCCCGTCCGGTCCCGCGCCCTGAGCCGGCGAGGGTCACCCCTCCTCGTCCGGTGTCCCGGCGTCGGCGCCGGAGCGCGCCCACGGCTCCCCGCGCTGCCGGCGCAGCCCCTCCTGGACCGCGCTCGCCAGCGCCCGCGCGGCGACGCCGACGAGCAGCAGACCCCCCGTCATCTGCAGCATCGTCAGCAGGCGCCCGGTCTGGGACTGCGCGGTGATGTCCCCGTAGCCGACCGTGCTGAACGTGGTCAGGGTGAAGTACAGGGCGTCGGTCCTGGTCAGCGGCTCGCTGAAGGAACCCGGGGAGGAGTGGTCCAGCAGGTAGTAGGCGCCGGCGAAGAGGACCAGGAACAGCACCAGCGTCGCCGCCAGGGCCTCGACGGCCTTCAGCCGCGGGTACGGTGAGCGCGCGATGACCCGCACCTCCCACGCGAACACCAGCAGCACCACGAGCAGTCCGCACGCGAGCAGCGCCGACGCGCCGGCCGTGCCGCGCTCGTCCAGGGGCAGCAGGTAGTACGCGCTGACGAGACCGACCGTGATGAGGACGGCACGGGCGACGGCGACGACCGCCGCCCGGCGGCGGGGACGGCCCGGCCGCGGGGGCCGGTGTGCGTCCGGCCCCGACCGGGGCCGGTCCGTCCGGGCGGTGTTCCGATCGTCCATCGCGTGTCTTCTCGCTCCTCCGGCCGCGGAAGGCGGCTGGGCCGGGCCACGGGAGACTTCCAGCCCACCGCCGCGGCGGCGGAGATGGATCACCCGTGAGGGGTGATCCGGTCACCGGGGGCCGGGCGGGAATCTGGATCGGCCGGGTGCCCGCACCCGACCCCGCCCCGTCGGCTGCCGGGAGGCGACCGCTGATCACGCGAGGAGGAACCATGACCGTGTCGCGTGGTTCGGCGTCGAACCCTTGGCAGGACCCCGAGCCCGACGGGGCGGTCCCCGGTCCGACGGGGGACTCCGCGGACGTCCTGGCGCGGCTCGGCCGTTCCTGGACCTGGCTCCTGGGGTCGGCCCTCACGACGCTGGTGCCGGGCGTCCTGCTGCTGGTGTGGCCCGAGGCGACCTTGCACGTCCTGGCGGTCCTCATCGGCCTGTACCTGCTGGTGTCCGGGGGCTTCCGGTTCGTGGCCGTCTTCGCGCGGGAGGGGCACGAGCGGCTGCCGGGACTGCTCCTGGCCGTGCTGTTCGTCCTGGCCGGGGTGCTGTGCCTGCGCAACCCGCTGCAGACGATCGCCGCGCTCTCCCTGATCACCGGGGTCGTCTGGCTGGTGTCCGGCATCCTCACCCTCTACACGGCCGTCTCGGCCGTCAACCTGCCGCACCGCGGGGTCGTCATGGTGGCCGCCGTGCTCGGCATCGTGGCGGGGATCGTGGTCCTCGCCCTGCCCGCGGAGTCGGCCCGCGCCCTGACCCGGCTGCTCGGCCTGTGGCTCGTCCTGCTCGGCCTGGCCGAGGCGGTCGTCGCCCTCGCGTGGCGGGCCGCGCTGCGAAGGACGCGCCCGCCGAAGCCGGACGCGCCCGCCGCGTCGGCCTGACACCGCTCGGACGCGCCGTCCCGGCCGTCTCCCCGACATCGGTCCGATCAGCGGCTGCCGCCCTTCGCGCGGCGCACGCGGAGAAGGAGCCCCCATGACCCCGGCCGCGCCCCCGGACCCGCCGGACCCCGGCGGGGCTGCCGACCGGCAGCACGTCATGACCGCCGAGGAACGGGCGGAGTACGAGCGGCTGCGCCGTCGCGCGGCGGTGCGTCACCGGCGGGCGCGCCAGGCCGGTTCCTCGGTCCTCCTCCTGCTGGCCCTGCTGCTCGCTCCGCTGGCCGTCGTCGCGGCCTGGGTGCAGGACACGGTCTCCGACACCGACAGGTACGTGCGGACCGTCGCGCCGCTGGCTTCCGAGCCCGCCGTGCAGGACGTCGTGATCAACCGGCTCACCGACCGCGTGGTGGCCGACGTCGACGTCGCGGCGGTGACGGACGCGCTCGCGAAGACGCTCCAGGACGCGGGGGCCCCGCCTCGCGTCGTGGAGGGGGCCAAGTCCCTCGAGGGCCCGCTGCGCAACGCGGTCAGGACCGTCGTGGACCGCACCGTCACCCGTGTGATCACCGGTGACGCCTTCCAGCAGGTGTGGGAGGGCGCCAACCGGCGTGCGCACGCCGCGGTGGTGAACATGCTCACCGGCGACCGCGAGGGTGCCCTGCGCGCCGAGGGCGACACCGTCGAACTGGACGTGGGAGCGGTCGTCGACCAGGTCCGGGAGCGGCTCGTCGACGCGGGCTTCGACAAGGCCGCCGCCATCCCGGACAGCGACCGGACGATCACCCTGTTCCAGACGGAGGAGCTGGGCAAGGCGCAGGACGCCATGCGGCTGCTGGACGTCCTCGGCACCTGGCTGCCCGTGCTGACCGTCGTGCTCGCCGCGCTGGCCGTGTGGACCGCTCCGGCGCACCGGGTGATGCTGGTGACCACCGCGGCGGGTGTCGCCCTGATGATGGTGGTGCTGCTCGTCGCGCTGGCCGTCGTCAGACGGGTCTACCTGGACTCGGTCCCGCCCGGCGCGCTGCCCACCGACGCCGCCGCGGCCGTCTACGACACGTTCGTCCGGTTCCTGCGCGACAGCACCCGCACCCTGCTGGTCGTGGCGGTGATCACGGCGCTGGTCGCCTGCCTGTACGGTCCCGGGCGCCCCGCCCGTGCCGTGCGCACGGCGGCGGACCGGAGCACGTCGGCCGCCGGCCGCCGGCTCGGCCGCGCCGGGATGCGCACCGGTTCCACCGGCCGCTGGCTGGCGGACCACCGGGCGTGGACCACCGCCGTCGTCATCGCGGCGGGAGCGCTGGCGCTGGTGCTCTGGAACCACCCCACGGTCGCAGCGGTGGCCCTCGTCCTCGGCGTCGCCGTGGCCGTCCTGATCGTCCTGGCCGTCCTCGCGGCGGCAGCGGGACCGGCCGGCCGCGCGGCGGGCCGCGGGACGGGAGGGCCGGCCTCATGAGACACGGCGCGAACCCGGAGCCGGGCACGCGTGTCCGGCGGCCGCACGCTCACCCGCCCCGGGTGAGGACGCCCGGCCCTTGCCGTGCCCACGCTGAGAACAGCACGAACGACGGCCGGGCGGGCGCCCGGGACGGAGGAGAGACATGAGCGCGCAGACGTACCTGGCGTACGACTATCCCCTGCTGAGCGTCTTCTGGAGCATGCTCCTGTTCTTCCTGTGGATCATGTGGTTCGTCCTGCTCTTCCGTGTCGTCGTCGACATCTTCCGGGACGACAACCTCAGTGGCTGGGCGAAGGCCGGCTGGCTGGCGTTCACCGTCCTGCTGCCCTTCCTGGGCGTCTTCGTCTACGTGGTGGCCCGCGGCAAGAACATGGGCCGCCGGGAGGCCGCGCAGGCCCGCGCGCAGCAGGAGGAGTTCAACGCCTACATCAGGCAGACCGCGTCCGGCGGCCGGACCAGCAGTGTCGACGAGCTCGCCAGGCTGTCCGAGATCCGCTCCCGCGGCGACATCACGGACGAGGAGTTCCGCAGGGCGAAGGACCTGGTCCTGGCCGGTCACGGTCCGGCCGAGCACTCGGGCTCCACCTTCCGTACCTCCGGTCGCTGAGCGTCCGGACCGCACTACGAAACGAGGCGCACGATGACCACGACACACTCCCGGCCGGCGCACAGCACGGCGAAGCAGGAATGGGCGGGCGGTCTGACGGCCTTCGCGGCCGTGATGCTCTCCCTCGTCGGCCTGCTCGACATCTTCCGGGGCATCATGGCCATCGCCGAGGACGACATCTTCGTCACGACGCGCAACTACGTGTTCGAGTTCGATCTGACCAGCTGGGGCTGGATCCACCTCATCCTGGGCGTGATCGCCCTGGTCGTCGGCTTCGGGCTGCTCAGGACCGCGACCTGGGCGCGCGTCGCCGGCGTGGCCATCGCCGGACTGGTCATCATCGCCAACTTCCTCTCCCTGCCGTACTACCCGGTGTGGTCCGTCGTGATGATCGCGATGTCGGGCTTCATCATCTGGGCCCTGTGCGTGGTCCGGCACGGCAACCTCTTCGACCTGTCGTCGGATTAGCGCGGGAAGAGAGGGAACGGAAGGGTGGAGTCGCACGGCGGGGACACCAGGGGAACAGGGGGGACAGGCCCCTCGTCCGTGGGCGAGGGCCGTCCCGGACGGGCCCGCCTCGCCGTGCTCGCCCTGCTGGGCAGCGTCCTGGTGCCGCTCGTCGCCGCCGGTCTGCGGAGCGCGCTGTGGGCGCTGGCGGGCGTCGCCGGACTGGCCCTGGCGGCCGTCGGGGTGTGGTGGACCCTGGCGCACACCGGGGCGCTGCGCGTGCTCGGAGCGGTCCTGTCGGTGGCGGCGCCGCTCGCCGTCCTGGCCCTCTACGCCACGTTCGGCATGCTGGGCCCGGCCGTGCTGTCGCTGGCGCTGTGGATGCTGGCGGTCACGTCGGCGCGTACGGCCCTTGCTCCCGGGCACACCGTCTCCGGGCAGTCCGCGCAGGTGCTCGCCGAGGCGCCCCACAGCCCCTGGATCCTCCTGAACCCGCGCTCCGGTGGTGGCAAGGTGGGCCGCTTCCACCTGGCCGACAGGGCCCGGGCGGCCGGCTGCCGGGTGGTGGTGCTGGACGGCGGCCAGGACGTCGCGGAGCTGGCCCGGCGGGCCGTGGCCGACGGGGCCGATCTGCTGGCGGTCGCGGGCGGGGACGGCACCCAGGCGCTGGTGGCCGAGGTCGCGGCGCGCCATGACGTGCCGTTCGTGGTGGTCCCCGCCGGGACCCGCAACCACTTCGCCCTGGACCTCGGTCTCGACCGCGACGATCCGGCGGCCGCGCTCGAAGCCGTCACCCACGGCGTCGAACTCCGCATCGACCTCGGGTACGCCGCGGACCGGGTCTTCGTCAACAACGCCTCGTTCGGGACGTACGCCTCCGTCGTCACGGACCCCGCGTACCGGGACGCCAAGGCCCGCACGACCCTGCACACCCTTCCCGGCCTGCTCACCGGGCAGGACGCGCCCGGACTGCGGGCGCGGGCCGACGGAACGCACTTCGACGGACTCCAGGCGCTGCTCGTCAGCAACAACCCCTACGGGCGTGCCGCCGACGCGGCCCGTCCGGGACGCAGACAACGGCTGGACTCGGGCCTGCTGGGCGTGGTGTGCGTGCGGGTCCGCAACACCGCTGAGGCGGCGCGGCTCGTGGGCGGTCCGCGTTCCGGGGGGCTGGTCCGGCTGAGCGCCCGGGAGGTCGTCGTGGAGACCGGCACGGACACCGTCCCGGTCGGCATCGACGGGGAGCACGTCGTCCTGCCCTCACCCGTCGTGTGCCGCAGCGCGCCCGGGGTCCTCCGGGTGCGGGTGCCGCGCCGCCGCCCCCGCGCACCGCGCGTCAGCGGCGGGGCCGCCGACTGGCCGCGGGTGGCCCGGCTGGCGCTGGGGCGCGACCGCGGTTCCCGCTGAGGGGGTGGGACGGCTCCGTCCGCCATGCGCGGCACCGAACCGCCCCGGTAGCGTTCACTTCCACCTCATTGCTACATGTCGATCGGGCTGTTGCGTTCTCCAGTTCACCATTGCAATGAAATATGGGATCTGAGCTGCGCTAATAGCGTCGCAACGCAACGAACATGTTGCCCTCTCCTCGAACGCAACGTAGCGTTTCTCTTGCCGGAAACACCGCGGCGGACAGCCGGACGGACGTCACGACGGAACGCCATGACGAGGAAGCACACGTTGCTGGAGAAGGAGCACACCATGCAGAAGTTCGACACCCCCGCCCCGGTCTCGGCCGTCCTGGACATCCCCGCCGGTGCCGTCCGGTTCATCGCCGCCGACCGGGCCGACACCACGGTCGAGATCCTGCCCGCCGACCCCTCCCGCGGCCGCGACGTCAAGGCCGCCGACCAGGTCCAGGTCACCTGCCGCGACGGCGTCCTGCGCATCGAGGCCCCGGAGGCGAAGAACCGGATGCTCGGCCACTCCGGCGCCGTCGAGGTGACCGTCCAGCTCCCCGCCGGGTCCCGTGTCGAGGGGAAGCTGGCCGGCGGCGAACTGCGCGGGGTCGGACGCCTCGGCGACCTCGTCTTCGAGGCCGCGCACGGCACCGTCAGGGTCGACGAGGCCGCGAGCGCTCGCCTCACCCTCGCCGCCGGCGACGTCTGCGTCGGCCGCCTGGGCGGTCCGGCCGAGATCAGCACCCAGAAGGGCGACCTGAGCATCACCGAGGCCGCCGGCGGCACGGTCACCCTGCGCACCGAGCACGGCGACATCACCGTCGGCGCCGCCCGGGGCGTCAGCGCCTCCCTCGACGCCGGCACCGCCTACGGCCGCGTCAGCAACGCCCTGAGGAACACCGACGGCACCGCCGCCCTGACCATCCACGCGACCACCGCGTACGGCGACATCACCGCCCGCAGCCTCTGACCCGCGGCCCGCGGATGAAGCGCCTTTGATGACCGGCGTCGTCACCGTCGTGACCACGCGGGCCGTGTCCCCGCAGTGCGTGCCACCCCAGGGCGGCGCACCCCGGCTCCCCGTCGGCGTGCGCCGCCCGTTCGTCCTCCGGCGGGGACGGTCAGCGGCTCTCGTGATGGACGACCGTGATGTGCCTCTGCCCGCACGGGAGTTCGAGTTCGTCGACGGCGGCCGTGGACAGGTCCTCGGCGCTGATCCAGGAGCGGCCGTCGTCGGTGGTGAGCAGGGTGTCGGTGCCGCGGCGGTAGCGGCCGGTGCGTGGGCCCGGTTCCAGTTCGGCGGGCGGGCTGAGGTAGACCCAGTCGACGTCCGGGCGGGCCCGGCAGGTGCGGAGCTGGGCGACTCCGGCGGCGGCGACGGCCCGCACGGCGGCGGGTACGTAGGCGGGGTTGTCGGCGACCAGCAGGTGCGGTTCCCCGGGGCTGCGCAGCGCGCCGGCGCCGCCGACGACCAGGACGCGCATGCCGAGTTCCGCGGCGCTGTCCAGCACCGACCGGGTGGTGCCGAGCAGGAACTCCTCGTCGACCGGGTGGGTCCGTACGGTCAGTACGACCGCGTCCGCGGCGGAGTCCGCCAGCGCCTCGCGCACGGCGTGCGGGTCGCGGGCGTCGAGTGCGACCGGCGTCATCCGCGGGTGGCCGGCCGTGGGTCTCCGGGACAGGGCCAGCACCCGGTGCCCGCGTGCGGCGGCCTCCGCGGCCACCCGGCTGCCGACCATCCCGCTCGCGCCGAGCACGGCGATCGTCCGGCCCGTGGCGTTCCGGTCCGCCGGGGTCTTCGCCCGGGTCTCGTTCGGGGGCGTCTTCATCGCGTCTGTCCTTCTCTGACGGGCGTGTACGGGGGGTCGAGCTGCGCGGCGAGCAGCGCGGCGAGGGCGAGGACGAAACCGGCGGTCTGCGGCGGGCTGAGCGATTCGCCCAGCGCGATCCCCACCAGGGCGGCGACCAGCGGGGACAGCAGCACGAGCGGGGCGGACGCGCCGACCGGGAGTCGCGCTATCCCGCGGAACCACAGGGTGTAGGCGATCAGTCCGCCCATGCTGCCGAGCCACAGGTAGCCGCCGGCGGCGTCCGCGTCGAGGTGCCGCGGCACGCCTTCGACCGCGAGGGCGAGCGGAAGCAGCAGCAGGCCGCCGGCGGTCAGTTGCCAGCCGGCCAGGGTGAGGGGGCCGGCGTCCGCGGGGCGGCCCCAGCGCTTGGTGAGCACGACACCGCCCGCCATGCCGGCCGTGCCGGCGAGCCCGGCGAGCACCCCGACGGCGTCCAGCCGGGCTCCGGGTCCGAGGACGACGAGGCCGACACCGAGTACGCCCAGCACGCCCCAGGTCCAGCGCCAGGCCGTCGGCCGGTCGTGGAGTACGGCGATGCCGAGCCCGGCGACCAGCAGCGGCTGCGTGGCGGCGAGGGTGGCGGCGACTCCGTCGGGGAGGCGTTCGGCGGCCAGGAACAGCAGGGGGAAGAGGGCGCCGATGTTGAGTACGCCGAGGACCGCGGCCTTCCACCACCAGTCCCCGCGCGGCAGCACCCGGGTGAGCGCCAGCCCGACCAGTCCGGCGGGCAGGGCGCGCATCAGCCCGGCGAACAGCGGGTGGCCGGGCGGGAGCAGTTCGGTGGTGACCGCGTAGGTGGTGCCCCAGGCGGCGGGCGCGAGCGCGGTCAGGGCGACGGTGGTCGCGTGCCGGGCGGCCGGGGCGGGCGGGAGGGAGGGCATGGGGGAAGTCTCGGCCGGGGCTCGGTCATGCGTCCAACACATGGTTGCGATCGCAGCCATGCACGGTGACGATGGTCGGCGTGGACCTCCAGCAGCTGCGCTACGTCGTGGCACTCGCCGAAACTCGCAACTTCACCCGCGCCGCCGAGCGCTGCTTCGTGGTGCAGTCGTCGCTCAGTCACCGGATCGCCGGGCTGGAACGGGAGCTGGGCGTCAAGCTGTTCGCGCGGTCCAGCCGCCGGGTGGAGCTGACCAGCGCCGGGGCGGCGTTCCTGGTCGGCGCGCGGGAGTGTCTGGCCGCCGCCGAGCGGGCGGTCGCCGATGCGGCCGCCGCGACCGGGGTGGTCCGCGGCCGGCTCGCCGTCGGCGTGATCGTGACCGCCGCCGCCGTGGACGTGCCCGAGGTGCTGCGGCGGTACCGGGCCCGGCACCCGGACGTCCGTGTCGTCCTGCGGTCCGGGCGCAGTGACGACCTGGTGGCGCAGGTCCGGCAGGGCGAGCTGGACCTCGCGTTCCTCGGGCTGCCGGAGGGCGAGCGGCCGTCGGGGGTGGAGGCGGTGGCCCTCGACCACGACGAGCACGTGCTGGTGGTGCCGGCCGGGCACCGGCTCGCGGGCGCCGCCCGGGTCCCGCTGGCGGAGATCGCCGGGGAGCCGTTCGTGGACTTCGCGGCGGGGACGCCCGCCCGGGCCCAGTCGGATCAGGCGTTCGCCGCGGCGGGGCTGGTCCGGGACGTGGCGTACGAGGCCGGGGTGGTCGAGCTGATCACCCGGCTGGTCGCGCGGGGCCTCGGCGTGGCGCTGCTGCCGTCGGCGTACATCCGCCCGATGGCCGCCGACGACCCGGGGCTGGCGCTGGTCCCGGTCGCCGGCGGCCCGCGCCGGGTCGAGTACCTGGCGTGGAGCCGCTTCAACCCCAGCCCGGCCACCCGGGCGATGCTCGACGTCCTCGGCGTGCGTGACGTCCCCGGCGCCGGCGGGTCCCGTGGGCGGCCCGGCACCGCTGCACGGTCATCGATATAGACGGCCTTCTATGACTCCGTGCCACCATGGACGCATGCCGAAGACGAACGCGCTGCCGCTGATCGAGCCCCCGGCCACCACCACCGCCGCCGTGGCGCCGTGCTGCCCGCCGCTCACCGAGCGCCCGTTCACCGCGGACGAGGCGGAGGCGGCCGCGCGA
Organism: Streptomyces glaucescens; assembly: GCF_000761215.1. Lineage (GTDB taxonomy): Bacteria > Actinomycetota > Actinomycetes > Streptomycetales > Streptomycetaceae > Streptomyces > Streptomyces glaucescens_B. The sequence goes on along the minus strand of NZ_CP009438.1, from coordinate 4,402,092 downwards.
ATGTTCAAGGCCCTCGGCGACCCGGTGCGGCTGCGGCTGTTCTCCGCCGTCGCCTCGCACGAGGGCGGCGAGGCGTGCGTGTGCGACATCTCCGACGTCGGCGTCTCCCAGCCGACCGTCTCCCACCACCTGAAAAAGCTCAAGGAGGCCGGCCTGCTGACCTCCGAGCGGCGCGGCACCTGGGTCTACTACCGGGTCGAGCCGTCCGCCCTGGCCGCGATGGGCAGGCTGCTCGCCGTCGCGCCCGCCGCCGCCTGACGGATCACACCGCACTCGCGCCTCACCCAACGGGAGGAACCCAGCCGATGCCCGGCCCCGTCCGCGTCACCCTCGCCCCCATGACCGGCGCGCACGCCGACGCCGTCCTGGCGATCTACCGGGCCGGCATCGACGAGGGGAACGCCACCTTCGAGACCGCGCCGCCCACCTGGCCGGAGTTCGACGGGACCAGGCTGCCCGAGCACCGCTTCGTCGCTCTCGACGAGCAGGGCACGGTGCTCGGCTGGGTCGCCGCGAGCCCGGTCTCGGACCGCTGCGCGTACGCCGGCGTCGTGGAGCACTCGGTGTACGTCCATCCCGGCGCCCGGGGCCGCGGGGTGGCGTCCGCGCTGCTGAACGCGCTGATCGAGTCGACGGAGGCGGCCGGGGTCTGGACGGTCCAGTCGGGCGTGTTCCCGGAGAACACCGCGAGCATCGCCCTGCACGAACGCGCCGGCTTCCGCGTCGTCGGCACGCGTGAGCGCATCGGCCGCCACCACGGCCGCTGGCGCGACGTGGTGCTGCTGGAGCGCCGCAGCCCGCTGGTGGACTGAACCGGCCCGCCTCAGCCCCGGCCGGCCGCGCCCCCGGCCGCGGTCACGCCGCCGTTGCCGGCCCCGTCACCGTCCCCGTCCCCGTCCCCGATCGTGAAACCGATCACCGACCCGCCCCCCTCCCGGCACCGCGCGAACGGCGTGCCCCCGTGGGCCAGCGACACCTCCCGCACGATGGACAGGCCGAGCCCGGAGCCGGGCAGGGAACGGGCGTCGGCGGCGCGGTAGAAGCGGTCGAAGATGCGGTCGAGATCGCTGTCGGCGACGCCGGGGCCGCGGTCGAGGACCATGACGCGGACCGGGCCGGGACGGCCCCGGGCCGGGCCGCACAGCACCAGCTCGATGGGGGCCGTGCCCGCCCGGTCGAACTTCGCCGCGTTCTCCACCAGGTTGGACATGGCCCGGGTGAGCATTCCGGGCCGTACCCGCGCGGCCGTGTCGCCGCTCACCCGCAGGGTGATCTCCCGGCCGGTGCGGCGGCGGGCCAGGCCCACCACGTCCTCGGCGAGGTCGGCGAGGTCCACCCGCTGCGGCGGCTCGCTGTCGGACTGGCCCGCCGCGAGGTCGACCAGCTCGTTGACCAGGTCGGTGAGTTCGCGGGCCTCCTGGCCGAGGTCGGCGACGAGTTCGGCGCGGCTGTCGGGCGGGAGTTCGTCGATCCGGCGGAGCAGGGAGATGTTGGTGCGCAGCGAGGTCAGCGGCGTACGCAGTTCGTGACCGGCGTCCTGGACCAGGCGGCGCTGGTCCTCCTCGGACTGGGCGAGCCGGCCGAGCATCCGGTCGAAGGCGCGGCCGAGGCGCCCCACCTCGTCGTGGCCGGTGACGGGCACCTCGATGCCGAGGCGCCGGGTGCGGGCGACGGCCTCGGCGGCGTCGGTGAGGATCACCAGGCGCCGGGTGATCCGCCGGGCCAGCCACCAGCCGAACAGTCCGGCGCCGACCACCACGGCGGCCATCAGCACCACGGTGCGCTGCTGGAGCGCCCGCAGCAGGTCCTCGGTGTCGCTGAACTCCTGGGCCACCTGCACGGCGCCCCGGCCACCGCCGAGCGCGACGGTGGCCACGCGGTAGACGTCGTCGCCGACGTCGACGTCCTTGTGCACGACGAGCTGCCCGGCGGTCCGCGCGGCGGCGATCCCCCGGTCGGAGCCGGTCACCGGCAGCCCCGGGTTGCCCTTGTCGACGATGCCGCCGTCGGGGCCGAGCACCTGTACGTCGGTGCGGGCGGGGCGCACCAGGTCGTGTCCCGGCGCGGAGGAGGAGAAGTCCTCGGGGTCCATCCGGTACTGCCGCACCTCACCCCGCAGGTCCTGCACGACCTCGTCGAAGACGGAGACCTGGTCGACCCGGACCAGCCGGGCGGCGGCGTTGTAGGAGAGGAACCCGACGAGGAGGGTCACCGCGGCGGTGACCGTCGCGAAGGACACCGCGAACGTGGTGCGCAGGGACACCAGCCGCGGCCGCCACCCCACTCAGTCCTCCCGCAGCACGTAACCGACGCCGCGCACCGTATGGATGAGCTGGGGTGCGCCGGGCTGGTCGAGCTTGCGGCGCAGGTAGCCGACGTAGACGGCGAGGTTCTTGGAGCCCGGCCCGAAGTCGTAGCCCCAGATGCGGTCGTAGATCGTGGAGTGGTCGAGGACGATGCCCGCGTTGCGCACGAGCAGTTCCAGCAGCTCGAACTCGGTGCGGGTCAGTTCCAGCTCCCGTTCGCCGCGCCAGGCCCGCCGGGCCCTCGGGTCCATGCGCAGTCCGGCGGCCCGGATCAGCCGGCCCTCGGGCGCGGGGGCCGCGGCCGGCGTGGGCGGCTGCTCGGGGGTGTCGTCGCGGGGGGCGGTGCGGCGCAGCAGCGCGCGCAGCCGGGCGAAGACCTCCTCGACGTCGAAGGGCTTGACCACGTAGTCGTCGGCGCCGGCGTCCAGGCCCGCGATCCGGTCGGCGGTCTCCACCAGCGCGGTCAGCATGAGGATGGGGGTGCGGTCGCCCTCGGCGCGCAGCACCCGGCAGACCTGGAGCCCGTCGATGCCCGGCATCATCACGTCCAGGACCAGCACGTCCGGCGGGGTGCGGTGCGCCTGGGCCAGTGCCTCGACGCCGTCGGCGACCGCGGTGACCCGGTAGCCCTCCAGGGTCAGGGCCCGTTCCAGGGCGTGCCGGATGGCGCGGTCGTCTTCGGCGAGCAGAACAGTCGGGGCCACGGGTCCCAGTGTGGCAAAGCCGCCCGGCCGTACGACCGGACGGCCGAACCGCGGCCCCGCTTCTTACTGGCCTCTCACCCGGCCCGGCGCGGGGCCGCTCACCGGCCTGTCACCCGGCCCGGCGCGGGGCCGCTCACCGGCCTGTCACCCCGCCCGGCGCAGCGCCGCGAGCTGCTCCTCGAAGGGCACGACGGTGATGTCCTGCCCGGCCGGCCGCGCCTTCGGCACACCGGCCGCCGGCCCGGTCAGCAGCTGGGCCAGCTCCCCGGCGGCCCGCTCGATCCTGCTGTCCAGGCCCTCCGCGCCCCAATCCTCGGAGGCGGCGTAGACGCCGGTGGGGACGACCACGGCCCGCAGGTGGGCGAAGAGCGGGCGCAGGGCGTGCTCCAGGACCAGCGAGTGCCGGGCGGTGCCGCCGGTCGCGGCGATCAGCACGGGCTTGCCGGTCAGCGCGTCCTTGTCGAGCACGTCGAAGAAGGACTTGAACAGCCCGCTGTAGGAGGCGGAGAAGACGGGGGTGACGACGATGAGTCCGTCGGCGCCGGTCACCGCGTCGAGCGCGGCGGCCAGCCGGCGCCCGGGGAAGCCGTTGGTGAAGTGGTGGGCGATCTCCACGGCGAGGTCGCGCAGCTCCACGACCTCCACCTCGGCGGAGGTCCGCCCGGCGGTGGCGGCGGCCAGCCGGTCGGCCAGCAGCCGGGTGGAGGACGGGACGCTCAGTCCCGCCGAGACGACGACGAGCCTCATGCCACGGTCTCCTTCCGGGCGTCGGCGAGCAGGGAGCGGTGGGTCGGGGCGTCGGGCACGCCGGCCGGCCGCCGGGCCGCGAACTCCTTGCGCAGCACGGGCACGACTTCCTCGCCGAGCAGGTCGATCTGTTCCAGCACGGTCTTCAGCGGCAGTCCGGCGTGGTCCACCAGGAAGAGCTGGCGCTGGTAGTCGCCGGCGTACTCGCGGAAGGCGAGGGTCTTCTCGATGACCTGCTCGGGCGTGCCGACGGTCAGCGGGGTCTGGGCGGTGAAGTCCTCCAGGGAGGGTCCGTGCCCGTAGACCGGCGCGTTGTCGAAGTAGGGGCGGAACTCGCGCACCGCGTCCTGCGAGTTCCGCCGCATGAACACCTGGCCGCCGAGGCCGACGATCGCCTGCTCGGGCGTGCCGTGCCCGTAGTGGGCGTAGCGGGTCCGGTACAGCTCGACCATCCGCTTGGTGTGGTCGGCCGGCCAGAAGATGTTGTTGTGGAAGAAGCCGTCGCCGTAGTACGCGGCCTGCTCGGCGATCTCCGGGGAGCGGATGGAGCCGTGCCAGACGAACGGGGGTACGCCGTCCAGCGGGCGCGGGGTCGCGGTGAACCCTTGCAGGGCCGTGCGGAACTTGCCTTCCCAGTTCACGACGTCCTCGCGCCACAGGCGGTGCAGCAGGGCGTAGTTCTCGATGGCGAGGTTGATGCCCTCGCGGATGTCCTGCCCGAACCAGGGGTAGACCGGGCCGGTGTTGCCGCGGCCCATCATCAGGTCGACGCGCCCGTCGGCCAGGTGCTGGAGCATCGCGAAGTCCTCGGCGATCTTCACCGGGTCGTTCGTGGTGATCAGCGTGGTGGCCGTGGACAGGATCAGCCGCTCGGTGCGGGCGGCGATGTAGCCGAGCATGGTGGTCGGGGACGACGGCACGAACGGCGGGTTGTGGTGCTCACCGGTCGCGAAGACGTCGAGCCCCGCCTCCTCGGCCTTCAGCGCGATGGCGACCATGGCCTTGATCCGCTCGCGCTCGGTCGGCGTACGTCCCGTGGTCGGGTCCGGTGTGACATCGCCGACGCTGAAGATCCCGAACTGCATGGCCGCTCACCCTCCAAGTGGTTGACCATTCAACTATACGTCCGAACGGCACCGGCGAGCCACCTATTCCCCCGGGGGGTGAGACACCCCCGGGACGCCCCCTACGGCACGAGCACCAGCCGCCCCCGGACCCCGCCCTCGGCCAACCGCGCGTGCGCCTTCACCGCGTCCTCCAGGGAGAACGTCTCCGCCACCCGCAGCGCCAGCACCCCCTCCTCCACCAGCCGCACCAGCTCCGCCAGGCGCGCCCCGTCCGCGCTCACCTCCACCGCGCCCACGCGCACGCCCCGCACCGGCTCCGGCGCCGCCCCCGGGATGACCCCGGCGTACGCGCCCCCGTCCCGCGCCCAGCCCAGGGCCCGCTCCCCGAGCACCGCGGCGTCCAGCACCGCGTCGAAGCCGCCCGCCGCCGGCTCGCCGGCGGCGAACCGCGCGCCCAGCGACCGCACCAGCTCCTCGTCGTCCTCCCGGGCCAGCCCCGTCACGGCCACCCCCCGGTACGCGGCGAGCCGCGCGGCGTACCCGCCGACCGCCCCGGCCGCGCCCGTCACCAGCAGCGACTGGCCGGCCTCCAGCCCCAGCAGGTCCAGCGCCTGCGCGGCGGTCAGCGCGTTCAGCGGCAGCGTCGCCGCGTGCACCGCGTCCGCCCCGGCCGGGGCCGGGGCCACCGCGTCCGCGTCGACCACGACGTACTCGGCGTGCGTGCCCAGCGGCTTCACCGCCCCGTAGTGCAGCGCGACCACCTCGTCCCCCGCGTTCCACGCGGCGGCCGCCCCGGCCGCGTCGACCGTCCCGGCGACGTCCCAGCCGAGCCCGATCCGCTGCCCCGCGCCCCCGAAGACGCCCGCCCGCACCCCGGCGTCCACCGGGTTCAGCGCGGCCGCCGCCACCTTGATCCGCACCTGCCGCGCACCCGGCTCCGGCACCTCCGTCTCCACGACCTCGACCGCCTCGGGACCGCCGAACCGCTCCACGACCACTGCACGCACGATGAACAACTCCCTTGGTTCACAGGGCAGCTGGGGCGTCTCCCCAACTGCCCGCAACCCTAGGAAGGGTTACTATCCATCGGTAAGTAGTTACCTGGAAGTGCGTTCATACCCCGGAGGTGAGCGATGGCGACCATGACCGCGGCCCAGCGGCGCGAGCAGGCCCGCACCGAGTACGACGCGTTCCTCAGGGCCTGCCCGACCAACCAGCTCCTGGACCGCATCAGCGACAAGTGGGTCAGCCTCGTCGTCGCCGCCCTCGCCGCCGGCCCCATGCGCTACAGCGACCTCAGCCGCAAGATCGCCGGCGTCAGCCCGAAGATGCTCACCCAGACCCTGCGCTCCCTGGAACGCGACGGCATCCTCAGCCGCACCGTCACCCCGTCCGTCCCGGTCCGCGTCGACTACGAGCTGACCCCGCTCGGCCGCAGCCTCAGCCTCCTCCTCACCGCCGTGAAGGACTGGGCGGAGACCCACTTCGACGAGGTCCACCGGGCCCGCCGGCGCTACGACGGCGACGACGGTCAGAAGTAGTACGTGTCGCCGGTGTCCAGCACCAGCACCCGCCGCCGCTCGTCGTCCCGGCCCCGGTCGGCCGTGCCGCCGCTCCACACCGCGGTGAACTCCATCAGCACCTCGGACGGCGCCCCGCGCAACCCCACCCGCAGCCGGACCTGCACCCCCGGCCCGCCCGCCGGCAGCGGCCCGACCCGGCACAGCACCGCCCGCCGCTCCGCGCGCACGCACCCGCCCGGCAGCGCGAGCCGGTCCTCCAGGGGCGCCGACCAGCGCAGCCGCACGGTCGCGTCCGGCACCGCCGCGGGCCCGTGATTGCGGGACAGGAACCGTACGTCCAGCCGCCCGTCCGCCAGCACCGCGGCACCGTGGAACGACAGCTCCGCCTCGGCCGCCCGGCCCCGCGCCACCGCACCGGACCCGGCCTCCGCACCGGACGCCGCCCCGGCACCGGGCGCCGCCCCCGCGACCAGCGCCAGCACCGCCGCACCCACCGCACACGCCCGACCGACCATGCCGCACCGCTCCTTCACCGCCGGGCCCCGCGCCGGGACCCACCCAGCGCATGTATGCCACGCGGCAGCGGCGGCAGGCGCCGTCCATCAGGTGACGGCCGCGCGTCACCGCGGACCCGGCGCTGTGCCAGGCTGACCGGCATGCTCGTCCTGCGCTCCGCCGCCCTGTTCGTCGTCGCCGCCCTCTTCGAGATCGGGGGCGCCTGGCTGGTCTGGCAGGGCCTGCGCGAGCACCGCGGCTGGCTGTGGGTGACCGGCGGGGTGCTCGCCCTCGGCGCGTACGGCTTCGTCGCCACCTTCCAGCCGGACGCCCACTTCGGCCGCGTCCTCGCCGCCTACGGCGGCATCTTCGTCGCCGCATCGATCCTGTGGGGCGTGCTCGCCGACGGCTACCGGCCCGACCGCTGGGACATCACCGGCGCGCTCGTCTGCCTCGCCGGAATGGCCGTGATCATGTGGGCGCCGCGCGGCGGCTGAACCACACCGCGCGGAGCCCGCGCCCGGCTCAGCCCTCCTCGGACAGCAGCCCCAGCTGGTCGAGGAAGGCCAACTGGTCGTAGTAGACCCGGTAGCTGACGATCAGCCCGTCCCGGACCGTCGCGAGGTCGACACCACGGATCCTGACGTCCCGGTCCGTCGGGGGCAGCGACTCACCGGACGGCAGCCGCAGCGGACCGGTGTTCCGGCCGCCGAACCACCCCTCGTCGATCGCCGTGTCCCCCACCTCGTACGCGTTCACCGGCTCGAACACGGCCTCCGGCACCGCCTCCGTCATCTGCCGCCACCACTCGACGACGCCGTCCCGCCCCTCGAAGTCCCCGTCCGGCGTCACCGCGACCGCGTCCGGCGCGAACAACCCGGCGAGTGCCTTCAGGTCCGGTGTCCCGGTGACCGACGCGGTCAGCCGGTCCATGACCTCCCGTGCCTCTCCCATGATCAGCCTCCGATCCGGAGGACCACCCGGCGAGGACCACCTCCGGCGGATCTCCCCTCGGGAGTCACTCCACGGCAACCCCCCACCGGCGGCCCCCACAGGGCTCACCCGCCGGCGGCCCCCGCCGCGGATCACCCGCCGCGGACCGCCCACCGGCGATCCCCCACCGGGAACCACCCGTCCCATTCTCCCACCGGGACCCCCGCCTATCCTGGCGGGAAGCACCGCCCGCACCACCCGACGCACCACCGGGTGCGCCCGTCCCGCCCGCCCCCTTCCGAGGAGCAGCCGATGACCCCGCCCGCCGCGTCCCGCATCGCCGTCGTCACCGGGGCGAGCAGCGGAATCGGCGCCGCCACCGCCCGGCAGCTCGCCGCCGCCGGATACCGCGTCGTCCTCACCGCCCGCCGCAAGGACCGCATCGAGGCGCTGGCCGAGGAGATCACCGCGGCGGGCCACTCCGCGACCGCCTACCCGCTGGACGTCACCGACCGCGCGGCCGTCGACGAGTTCGCCACCGCCTTCCGGACCGTCGGCGTGCTCGTGAACAACGCGGGCGGCGCCCTCGGCCTCGACCCGGTCGAGAGCGGCGACCCCGCCGACTGGCGGCAGATGTACGAGACCAACGTCATCGGCACCCTCAACCTCACCCAGGCCCTGCTGCCCAAGCTCGAGGCCAGCGGCGACGGCACCGTGGTCGTCGTCTCCTCCACCGCCGGCCACGGCACCTACGAGGGCGGCGCCGGCTACGTCGCCGCCAAGCACGGCGCCCACGTCCTCGCCGAGACGCTCCGCCTGGAGATCGTCGGCCGCCCGGTGCGGGTCGTCGAAGTCGCCCCCGGACTGGTCAAGACCGAGGAGTTCGCCCTGACCCGGTTCGGCGGCGACAGCGAGCGCGCGGAGAAGGTCTACGAGGGCGTGCCGGACCCGCTGACCGCCGACGACGTCGCCGACACCATCACCTGGGCCGTGACCCGCCCCAGCCACGTCAACATCGACCTGCTGGTGGTCCGCCCGCGCGCCCAGGCCTCCAACACCAAGCTGCACCGCGAGAGCCGCTGACCGGCCTCCGGCCGGCCCGCCCGGCAGCCACGTAGGCTCGCGGACGTGGACAGACACATACCGTTCGCCGGTCTGCACAACTTCCGCGACCTGGGCGGCTACCCGACGACGGACGGCCGGCGCGTCCGCCCCGGCCGCCTCTACCGCTCGGACTCCCTCGGCAAGCTGGCCCCCGGCACCCCCGACTGGGACCGGTTCCTCTCCCTGGGCATCGGCACGGTCATCGACCTGCGCCACCCGTGGGAGATCGACGCCCGCGGCCGGATCCCCGAGCACCCGTCCGTCACCTACCACAACCTCAGCATCGAGCACCGCCCCTACAACCAGGCCGCGCTGGGCCCGGACGTCGACCCGGGCCCCTACCTCGCCGAACGCTTCATGGAAGTCGCCGAGGACGGCACCAAGGAGATCCGCCGGGCCCTGGAACTCGTCACCGACGCGGCCCGCTCCGCCACCCCGCTGGTCTTCCACTGCGCCTCCGGCAAGGACCGCACCGGCGAACTGGCCGCCCTGCTCCTCACCCTCCTCGGCGTCGACGAACCCACCGTCGTCGAGGACTTCACCCTCACCGAGCTCGCCACCCCCGCCCTGCGCGCGGAGTGGACGGCCCGCAACGACGGCCGCGTCCCGCACTGGCCCGGCTTCGGCCACGCCCCGGCAGCGGTGATGCGCCTGTTCCTGACGGCGCTCAAGGCCCGCTACGGCTCCGTCGAGGGCTACGTCGAACAGGCCCTGTCGATGAACGCGCGGGACCTGGCGGCAACCCTGCGCGCCCACCTGCTCGAAGCGCCCCCGGCCGGCCGGCCGCCCCTCACCCTGCGCCCGGCGACGGACGCGGACGCCCCCGCCCTGGTCCGCCTGCGCGACACGGCCGCGCTGTGGCAGCTGGCCCGGGGCATCGACCAGTGGAAGCCGGGCGAGAAGGACGAGGCCCACTTCCGCACCCGCGTCCGCGAGGGCGAGGTCTGGCTGGCCCACGCCGACGGCCGGCTGGCCGGCGCCTACGAGCTGTGGTGGACCGACCCGGCGGCCTGGGGAGAGCGCCCGCCGGACGCGGGCTACATCCACCGCCTGATGACGGTCCCCCACACCTCCCCGCCCGGCACCGGCCGCGCCCTCCTCGACCACGCCGAGTCCCGCATCAGGGCCGCGGGCCGCCCGTACGGCCGCCTGGACTGCCTGTCCACCAACCCCCGCCTGCGCGCCTACTACGAGTCCGCGGGCTACACGGTGACCGGCGAACAACCCGCCAAACAGGACGGCACGGGCAGCCCGTACGCGGTGACCCTCATGGAGAAGCGGCTCGGCTGACCGCGTCCGGCCAGGGGCCGGAGACGTTGCCGGGAGGGTGTCCCTAGCCCTTCACGCAGACGACCTGCTTGAGCTTCGCGACGACCTGGACGAGGTCCCGCTGCTGGTCGATGACCTGCTCGATCGGCTTGTAGGCGGCCGGGATCTCGTCCACGACACCGGAGTCCTTGCGGCACTCCACGCCCCGCGTCTGCTCCTCCAGGTCCTTCGCGGTGAACCGGCGCTTGGCCGCGTTGCGGCTCATGCGCCGGCCGGCCCCGTGGGACGCGGAGTTGAAGGACTTCTCGTTGCCGAGGCCCTTCACGATGTACGAGCCCGTGCCCATGGAGCCCGGGATGATCCCGTAGTCCCCGGACCCGGCCCGGATCGCGCCCTTGCGGGTGACGAGCAGGTCCATGCCGTCGTACCGCTCCTCCGCCACGTAGTTGTGGTGGCAGCTGATCTCCTGCTCGAAGACCGGCTTGGCCTTCTTGAACTCCTTGCGGATCACGTCCTTCAGGAGCGCCATCATGATCGAGCGGTTGTACCTGGCGTACTCCTGCGCCCAGAACAGGTCGTTGCGGTACGCCGCCATCTGCGGGGTGTCCGCGATGAAGACGGCGAGGTCGCGGTCGACCAGGCCCTGGTTGTGCGGGAGTTTCCGGGCGATGTCGATGTGGTGCTCGGCGAGTTCCTTGCCGATGTTGCGGGAGCCGGAGTGCAGCATGAGCCAGAGCGAACCGGTCGAATCCAGACATACCTCAACAAAGTGGTTGCCCGACCCGAGCGTCCCCATCTGCTTGCCCGCGCGCTCCTGGCGGAACTTCACCGCCTCCGCGATGCCGTCGAACCGTCCCCAGAAATCGTCCCAGCCCGCGGTGCCGAACCCGTGCAGCCGGGCCGGGTCGACCGGGTCGTCGTGCATGCCCCGGCCCACCGGGATCGCCTGCTCGATCTTCGACCGCAGGCGCGACAGGTCGCCGGGCAGGTCGTTGGCGGTCAGTGACGTCCTGACCGCCGACATCCCGCACCCGATGTCGACCCCGACCGCCGCCGGGCACACCGCGCCCCGCATGGCGATGACGGAGCCGACGGTCGCGCCCTTGCCGTAGTGGACGTCCGGCATGACCGCCAGTCCCTTGATCCACGGCAGGGTCGCGACGTTGCGCAGTTGCTGGAGGGCGCCCTCCTCGACCGTCGCGGGGTCGGCCCACATCCGGATCGGCACCTTCGCGCCCGGCATTTCCACGTACGACATAAGTCCTCATCCCCCGCCAGTCATCGCAAGATTCTCGAAGCGCAAAAACCGGCGCCAAGGTCGACGAAAGGGGCATCGGACCGGCGTCCACGGCTGCGCGTGCGATAGACATTGTGTCCCGGGCAGTCATCGGCCCGGCAACCGATTTACCACCGTCGAGAGGGGCCTGACCGTGCAGCGGAAGGCGTTCGTACCCGGCATCGCCGCGCTCCTCGCGGCCCTGCTGGCCGGCTGCACCGGTGGTTCCGACGACGGCGGCAGCACCGACGGCGCCAACCCGGACGGCGGCGGCACCGCGACCCAGGCCGCCGAGCCCGGCCGGTACCGGACCCTCCCGGAGGCCTGCGGTTCGGTCGCCCAGGACACCCTCGACGCGCTGCTGCCGGGCATCGTCCAGCTCACCGACGAGGAGCAGCGCGAGCGGGCGTACGAGGGCGAGGCGGTCCCCACCTTCGACAACGACCGCAAGGTGGGCTGCCGCTGGAAGGTGTCGTCCCCGGCGGCCACCAACTACCTGTTCGTGGACATGGAGCGGGTGGTGTCCTACGACACCACGGTCAGCGACGCGGTCCAGGCGCAGCAGCTCTTCGCCGTCAAGCGGACGGCGGCCGACCTGCCGCAGCCGGCGGTGTCCGCGTCCGGCGCCTCGGAGGACCCGTCGGACGGCCCGTCGGGAGGGCCGTCGGGAGGGCCGTCCGGCGGGGCGTCCTCCGGGGGTGCTTCCCGGGGGGCCGCCGGGGGTGACCCGTCCAGGGCCGCTTCGGACGCTCCGAGCTCCTCGGGCGCCTCCTCCCCGTCCTCCTCGGCGTCCGCCTCCGAGTCGCCCGGTGCCGCCTCCACCGGCCTGGAGCCGCGCGTCCTCGACGACCTCGGGGACGAGGCGTTCCTGGACGACGAGCTGGGAAGCGGCGGTTCGACGGCCGAGCACCGCAGGGTGACTGTGGCGTTCCGCACGTCGAACGTCATCGTGACCATCGAGTACGAGGAGCAGCCGGCGATCGTCGGCACGGTCCCGGACAGTGAGGAAATGCAGGACAGGGCGCGGAACCTGGCGTCCCAACTGGCCGATTCGCTGGCCGGTTAGCGGCCCGCGGGCCCGTCCGGGAGATCCGCGGAAGCGGGCCGCGCGGTTGCCGTACCGCGTACCGTGGCCCCTCGGACCCGATCCGACCGCAGGAACACGAGCGTCATGAGTGAAGGAACCATGCAGCGACGAGCACAGCGAGCCGACCAGCGTGAGATGCGTGATGAGCGGGCCGGGCGGGCCGGGCGGCGCGGCCGCGTCCTGGTCTCCTTGGCGGCCCTCCCCGTGATCCTGCTCGCGGCCGGCTGTTCCTCCGACTCCGGTCCGGACGACGAGGCGAAGGCGTCGGCGAGCACCAGCGCGTCCGTGAGCCCGTCGCCGACGGTGGAGGCGGCGGTGTACCGCACGCTGCCGGAGCCCTGCGAGGTGCTGTCGAAGAAGACGCTGGGCGAACTGGTGCCGAAGGGTACGAAGTCGGGCAAGGAGGGCAGTTCCGACGACACCGCGTCGCGGGGCAGCTGCTCCTGGAACAGCCTCGACAACAACGGGGTGAAGGGTTCCCAGTTCCGCTGGCTGAACGTCTCCCTGCTGCGCTTCGAGTCCGATGTGACGCGCGGCTCGGGTGAGGAGCTGGCGCGGGAGTACTACGGCAAGCAGGTCACCGACGTGCGCTCGGCGGAGGGCGCCAGGAACACCGAGGTGAAGCCGTTGGCCGGTACCGGTGACGAGGCGACGGTGGTGGCGTACGACCTGAAGAAGAAGGAAGGGACCTTCAAGCAGCAGACGGTCGTCGCGCGTGTCGAGAACGTGGTCGTCACCCTCGACTACAACGGCGCGGGCCTGGCCGGTGACAAGACCCCGGACGGCGGCGAGCTGCTGAAGGACGCCGAGAAGGCCGCCAAGGAGGTCGTCGCCGCGGTGGCCGAGGCGAACGAGCAGGGTTCGTCGGCGAAGGTCCCGGGTTCGGGCTCCTCGGCGTCCTCCGGCTCGGCGGGATCGTCGGGTTCCTCCAAGTCGCCCGCGAAGTCGGGCACTTCGTCGAAGAAGCCGGCGAAGTCGAGCTGACGCGGGGGGTCACGAAAAGGCGGCCCCCACCGGACCGGCCACTCGTTCCCCGCACACATGTGCCACTCTGTTGCGCGCAACAACAGCCAGTGGGAGGGGAGTACGGGTGGCCGCGCCCATACAGCTGACACGGACGCACCGGATACTCATCGGCGTGGTCGTGGCCGGTGCCGTGATCATCGCGGGCATCGGCTTCGCCGGTTCCTACGCCGCCGTCCGGGAACTGGCCCTGAAGAAGGGCTTCGGGGACTTCAGTTACGTCTTCCCGATCGGCATCGACGCGGGCATCTGCGTCCTGCTCGCCCTGGACCTGCTCCTCACCTGGATCCGCATCCCCTTCCCGCTGCTGCGCCAGACGGCCTGGCTGCTGACCGCGGCCACCATCGCCTTCAACGGCGCCGCCGCCTGGCCGGACCCGCTGGGTGTGGGCATGCACGCGGTGATCCCGGTGCTGTTCGTCGTCGCGGTGGAGGCCGCCCGGCACGCGATCGGCCGGATCGCCGACATCACGGCCGACAAGCACATGGAGGGCGTCCGCCTCACCCGCTGGCTGCTTTCGCCGGTCCCCACCTTCCTGCTGTGGCGCCGGATGAAGCTGTGGGAGCTGCGCTCGTACGACCAGGTCATCAAGCTGGAGCAGGAACGTCTCGTCTACCAGGCCCGGCTGCGTTCCCGGTTCGGCCGCGCCTGGCGCCGCAAGGCCCCGGTGGAGTCGTTGATGCCGCTGCGCCTGGCACGTTACGGCGTCCCGCTCGCGGAGACCGCCCCCGCGGGCCTGGCCGCGGCCGGCATCGAGCCGGCCCTGCTCCCGCCGGCCCCGCAGCAGCCCCAGCTCGCCGCGGCGCCGACGGTCCCCGTCGCGCAGCGGACCGCCCCCGCCCGTGATCCGGAACCGGACGCCGAGCCCGACCAGAACCCCTGGCTGCACGCCCGCGACCCGCATTCCGTGCAGTACCAGGGCGGCTACGACCCGAACTACGACCCGGACGCCGCCTACGCCCAGTGGTACGAGGAGCAGCGGCAGGCCGAGGAGTACGAGGACCAGTACCAGGAGGAACCGGAGCCGCTGCCCTCCCCGGAGGACACCGGCAGCTTCCCGATCCCGGTGGGCCCGAACCGCACCCGGGAGCTGGGCGAGGGCGGCGGCCCGCCGGAGCCCGACGAGGAGGCGTTCTACCAGGTGTTCCGCCAGTCGATAGACGGCAGCTTCCCCACGCCGGGCGTCCTCGGTGACAACATCGAGGCGACCTACGGCACGAAGCTGTCCCCGAGCGCCCTGAAGGTGCTCTCGGACCGCTTCCAGCAGCGCTTCAACGCGGAGCTGGAGGAGGACCACATCGCGTAGGTCCCGCGGACGACGCGAGAGGGGGCGCCCGGTGGACACCGGGCGCCCCCTCTCGCGTGGCGGGATGCGTCACTCGTCGCCGTGCGGGACGGCTTGCTCGCCGAGCAGCCGCCGCACCCGCTCCTGTCCCACCGCCAGCAGCAGGGTGGGCAGCCGCGGGCCGGTGTCCCGGCCCACGAGCAGGTGGTAGAGCAGCACGAAGAAGGACCGCTGGGCGGTCTTGATCTCCGGCGGCAGCTCCTTGGGCGTGGCGTCGGCGGAGAACCCGGCCTGGACCTTCGGCACGCCGTAGACCAGGTGGGTGAGCCCGTCCAGCGACCAGTGGTCGGCGAGGCCGTCCAGCAGCAGCCGCAGCGAGCCCTGCGCCTGCTCGTCGAGGGACTTCAGCAGGTCGAGGTCGGGCTCGTCGCGGACGATGGTGCGCTGGTCGGCGGGGACGTGGGTGTTGATCCACGCCTCGGCCTTGTCGTACCGGGGCCGGGCCTCGTCGAGCGAGCCGAGCGGCTGGTCGGGGTCCAGCTCGCTGAGGATGCGCAGCGCCTGGTCCTCGTGGCCGGCGGTGATGTCGGCGACGGAGGCGAGCGTGCGGTACGGCATCGGGCGGGGCGTCCTCGGCAGTTCGCCGGCGGCGGTGCGCACCGCGCGGGAGTGCGCGGCGACGTCGGCGGGCAGGGCGGTGCCGTCGGCGACCTTGGCGTCGAGCTTGTCCCACTCGTCGTAGAGCCGCTGGATCTCCTGGTCGAAGGCGATCTTGAAGGACTGGTTGGGCTTGCGGCGGGCGTACAGCCAGCGCAGCAGCTGCGGCTCCATGATCTTCAGCGCGTCGGCCGGGGTGGGCACGCCGCCCTTGGACGACGACATCTTCGCCATGCCGGAGATGCCGACGAAGGCGTACATCGGGCCGATCGGCTGCTTGCCGCCGAAGATGCCGACGATCTGCCCGCCGACCTGGAACGACGATCCCGGGGAGGAGTGGTCGACACCGCTCGGCTCGAAGATCACGCCCTCGTAGGCCCAGCGCATCGGCCAGTCGACCTTCCAGACCAGCTTGCCGCGGTTGAACTCGCTGAGCCGGACCGTCTCCGAGAAGCCGCACGCGGTGCAGGCGTACGTCAGCTCGGTGGTGGTGTCGTCGTAGGCGGTGACGGTGGTGAGGTCCTTCTCGCAGTTGCCGCAGTACGGCTTGTACGGGAAGTACCCGGCGGAGCCGGAGCTGCCGTCGTCCTCGGACGCGGCGCCGGAGCCCTCGGCGGCCTCCAGCTCGGCCTCGTCGACCGGCTTCTGCCCCTGCTTCTTGGCGGCGGCCTTGGGCTTGGTGCGGTACTGGGCGAGGATCGCGTCGATGTCGGCGCGGTGCTTCATGGCGTGCAGGATCTGCTCCCGGTACACGCCCGAGGTGTACTGCTGGGTCTGGCTGATCCCGTCGAACTCGACGCCCAGCTCGCCCAGCGCCTCGATCATGGACGCCTTGAAGTGCTCGGCCCAGTTCGGGTACGGCGAGCCCTTGGGCGCGGGGACCGAGGTCAGCGGCTTGCCGATGTGCTCGGCCCAGGACTCGTCGACACCCGCGACCCCGGCGGGCACCTTGCGGTAGCGGTCGTAGTCGTCCCAGGAGATGAGGTGCCGTACCTGGTACCCGCGCCGCCGGATCTCGTCGGCGACCAGGTGCGGGGTCATGACCTCGCGCAGGTTCCCCAGGTGGATGGGGCCGGACGGGGACAGCCCGGACGCGACGACGACCGGTTTGCCCGGGGCCCGGCGCTCCGACTCCTCGATGACCTCATCCGCGAAACGGGAGACCCAGTCGGTGGTCTCGGTGCTCTGAGCCACGATCGGCACGTCCTCTTTTGCTGAAGGCTTGATGGTGGACACCATTCTCCCAGGCCCGGCCGTATCCGGGAAAACGCCTTTGCACCGCGGCCCCGGGCCGCGGCCGGAAATCGGCTGGACCCCCCGTGGGATACTGACCCTGTCTATCGGCCCACGAGGAGAACGGCACCCTTACCTATGGCCTCGGTCACGTCCCTCAGCGACTCCGTCCAGCAGCACCTCGCCGACGCCCTCGCCTCCGCCCTGCCGGAGGCCGACGGGGTCGACCCGCTGCTGCGACGAAGCGACCGGGCCGACTTCCAGGCCAACGGCATCCTCGCGCTGGCCAAGAAGGCGAAGGCGAACCCGCGGGAGCTGGCGACGCAGGTCGTCTCCCGGGTGACCACCGGTGACGAGCTGATCGAGGACGTCGAGGTCTCCGGCCCCGGCTTCCTCAACATCACGATCGCCGACAGGGCGATCACCGAGAACCTGGCCGCCCGGTACGCGGACGAGACGGGCCGCCTGGGTGTGCCGCAGACGGAGAACCCCGGCACCACGGTCGTCGACTACGCCCAGCCGAACGTGGCGAAGGAGATGCACGTCGGCCACCTGCGCTCCGCGGTGATCGGCGACTCGGTCGTCCAGCTCCTGGAGTTCACCGGCGAGAACGTGGTGCGCCGCCACCACATCGGCGACTGGGGCACCCAGTTCGGCATGCTCATCCAGTACCTGGACGAGCACCCGCACGAGCTGGACCACGAGGCCGACGAGGTGTCCGGCGAGGAGGCGATGTCCAACCTGGATCGCCTCTACAAGGCCGCGCGCAGGAAGTTCGACTCCGACGAGGAGTTCAAGACCCGCGCCCGCCGTCGGGTGGTCGACCTCCAGGCCGGTGACCCGCACACGCTCGCCATGTGGCAGAAGTTCGTCGACGAGTCGAAGATCTACTTCTTCTCCGTCTTCGAGAAGCTGGACATGGAGGTCCGCGACCCCGACATCGTCGGCGAGTCCGGCTACAACGACATGCTGGCCGAGACCTGCCGCCTGCTGGAGGAGTCCGGCGTCGCGGTCCGCTCGGAGGGCGCCCTGTGCGTCTTCTTCGACGACGTCAAGGGCCCCGACGGCAACCCGGTCCCGCTGATCGTGCAGAAGTCGGACGGCGGCTACGGCTACGCGGCGACCGACCTGTCCGCGATCCGTGACCGCGTCTTCAGCCTGAAGGCGACCTCGCTGGTGTACGTCGTGGACGCGCGCCAGTCCCTGCACTTCAAGATGGTCTTCGAGACCGCCCGCCGGGCCGGCTGGCTGAACGAGGACGTGAAGGCGTTCCAGCTCGCGTTCGGCACGGTCCTCGGCAAGGACGGCAAGCCGTTCAAGACCCGTGAGGGCGAGACGGTCCGGCTGGTCGACCTGCTCGACGAGGCGATCGACCGCGCCTCCGCCGTTGTACGGGAGAAGGCCCAGGACCTGTCCGAGGCGGAGATCGCCGAGCGGGGCGCCCAGGTGGGCATCGGCGCGGTGAAGTACGCGGACCTGTCGACGTCGGCGAACCGGGACTACAAGTTCGACCTGGACCAGATGGTCTCGCTCAACGGCGACACCTCCGTGTACCTCCAGTACGCGTACGCCCGGATCCGGTCCATCCTCCGCAAGGCCGGCGAGGTCCGCCCCGCCGCCCACCCGGAGCTGGAGCTGCACGCGGCGGAGCGCGCGCTGGGCCTGCACCTGGACACGTTCGCGGAGGTCGTGCGGGAGGCGGCGGCGGAGTACGCCCCGCACAAGCTGGCCGCGTACCTGTACCAGCTCGCCTCCCTCTACACCGCCTTCTACGACAAGTGCCCGGTGCTGAAGGCCGAGTCGCCCGCGCAGGTCGAGAACCGCCTGTTCCTGTGCGACCTCACGGCCCGCACCCTGCACCAGGGCATGGCCCTGCTGGGCATCCGCACCCCGGAACGCCTGTAACGGTCCGCGGACCGGCGGGCGTTGCGCTGCCGGGACCCACGAGTCCGGGCAGCAGGGCCCTGCCGGTGCGGGCGGACCCCGTTCCGCGCCTCCGTCAGGCGGCGCCCAGTCCCCGGGCCAGCCTGCGCAGCCCCTCCGCGATCTCCTGCGGGGTCTGCGTCACGAAGCACAGCCGCAGGGTGGAGCGGTCCGGCTCGCCGGCGTGGAAGGGAGCGCCGGGCACATAGGCGACGTCCTCCCGCACGACCCGCGGCAGCAGGGCGGTCGTGTCGTACGCCTCCGGCAGCCGGACCCAGACGAACATGCCGCCCTCGGGCCGGGTCCAGGCCGAGCCCTCGGGCAGGGCGGCGGGCAGGGCGGCGAGCATCGCGTCGCGGCGCTCGCCGTAGGCGCGGGCCACCCGGGCCACATGGGCGTCGAGGTCGCGGTCGGCGAGGTAGCGGGCCGCGGCGAGCTGGTTGACGCCCGGGGTGTGCAGGTCGGCGGCCTGCTTGGCGACCGCGCAGGCCCGCAGCAGCCCGGCGGGTGCCCGAAGCCAGCCGATCCGCAGCCCGGGCGCCATGACCTTGGAGAAGGATCCGAGCAGCACGGTCCGGTCCCGCGCCGCCTCCCAGGAGGCGATCCACGGCACCCGCTCGCCCTCGAACCGCAGCTCCCCGTACGGGTCGTCCTCGACGATCCACAGGCCGTGCCGGGCGGCGACCCCGGCGATCGCGGCCCGGCGTCCGGCGGGCAGGGTCCGGCCGGTCGGGTTCTGGAAGGTGGGCACGGTGTAGAGCAGCTTGGGCCGCTCCCGCACCACCAGCTCCTCCAGCGCCGCGGGGTCCAGCCCGTCCTCGTCGCCCGGCACGGGCAGGACCCGCGCGCCGGCGAACCCGAACGCCTGGAGTGCCGCGAGGTAGCAGGGGTTCTCGACCAGGACGGTGTCACCGGGCTCCAGCAGCGCGGTCGCCAGCAGGGACAGCGCCTGCTGGGAGCCGGTGGTGACGAGCAGGTCGTCGGGTCCGGTGGCGAGCCCGCGAGCCGTGGTCCGGGCGGCGAGCGCGGCCCGCAGCGCCGGCTCGCCTTCGGTGGTGGAGTACTGCAGGGCCCGCGCGGGCTGCTCGGCGAGGACGTCCCGGTAGGCGGCGGCGATGCCCTCGGCGTCGAACAGCTCCGGGGCAGGCAGCCCGCCCGCGAAGTTGATCACCTCGGGGCGGGCGGTGACGGCCAGGATGTCCCGCACCGGCGAACCGCCGACCGCGCTCACCCGCCCGGCGAGGGGCGGGACGGGCGCGGGGGCCGGTTCGGCTGACGCGGCGGACGCGGTCTCGGCGGCGAGGGTCACGGTGCGGCTCCTTAGGACGTCGGCAGGACACCGGCCCACCGAACGGCCCGGCTCCTGGCCGCACCCTAGAGAACTAGCTGCCGTCTACACCTGAGTTTCCGCGATACGGACCCTGCCGGACCCGAGAGGCGCCTACTCCCCGCCGTCCTCCGCCGGGCCCCAGCCGGAGTCGCCCAGCGGGAAGTCGTACGCGGGACGGCCGTTGTTGCCGCTGGTGCGGAACGGCTGGTCGCCGTCCCCGATGCGCAGCGTCCCGCCCCGTGAACCGCTCGTCCAGGCCAACTCCAGGTACCAGCGCACGTCGTACGCCGAGGCGTCGGCCATGATCTGGAAGACCTCCACGTCCGACTCGCTCACCGTGAACGGGAAGTCCCGGCCGCCGGCCGCCGCCTGCACCGTCGGGCGGGCCGCGTCCAGCGCGATGCTGAACGGCCGCTTCGGTACGTCGCCGCCGCAGCCGACCCCCATGGTGTAGTCGTTCCAGGGCAGCGGCGCGTCCCGGCCCACCACCCGCACCCGAAGGCTCTCCACGACCACGGTCTCCTCACCGGTGCCCTGCACGGTGAGCGTCACGAGCTGCTCCCCCGCCGACACCGCCTTCTCCGCGGCCACCCAGGCGGGCGCGTCCTGTTCCGTGGGCGGCGGTGGCACCGACTCCGGCGGGCTGTCGATCAGGTAGTGCTGGGAGCAGGGGGTCTCCCACGTGTAGGGGCGGGTGGTGACGGCGAGCGGGACGCCGGTCGCGCGTTCGCCGTCCTCCGGGCGCGTCGACGGGACGCTCGCGGAGGGCGAGGAGACGCCCGCGGCGGCGGAGCCCGAGCCGTCCTTCTCGTGCTTGTCCCGCTTCTGCTGTTTTTCCTCGGGTGACCGCGACGCGGACGGCGGGACGGAGGTCGCGGGCACCGAGGACGTCCGCCGCTCGCCGTCCGGCGCGGCCACGCCGACGGGGCCGCGCCGTGCCGCGTCGGCGTCCCCGCCGTTCCCGCCGGGCAGGTTCACCGCGAGCGCCACCATCCCGAGCACGGCGGCCGCGGCAGCGGCGACGAGAGCGGCCCGCCGCCGCGAAGGGCGTACGGAGCGCTCGGGCACCACCTCGGCCCCCGGCTCGGGCACCACCTCGGCCCCCGGCTCGGGCGCCGGTTCCGCCCCCGGTTCCTGCGCCGGTTCCGCCGGCCCGGCGGGGAGCGGCCCCACCGGCCCGTCACCCACCGCGTCCGCCGGCTCGCCGGACCGCCCGCCGTCCACCCGTGCCACCGGCCCACCGGTCACCGCGTCCGCCGGCTCGCCGGGCTGCCCCTCGCCGGCCGGTCCCTCGCGGCGCCGCGCGGGCGGCGCCTCACTCGCGGCGGGCCTGCGCCCGCGTCCCGCGTCCGCCAGCACCCACCGCCGGTGCAGCTCGACCAGCTCCTCCGGCGATGCCTTGCACAGCCGCGCCAGCCGCTCCACGGGCGCGTAGTCGGTCGGTACGGCGTCCCCGTTGCAGTAGCGGTGCAGCGTCGACGTACTCATGTGCAGCCGCTTGGCGAGCACCCCGTAGCTGAGTCCCGAGCGTTCCTTCAACTCCCGCAGCAGCGCCGCGAAATCCCCCGCGAAGTCCTCCGACACCGTTCCTCCGCCCCTACTCGTCCCGTCCCGGTGTTCCAGGGAAAGGCCGTTCCCCCAGGTCAAGCCGTTGTGGGCGTTCCAGCGTCCCTTGTTGTCCGCCGGCTGTGGCAGCCGGGACGGAACACCCCGCAGGCTTCAGTCATCCAAGCACGCCGCTCCCGCCGAACGGTCGAGCGGCCGGACCCGACTCACCTGCACGAAAAGGAATCAGCCATGCGCACCTTCCGCCACACCCGTCTGCTGGCCGTCACCGGCGCCGCCCTCACCGCCCTCGCCCTCACCGCCTGCGAGGACGGCACGGGCACCAGGGACGAGGGCGCGTCCGCACCGGCCGCGACGCCGACGGCCTCCGCGACCGCGCCGCCCTCGGCGGCGCAGAGCCCGTCGGGCACCGCGGAGCCCGCAGCCGCCGAGCCGGAGAAGACGCCCGCGGAGAAGCCCGCGTCCCCCGCCCCCACGAAGGCCCCCGGCGCCGCCGCCGGTGCCGACGACGGTCCGGTACGCACCGTCTGCAACGGCTCCAACACCAAGGTCACCGCGCAGCCGGTGCCCCGCCCGCTCAACCACATGCTGCTCACGGTCACCAACACCGGTGCCAAGCCGTGCAACCTGATGTACTACCCGGTGCTCCGCTTCGACGAGATGCAGTGGGTGCCCCAGGCACGCCCGGACACCAAGCCGCAGGCGGTGCCGACGCTCGCCCCGGGCGAGTCCGGCTACGCGGGCGTCCTGCTGTCCGCGGCGGACGGCAGCGGCGACGGCGGCACGACCGCCCGCAAGCTGACCGTGGCCTTCCAGGGCGGTACCCCGAACAGCGACGGGGGCCCCGCCGCGACCCCGCCGCTGCCCGCCGCGGGCGTCTACTACGACAGCTCCCTGACGGTGACGTACTGGCGGTCCTCGATGGAGGACGCGCTCGGCTAGTAGCGGCCCTGGTTCAGCTTGCGGGCCACCTCGGTGGCCCAGTAGGTGAGGACGGTGCGCGCGCCGGCCCGCTTGATGCCGGTCAGCGTCTCCAGGATGGCCCGGTCCCGGTCGATCCAGCCCTTCTCGGCGGCGGCCTCGATCATCGAGTACTCGCCGGAGATCTGGTAGGCGGCGACCGGCACGTCCACGGCGTCCGCGACCCGGGCGAGGATGTCGAGGTAGGGACCGGCGGGCTTCACCATCACCATGTCGGCCCCCTCCTCCAGGTCGAGGGCCAGCTCGCGCAGCGACTCGCGGACATTGGCCGGGTCCTGCTGGTAGGTCTTGCGGTCGCCCTGGAGCGACGACGCCACGGCCTCCCGGAAGGGCCCGTAGAAGGCGGAGGCGTACTTCGCGGTGTACGCGAGGATGGCGACGTCCTCCCGCCCGATCTGGTCGAGCGCGTCACGCACGACGCCGATCTGGCCGTCCATCATCCCGCTGGGGCCGACCACGTGGGCGCCGGCGTCGGCCTGCACCTGGGCCATCTCGGCGTACCGCTCCAGCGTGGCGTCGTTGTCGACGCGGCCGTGCTCGTCGAGCACACCGCAGTGCCCGTGGTCGGTGGTCTCGTCGAGGCACAGGTCGGACATGACGAGCAGGTCGTCCCCGACCTCGGCCCGCACGTCCCGGATGGCCACCTGGAGGATCCCGTCGGGGTCGGTGCCCGGCGTCCCGGCCGCGTCCTTCTTCTCCTCCTCCGGCACGCCGAACAGCATGATCCCGGAGATCCCGGCCTCCACCGCCTCGGCGGCGGCCTTGCGGAGGCTGTCCCGCGAGTGCTGGACCACGCCCGGCATGGCGGCGATCGGCACCGGCTCGCTCACGCCCTCCCGCACGAAGGCGGGCAGGATGAGGTCGGCCGGGTGCAGCCGGGTCTCGGCGACCATGCGCCGCATGACGGGGCTCGTACGCAGCCGACGCGGACGCGTCCCGGGAAAGGATCCGTACTTCGTCATACGCCTACGCTACGCCCGCCCCGCCACCCCCTTTACCGACGCCCCGTCGGCGCCCGGCCGCCTTCGTGCCGGCGTCCCGCATGCAGCCGCCGCCCCCCGGCGCCATGCTGGTAAGGACGGTTCGCGACCGTCCCGCACGAACGGTCCGCGAACGGTCCGTTCGAACGATCCGCAAGACCCCGAAGGGCCCCGACGGCCTCCCTCCGCTCCCCCCGGCCGCGCCGCCGCCGTCCCTCCGTCGTCGCACGCGTCACGGAGGACACGATGACCGCCACCCACCCCACCCCCGCCCTGTTCGCCCTCTCCGACGTCCGCGGCCCGGTTCTGCGCCCCGGCGACGACGGCTACGCCGAAGAGGTCACCGGCTTCAACCTCTCCGCCCTGCACACCCCGGACGTCGTGGTGGGCGCGACCGGCGCCGACGACGTCGTGGCGGCCATGCGCTGGGCGAGCGCCACCGGAACCCCGGTCGCCGTGCAGGCCACCGGCCACGGCGCCAACTTCCCCATCGACCACGGCCTGCTGATCAGCACCGCCCGGATGACCGGGGTGGAGGTCGATCCCGCCCGGCGTACCGCGACGGTGGCCGCCGGGGCCAAATGGAGCCACGTCATGGCGGCGGGCGCCCCGCACGGCCTCGCCGGTCTCAGCGGCACCTCCACGGACGCGGGAGTGGTCGGCTACACGCTGGGCGGCGGACTGCCGGTGCTCGGCCGGGCGTACGGCTTCACCGCCGACCTCGTGCACTCCTTCCAGGTCGTCACCCCGGACGGCACCCTGCACGAGACGGACCCCGGTCACGAACCGGAGCTGTTCTGGGCACTGCGCGGCGGCAAGGGCAACGCCGGCGTCGTGACGTCGCTCGTGACGGACCTGCTGCCGGTGCCCCGCCTGTACGGGGGGAGCCTGTACTGCCACGCCCAGCACGCCGAACCCCTGCTGCGCGCCTGGGCGGAGTGGACGCGGACCGTGCCGGACGAGATGTGCAGCGCGTACACCATCCTGCGGCTGCCGCCCATCCCGCAGATCCCCGAGCCGCTGCGCGGCGGCTTCTGGGCCCGTGTCGCGCTCGCCTGGCCCGGCGATCCGGCCCAGGGCGAGGCGCTGATCGCGCCGCTGCGCTCGGCGGCCCCGGTCGCGGTCGACATGGTGGCGGAGATGGACCACGCGGACCTGGACCGCATCCACCTGGAGCCACAGGACCCGCTCCCCGCCCGGGAGTCCTGCCTGCTGCTGCGCGACCTGCCCGCCGACGCCCTGGACATGCTGGTGGAGCTGGCCGGTCCGGCGGCGGGCGAGGAGTATCCCCTGCTGATGGTGGAGGTGCGGCACATGGGTGGCGCGCTGGCCCGCCCGCCCGCCGTGGAGGACGCGGTGTGCGCCCGGGACGCGCGGTACTTCATCGACTCGGTCGGCGTGCTGCCCGCCCCGCCGGTCGCCGAGGCCGTGGAGCGGGCCACGCGGGAGCTGTACACGGCCATGGCCCCGTACGGCACCGGGCGCACCATGGTCAACATCCACGGCACACCGGGCGACGAGGCCGACCGCGCCCGCGCCTGGACCCCCAAGGTCCACGACCGCCTGCGCCGCACCAAGGCGACGTACGACCCGGACAACCTGCTCCGCTTCGGCCACACGGTCGCCCCGGCGTGACCTCTTGCCGGTGAAGAGGGGCGGCCCGTACGGCCGCCGGCTGTCCGGTGCGTGTCCGGTTCCGTCCGGGTTGCCCGGGTGACCTGACGGCCACGGCCGCAGTTGGTCCGGGGAAGGGCGCACGCGGCGGGAGGCGGCGGACATGAGCGGGTGGGAAGCGGGGCTGGACGACGAAGAGGCCGGGGCCGTGATGCGCACGGTCGCACGGCAGCTGAAACTGTGGCGCGAGGCGGCCGGCCTGACCCAGGCGGAGCTCGGAGCGGCCATCGGCTACGGGGAGGAACTGGTCTCCTCGGTGGAACGGGGACGGCGCATCCCCCGGCCCGAGTACCTGGACGCGGCGGACGAGATCCTGGGCGCGGGCGGGAAGATCGCGGCGATGAAGGGGGACGTGGCGGAGGCCCGGTACCCGAAGAAGGTGCGGGACCTGAAGAAACTGGAGGCTGGCGCGGTAGAGCTGTGCGCGTACAACAACTCCGTCATTCACGGGTTGTTGCAGACCGAGGGATACGCACGAGCAGTCCTCAGCGCACGCCGCCCGCCCTTTGCCGCCGACCAGTTGGATCAGCAGGTAGCGGCGCGCATGGCACGGCAAGAGATCATGAACGACACGACAGCCGAAGCTCTCTTCAGTTTTGTCCAGTGCGAGTCGACGCTGCGTCGGCCCATCGGAGGCAAGATGGTGATGCGTGGGCAGCTTGAACGCCTGTTGGAAGTCGCCGCGCTCCACAACGTCGATCTTCAGGTACTACCTCTGAGCCGCGAGGAAAACTCGGGGCTCGACGGCTCGTTCAGGTTGCTCCGGCTCGAGGACGGCACCACGGTCGGTCATGTGGAGGTGGCGCACATCAGCCGCGTGATCTCGGAGCCGAAAGAGGTGCAGCTCCTGGATATCCAGTATGGAATCATCCGGGCACAGGCTCTCAGCCCACGGGAGTCGATGGCCCTCATCGAGAAGGTGCTTGGAGAGACATGAAGCTGGAGTGGATAAAGAGCAGCTACAGCACGTCCAGCGGCCCCGACTGCGTCGAGGTGGCTATCCCGGACGACGAGAGCCACGTCCTCGTCCGCGACTCCAAGAACCCCGACGGCCCCCGCCTCGCGCTCACCCCCACCACGTGGGCGAGCTTCCTGCCGTACGCCGCCGCGCACTGACGGAGTCGACACGCGCGGCCCGCACCGGGTGCACGGTGCGGGCCGTATCCGCGTGGGTCAGGTCGTCGTACGCCGCCTGCGCGCCCCCGGACGCCGCTCGCTCGGCCGGGTCACCGGGTCGCCGGCCTCCAGGGCGGCGGCCCGGCGGCGCATGCCGAACTCGGCCAGCGCCTCGGCGAGCTTGTGCACGGACGGTTCGGGCGCCATCACGTCGACCCGCAGCCCGTGCTCCTCGGCGGTCTTCGCCGTGGCGGGCCCGATGCAGGCGATGACGGTCACGTTGTGCGGCTTGCCGGCGATGCCGACCAGGTTCCGCACGGTCGACGACGACGTGAACAGCACCGCGTCGAAACCGCCGCCCTTGATCGCCTCCCGCGTCTCGGCCGGCGGCGGCGAGGCGCGCACGGTCCGGTAGGCGGTGACGTCGTCGACCTCCCAGCCCAGCTCGATGAGCCCGGCGACCAGGGTCTCGGTGGCGATGTCGGCGCGCGGCAGGAAGACGCGGTCGATCGGGTCGAAGACCGGGTCGTAGGGCGGCCAGTCCTCCAGGAGTCCGGCGGCCGACTGCTCGCCGCTGGGCACCAGGTCGGGCTTCACGCCGAAGGCGATCAGCGCCTTGGCGGTCTGCTCGCCGACCGCGGCGACCTTGATCCCGGCGAAGGCACGCGCGTCGAGCCCGTACTCCTCGAACTTCTCCCGGACGGCCTTGACCGCGTTCACCGAGGTGAAGGCGATCCACTCGTAGCGGCCGGTGACCAGGCCCTTGACCGCCCGCTCCATCTGCTGGGGCGTGCGCGGCGGCTCGACCGCGATGGTCGGCACCTCGTGCGGCACGGCACCGTAGGACCGCAGCTGGTCGGAGAGCGACGCCGCCTGCTCCTTCGTGCGCGGCACGAGCACCTTCCAGCCGAACAGCGGCTTGGACTCGAACCACGAGAGCTGGTCACGCCGGGCGGCGGCGCTGCGCTCACCGACCACGGCTATCACCGGCCGGCCGCCCTCGGGCGAGGGCAGCACCTTGGCCTGCTTCAGCGTCTGGGCGATGGTGCCGAGGGTCGCCGTCCAGGTGCGCTGCCGGGTGGTGGTGCCGGCGACGGTCACCGTCAGCGGGGTGTCGGGCTTGCGGCCGGCGGCGACCAGCTCGCCCGCGGCGGCGGCCACGGAGTCGAGCGTCGTGGACACCACGACCGTCCCGTCGGAGGCGCCCACCTCGGTCCAGCACCGGTCGGACGCCGTGCGCGCGTCGACGAACCGCACGTCCGCGCCGTCGGCGTCGCGCAGCGGCACACCCGCGTAGGCGGGCACGCCGACGGCGGCGGCGACCCCGGGGACCACCTCGAAGGGGACCCCAGCGGCGGCGCAGGCGAGCATCTCCTCGGCGGCGTACGCGTCGAGTCCGGGGTCGCCGGAGACGGCACGCACGACCCGCCTGCCGCCCCGCGCGGCCTCCATGACAAGATGTGCGGCATCCCGTTCTGCGGGTGCGGCGACGGGTGTTGACGTGCCGTCAACCACCGTGAGCTGAGGCGTGCCTGTGCCCGGAAGCCGGTCCGCGGACGGACCCGCGGGGTCCGGATCCGTGTTGACGACGGCGACGCCCGGCCGGGCGTGGACGCGCACGACGTCGAGCACCTCGTGCTCGGCGACGAGGACGTCCGCGCTGGCCAGCGCCTCCACGGCGCGCAGGGTCAGCAGCCCCGGGTCTCCGGGTCCGGCACCCAGGAAGGTGACGTGCCCGTGGTCGGGACAGGCGGGAAGGGTGGTGGGGCTCACTGTGCTCGCTCCCCCATCAGACCGGCCGCGCCCTGGGCAAGCATCCGGGCCGCGAGGTCACGGCCGAGCGCCACTGCCTGGTCGTGCGTCTGGGGCACGGGACCGGTGGTGGACAGCTGCACCAGCGAGGTGCCGTCGGTCGTGCCGACGACGCCGCGCAGGCGCATTTCCTTGACAGTCTGCTCGTCGGCATGGGGGTTCCCCCGCTCGAGCGGACCCGAGAGTGGGGGAAGGTCGGCCAGCGCGCCCACGGGGGCGCTGCAGCCGGCCTCCAGGGCGGCGAGCAGGGACCGCTCGGCGGTCACGGCGGCCCGGGTGAGCGGGTCGTCGAGTTCGCCGAGCGCGGCGATGAGGTCCGCGTCGTCCGCGGTGCACTCGATCGCCAGGGCCCCCTGGCCGGGGGCGGGCAGAACGGTGTCGACCGACAGGTAGTCGGTCGCTTCGTCGCTGCGGCCGATCCGGTTCAGTCCGGCGGCGGCCAGCACGACGGCATCCAGCTCGCCGTTGCGGACGTAGCCGATCCGGGTGTCGACGTTCCCGCGGATCGCCACGCACTCGATGTCGAGTCCGTGGGCGCGGGCGTACGCGTTCAGCTGCGCCATGCGGCGCGGCGAACCGGTGCCGATGCGCGCCCCGCGCGGCAGGTCGGTGAACTTCAGGGCGTCCCTGGCGACGATCGCGTCGCGCGGGTCCTCGCGCACCGGTACGGCGGCCAGGACCAGCTCCGCGGGCTGCGTGGTCGGCAGGTCCTTCAGCGAGTGCACCGCGAAGTCGACCTCGCCCCGCACCAGCGCGTCGCGCAACGCGGTCACGAACACGCCCGTGCCGCCGATCTGCGCCAGCGCCTCACGGGACACATCCCCGTAGGTGGTGATCTCGACCAGCTCGACAGGCCGGCCGGTCACCTGGCTGACGGCCTCCGCCACCTGCCCGGACTGGGCCATGGCGAGCTTGCTCCGCCTGGTCCCGAGCCTCAGCGCCTTCTCACTCATCGTGGCCCTCGGTTCTTCTCGGTGCTGTCCTCGGCTCGCGAGACGGAGGCCACCGTCTCCTGGTCGAGGTCGAACAGGGTGCGCAGCGCGTCCGCGTATCCGGCGCCGCCGGGCTCGGCCGCGAGCTGCTTGACCCGTACGGTCGGCGCGTGCAGCAGCTTGTCGACGACCCGGTGCACGGTCTGCCGGATCTCGCTGCGCTGCTTGTCGTCGAGGCCGGGCAGCCGCCCGTACAGCCGGGCGATCTCACTGGCGACGACATCGGCGGCCATCGTGCGCAGCGCGACGACGGTCGGCGTGATGTGGGCGGCCCGCTGGGCCGCGCCGAAGGCCGCCACCTCGTCAGAAACGATACGGCGGACCTGGTCGACGTCGGCCGCCATCGGCGCGTCGGCGGAGGCGTCCGCCAGCGACTCGATGTCGACCAGCCGCACCCCGGCGAGCCGGTGCACGGCCGCGTCGATGTCGCGCGGCATGGCGAGGTCGAGGAGGAAGAGCACGGGCTCGGGGCGCTCGGCCGCCACCGGTTCGGGCCGGCGCCGCTCGGGGATCCGGCCGACGGTCGCCACCGTCGCGGCGAGCGCGCCGATCAGCTCGGCGTCCGCGCCGGGCGTCCGCCGGGCGGCCTCGCGCCGCTCCGCCGGGGCCGCGGCGACCCACGCGGCGTGCTGCTCCAGCGTCGCGGCGTCCATCCCGGCCACGGCGGCCTCGCCCATGACGGAGAAACCGGGCGCGGCGGCGGGCAGGTCCAGCGGGCACCCCTCCTCGGTGCCGACGCTGGTGGGCGGCAGCGGGGTGGGGCGGGTCTCCGCCGGCCGGTCGGCCGTACGGCGCTCACCGGCCGGCTCGGCGACCGCCTGGCCGGTGCGGCCCCGCACCGCGGCGGCGACCGCCTCGGCGCCGAGCACCAGCCCGGTCGCGCCGGTGCAGGAGACGGCGAGGTCGGCACGTGTCAGCTCGTCCGGCACCGCGTCCATCGGCACCGCGCGGGCGAGCACCCGCGCGTCGTCGGCCTCGGTGAGGATCTGGGCCAGCCGCTCGGCGCGCTCCTGGGTGCGGTTGGCGACGACGACCTCGGCGACACCGGCCCGGGCGAGCGTCGCGGCGGCCAGCGAGGACATCGAACCGGCGCCGATGACCAGCGCCTTCTTGCCGCGCGCCCAGTCCTCGACCGGCCCGCCCGCGGCGAGCTGCTCCAGGCCGAAGGTGACCAGGGACTGCCCGGCGCGGTCGATCCCGGTCTCGGAGTGCGCCCGCTTGCCGACCCGCAGGGCCTGCTGGAACAGGTCGTTGATCAGCCTGCCGGCGGTGTGCAGCTCCTGGGCGCGGGCCAGCGAGTCCTTGATCTGGCCGAGGATCTGGCCCTCGCCGACGACCATGGAGTCCAGTCCGCAGGCCACCGAGAAGAGGTGGTGGACGGCCCGGTCCTCGTAGTGCACGTAGAGATAGGGGGTCAGCTCGTCGAGCCCGACGCCGCTGTGCCGGGCGAGCAGCGTGGACAGCTCGGCGACACCGGCGTGGAACTTGTCCACGTCGGCGTACAGCTCGATGCGGTTGCAGGTGGCCAGCACGGCGGCCTCGGCGGCCGGTTCGGCGGCGACGGTGTCCTGCGCCAGCTTGATCTGGGCGTCCGCGCTCAGCGCCGCCCGCTCCAGCACGCTGACCGGGGCGCTGCGGTGGCTCAGCCCCACCACGAGGAGGCTCATGCCGGCATCACGGCGGGTACGTCCCCGTCGGGTCCCTGGTCGGCGGAGTCGCCGCGGCCCGCGGCGGCCGGCACGGCGGCCTCGCCCGCGGCCTCCTCGCCGGCCTTGCGCTGCTCGTGGAAGGCGAGGATCTGGAGTTCGATCGAGAGGTCGACCTTGCGCACGTCGACGCCGTCCGGGACGGACAGCACGGTCGGCGCGAAGTTCAGGATGGAGGTCACCCCGGCGGCGACCAGCCGGTCGCACACCTGCTGCGCGGCACCGGCGGGGGTGGCGATCACACCGATCGACACACCGTTGTCCTGGATGATCCTCTCCAGCTCATCGGTGTGCTGCACCGGGATCCCGGCGACGGGCTTCCCGGCCATGTTCGGGTCGGCGTCGATCAGCGCGGCGACCCGGAAGCCGCGGGAGGCGAACCCGCCGTAGTTGGCGAGCGCGGCGCCGAGGTTTCCGATACCGACGATCACAACCGGCCAGTCCTGGGTGAGCCCCAGTTCGCGGGAGATCTGGTACACGAGATACTCGACGTCGTAGCCCACGCCACGCGTCCCGTAGGAGCCCAGGTACGAGAAGTCCTTGCGCAGCTTCGCGGAGTTGACCCCGGCCGCCGCCGCCAGCTCCTCGGAGGAGACGGTCGGCACCGAGCGCTCGGAGAGAGCGGTCAGGGCGCGGAGGTACAGCGGAAGCCGGGCGACGGTGGCCTCGGGAATCCCTCGGCTACGGGTCGCCGGTCGGTGAGTTCGGCCAGTTGCCACGGTGCTCCTGCGGGTAGAGCGGGGCTGCAGGCGGTCGTACGTCCCCAGACCGCCCCGTCGGAAGCAGGCTATGTCTTTGTGAACGCGTGCACAAAGATGGTGTCCGATTTGCCCGGCCAACGTGACGGGGGTCACGACCGATTACCTTCCTCACGATCTACGCCCCCGAGACCACTACAGCCATCGATCCTAAGCCGTCAGCGCCTTTCGAAGCCGCTGTTCATCCACCCGCCAGAACGTGTGCCGAGCCCCGTCCACCAGCACCACCGGGATCTGCTCCCAGTAGCGATCGTGCAGGTCAGCGTCCTGCGTGATGTCCTTCTGCTCCCACGGCACACCCAGCTCCCCGCAGACCTTCTCGATGACGATCTGTGCGTCATCACACAGATGGCAGCCGGGCTTGCGGATCAGGGTGACCAGACGGTCCTGGGGGGCGGGCGCGGAGCCGCGCCGGAAGATGGGACTCATACCGGCCATTCTCCCGCTCCCCGGCCCGTCCCGTACGTCCCGCTCGCGCGCGGTCCGCGCCCGCGCTCCCGGCACCGGACGGAACCTCCGGCCGGACTGGCTATGCTCACGCCATGGCCGCTCTCGGATGGCTCACCCCCCGCAGGCGCTCCGCCACGGCGCGGAGCGTGTTGGCAGGCGAGGCCTCGGCGGAGGCCGCCCGCAAGTCCGCCGAGGTCTCCCCGGAACCGCCCTTCCCGGTGCCCGGCGACGAACAGGCCGCCGCCTTCTTCGACCTGGACAACACCGTCATGCAGGGCGCCGCACTGTTCCACTTCGGCCGGGGCCTGTACAAGCGCAAGTTCTTCGAGACCCGCGACCTCGCCCGGTTCGCCTGGCAGCAGGCGTGGTTCCGGCTCGCAGGCGTCGAGGACCCCGAGCACATGCAGGACGCCCGCGACTCGGCGCTCTCCATCGTCAAGGGCCACCGCGTCGCCGAGCTGCGGACGATCGGCGAGGAGATCTACGACGAGTACATGGCCGAGCGGATCTGGCCGGGCACCCGGGCGCTCGCCCAGGCCCACCTGGACGCCGGCCAGCGGGTGTGGCTGGTCACCGCCGCCCCCGTGGAGATCGCCCAGGTGATCGCCCGCCGCCTGGGCCTGACCGGCGCGCTGGGCACCGTCGCCGAGTCCGTCGACGGCGTCTACACCGGGAAGCTGGTCGGCGAGCCCCTGCACGGCCCCGCCAAGGCGGAGGCGGTGCGCGCGCTGGCCGTCGCCGAGGGCCTCGACCTGTCCCGCTGCGCCGCGTACAGCGACTCGCACAACGACATCCCCATGCTCTCGCTCGTCGGCCACCCGTACGCGATCAACCCCGACAGCAAACTGCGCAGGCACGCCCGCGAGATGGACTGGCGGCTGCGCGACTACCGCACCGGCCGCAAGGCGGCCAGGGTCGGCATCCCCGCCGCGGCGGGCGTCGGCGCGGTCGCGGGCGGCACGGCCGCGGCCATCGCCCTGCACCGCCGCCGCCGCTGACGGGGCCCGCCGGCGATCACCCGGGCCGGCCCCTCCCCCGCATCCCTCCCCGGCGCCCCTCCCCCACGCCCTCCCCTGCCTCCGCTTCCCCGGCCCGTCAGCCGCGCCCGTCAACCGCGCCCGTCAACCGCGTCCGTCAGCCGTGGGCACCGCCCGGCCGGCCCGGCCGGTCCGGCCGACACGCCCCGCCGGGCGGGCCAATCCACGAGTCGTACCCACCCGCACGCCCGGCCAGTCCCCCCTTACCGCACCCGGCCACAACCCGTCTCCGACCCACCCGGAATCCGAACCCTTCCGGTCAGCAATCGATCACTCTGCGGAACTTGAGTAGTCGTCAATCGGTTACGGAAGCGACGTAATCGATGATTTGAGCAACTGGGTGTAGCGGCGCCTGTACGAAGCGTTATTCTCCTCAGACGCAATCCGGTACCGCTCCGTCGCTACGACGGGTGAAAGGTTCCGCACTGCACGTGATGGAAGCTCTGCCTCTGGGAGTCCCGTGTACCCACACGTCGGGGTTGACGCCTCGGGCCTGGCTACGCTGCGCGCGACGGTCCAAGGACTGCTGCGCGACTTCGTCCCCACCGCGTACGCCGTCCCCGCCTTCGCCTCCGCCGCGCCCGTCGGCCCGTGCTACGCACTGGCCGAAGGCGGCGCCGCGGTCGGCAGACGAGGACGTTCCACGGGCGCCGCCACCGCGCGCCGCCCGGCCGCCGACAGCGACAGCGCCCGCATGATGGACCTCGTCGAGCGCGCCCAGTCCGGCGAGGCGGAGGCGTTCGGCCGCCTCTACGACCAGTACAGCGACACCGTCTACCGGTACATCTACTACCGCGTGGGGGGCAAGGCGACCGCCGAGGACCTGACCAGCGAGACCTTTCTGCGCGCCCTGCGCCGCATCGGCACCTTCACCTGGCAGGGCCGCGACTTCGGCGCCTGGCTGGTCACGATCGCCCGCAACCTGGTCGCCGACCACTTCAAGTCGAGCCGCTTCCGGCTCGAAGTGACCACCGGCGAGATGCTCGACGCCAACGAGGTCGAGCGCTCCCCCGAGGAGTCCGTCCTCGAGTCCCTCTCCAACGCCGCCCTCCTCGACGCCGTACGGCGGCTCAACCCCCAGCAGCAGGAGTGCGTGACGCTCCGCTTCCTCCAGGGCCTCTCGGTGGCCGAGACCGCCCGCGTCATGGGCAAGAACGAGGGCGCCATCAAGACCCTCCAGTACCGCGCCGTACGCACCCTCGCCCGGCTCCTCCCGGACGACGCGCGCTGACCCCCCGCACACGCGACCCTCCGCTGTCCCCAACTCACCCTCGGTGAAAGTCCGTTGACTTCCCGGACCGCTCCTCCGCCGTCCGTAACCGAAGTACCGCGCCACTCGTTGTTCGGGATGCAGGCTCCCTGTGGTCACACCCCGGCCGTCTCCGCTCGCTCGTTCGCGTGGAACCGGCCGGAGTGTGCAACCCTCAGGACCCCCTGGGGAGTCGACCGTCATGACGAGAGGAGGTGCCGCCAGTGATCGCGAACGTATCGGCGCACCGGCGGGCGAACGCCTTCGCCCAGGCTCTGGAGGAGCAGCCCGACCGGGACACGGCGGACGAGCAGCCCGAGGCACCCGCCCCGGCTGCCGGCGAACCCGCCGAGCAGGGCCGGCTGCTGGCCCTCGCGACCAGTCTCGGCGAGCTGCCCAAACCCGAGCTGGACCCCGAGGTCAAGGTCGTCCAGCGGGCCCAGTTGGTGGCCGCGATGGAGGCCATGCTGCAGGA
This sequence comes from Streptomyces glaucescens, assembly GCF_000761215.1. Taxonomy (GTDB): domain Bacteria; phylum Actinomycetota; class Actinomycetes; order Streptomycetales; family Streptomycetaceae; genus Streptomyces; species Streptomyces glaucescens_B. Next base: position 4,367,334 of record NZ_CP009438.1, on the reverse strand, counting down.
GGGCGGCGAGGCGGACCGTTCGGTGCCCGAGCAGCGTCGCGCCCGGGGCGCACACCGGGCGACGACCCCACTGGGAAAGTTCCGGCCGCGCACCCGGCTGGCCAAGGGCCTCACCGCCGGCGGCCTCAGCGTGGGTGTGGCCGCCGGGGCCTTCGGTGGAGTCGCGGCTGCCAGCTCGGACGCCCTGCCGGGTGATTCGCTCTACGGCCTCAAACGCGGCATCGAGGACTTCAAGCTGGGCCTCGCCGACGAGGACGACGAGCGCGGCGAGATGTACCTCGACCAGGCCTCCACCCGCCTGAGCGAAGCACGTCGGCTGATGGAACGCGGTCGCGGCGGCCACCTCGACCACGAGTCCCTCGGCGAGATCCGCCGCGCCCTGTCCGGGATGCGGCACGACGCCTCGGAAGGCCACCGGCTGCTCAGCGCGGCCTACGAGCGCGACCCCGAGTCCCTGGGGCCCATCCAGGCGCTCTCCGCCTTCTCCCGCTCCCACCGTGACGCCTGGGGCGCCCTGCGCGAGCGGCTGCCGCTCCAGCTCGGGGACGTCAGCGAACAGGTGTCGTCGGTCTTCGACGCCATAGACCAGGAGGTCGCCCCGCTGCAGTCCCTGCTGCCCCAGCCCCCGGCCAAGGGCGGCGACACGGGCGACGGGCAGCGGGGCCCGGGTGCCGGCGAGTCCCACGGATCCTCCGGCACCGGCCGTCCCACCGCGCCCAGCACCGGCGGCACCACCGACACCGGGCCCTCGGACGGCTCCGGCCGCCCCAGCCAGCCGGCGGAGTCCGGCAGCGACAGCGACGGCCTGCTCGGCGGCAACACGGGCGGCCTGCTCGACCCGCCGCCGCAGAACACCGGTCCCGCCTCCCCGCCCCAGAGCGTGACGCCGACCCCCGAGCCCGACGTCACCCTCCCGCCCCTCCTGCCCGGCCTCCTGCCCGGCCTGGGCATCGAGGCGCAGGACGCGGAGTAAGCAGCGCGAGACCGGGCGGTACGACGACGGGGGCGCCCCCTCCACAGGGCGCCCCCGTCGCGTACCCGCGCACTGGACGCGTGAGGACGCGTCACGCCCCCGGACGCACGCGGAAGCACACCGGCCGGCCGAGACTCAGAAGAACACCGACCGCCGCTGCACCAGCAGCTTGTAGAGCGTGTGCTGGATCTGCTCCCTGACCTGGTCCGTCAGGTTGAACATCAGCATCGGGTCCTCCGCGGCCTCGGGCGGATACCCGTCCGTCGGGATCGGCTCCCCGAACTGGATCGTCCACTTCGTCGGCAGCGGCACCGCGCCCAGCGGCCCGAGCCACGGGAAGGTCGGCGTGAGCGGGAAGTACGGGAAGCCCAGCAGCCGGGCCACCGTCTTCGCGTTGCCGAGCATCGGATAGATCTCCTCCGCCCCGACGATCGAGCAGGGGATGATCGGCGCCCCGGCGCGCAGGGCCGTGGAGACGAACCCGCCCCGCCCGAAGCGCTGGAGCTTGTAGCGGTCCGCGAAGGGCTTCCCGAGGCCCTTGAAGCCTTCCGGCATCACCCCGACCAGCTCGCCCTGCTCCAGCAGCCGTGCGGCGTCCTCCGCGCACGCCAGGGTGTGCCCCAGCTTGCGGGCCAGCTCGTTGACGACCGGCAGCACGAAGACCAGGTCGGCGGCGAGCAGCCGCAGGTGCCGTCCGGCGGGATGGTGGTCGTGGACGGCGACCTGCATCATCAGACCGTCCAGCGGCAGCGTCCCGGAGTGGTTGGCGACGATCAGCGCCCCGCCCTCCGCCGGGATGTTGGACAGGCCCTTCACCTCGACCCGGAAGTACTTCTCGTACACCGGCCGCAGCAGCGACATCAGGACCTGGTCGGTCAGCTCCTCGTCGTACCCGAAGTCGTCGACCTCGTAGTCCCCGGTGAGCCGGCGGCGCAGGAACGCCAGCCCGGCCGCCACCCGCCGTTCCAGATCGCCCGTCTCCGCGGGCCGCGGCGGCTGCTGCCCGGGCGCCGCGGCGTCGTCCTCCCGCGGCGCCTCCCGGGTGGGCAGCGCCTGCACCTCCCCGGCCTCACGCCCCCGCGCGGGCTCGCCGCCCCCGCGCCGGCTGCCCGCGCCGCGGCGCCGCGACGGCCGCTGTACGGCGCCCCCGCGGGACCGGTCGTCGTCGAACGGAATGACCTTGGCGTCCGCCATCGTTGCTGCGCTCCTCAGTTGGCGCCGTGCGTCGGGGAGTGACTCGGTGAGGGGGCCGGGGAGCCGCCGGCTCCCGGCCCGTCGGACAGCGCGGCGGCGAGCCGGTCCACGGCACCCGCCAGGGACTCGGGCGGCAGCAGCCCGGGCCCGTGGCCGCGGACGAAGTCCGCGAACGTCTCCGCGGTGGTGTACTTCGGCCGGAACCCCAGCGTCTCCCGCATCTCGGTGGTGTCCACCACCCGGCCGTGGGTGAGCAGCCGGATCTGCTCGGGCGAGAAGTCCGTCATGCCCAGCGTCCGCACCAGGGACCCGGCCCAGGTGACCGCGGGCAGCAGCAGCGGCACCGTGGGGCGGCCGAGCCGCCGCGAGCACTGGGAGAGCAGCAGCACGCCGTCACCGGCGATGTTGAAGGTGCCGCTGTTGAGCGTGCCCCGGGCCGGCTCGTGCGAGGCCAGCCGCAGTACGTCGATGACGTCGTCCTCGTGCACGAACTGCAGCCGCGGGTCGTAGCCGAACACCGTCGGCAGCACCGGCAGCGCGAAGTACGAGGCGAGCGGCGAGTCCCCGCTCGGCCCGAGGACGTTGGCGAACCGGAGCACGCACACGGCGACGTCCGGCCGGCGCCGGGCGAACCCGCGGACGTACCCCTCGACCTCGACCGTGTCCTTGGCGAAGCCGCCGCTGGGCAGCGACTTGGGCGGGGTGGTCTCGGTGAACACGGCCGGGTCGCGCGGCGCGGACCCGTACACGTTCGTGCTGGACTTCACCACCAGCCGCCGCACCGCCGGGGACTTCTGGCAGGCGCCGAGCAGCTGCATCGTCCCGATGACGTTGGTCTCCTTGACCGTGACCCGGCTGCCGCCGGCCAGCCCGCTCGCCGTGACGTCCAGGTGGACCACGGTGTCGGCGCCGGTCTCCGCGAGCACCCGGGCGATCGTGGGCTGCCGGATGTCCGCCTGGACGAAGTCGGCCCCGCCCAGGTGGTGCTCGGGCGGCACCGCGTCCACGGCGACCACCCGGTCCACCTCCGGATCACGCTGGATGCGCCGGACGAACCGGCCGCCCAGCGGGCGGGCCACTCCGGTCACGAGCACGACCTTGCCCAAGATCAGCGCCTTCCCTCGTACCGCCGCACGTCCTTCGCGTCCCTGCTCGTCAGCCTGCCGCGTTCCCCTCCTGCGGCCAACTTAGCGGGTCCGTGTCGCCCTGTGACGACCGCCTGACGCGTGACGTGGCGGAAAACCGGTGTCGGAAAACGCGTATGGCCCCCCACCGGATCGGTGGAGGGCCATACCCACGCTTCCGCAGCGCTGCGGTGCGTCGCCTTACTTCTTGTTACGACGCTGAACGCGCGTGCGCTTGAGCAGCTTGCGGTGCTTCTTCTTGGCCATCCGCTTGCGCCGCTTCTTGATAACAGAGCCCACGACTACCCTCGCTCACTTCTCATCACTCGGTGTTTGGGCGCCATGGGCCCACACGACCTACGAGGGGCTAGCCTACCCGCCCGAGCGCTGAGGTCGTAATCGGGGTGAGCGGGGAGATCGAAAAGTGCCCAGGACCGATCCCCCCGGACCGTCGTCAGGCGGTGTCCACCCCCACGTAGCTGTCGCGGAGGTACTCGTGAACCGCGTTCTCCGGAACCCGGAAGGACCTCCCGACCCGGATCGCGGGCAGATGACCGCTGTGCACCAGCCGGTACACGGTCATCTTCGACACTCGCATCACCGAGGCGACTTCCGCCACGGTAAGGAACTGAACCTCGCTCAGAGGCCTCTCGCCAGCTGCAGCCATGACACACCTGAACCTTCCGCACTCGACGGCCACCGGCTTCCCCTTCCGGTGACTCTTCGTCGCTGCGTGCTCACTCCCCAGACTAGGGGCGGGTGATGCAAGTGGGGAAGAGGTGCACCGCACGGCGGCCTACTGTGACAGACACGCTCGATTGAGTACGTAACGGGTAAGCGGACGGTAGTAAACGGACCGCGCAGCGTCATCGACCGGAACGACCACGGCCACGCGCCCCTCCGCCTGCGCCACGAAGGGCGCCGGGTCGTCGGTGTCGGCCAGACCGATGGCGTCGAACCCCAGCTGACCTGCTCCGCAGACCCATCCGTGGTCCCCGATCACCAGCTCGGGAAGGGGCCCGCCGCACTCCGCGGCAGCCGCCAGCGCGGTCCGGACCGGCAGCGGTGAGTGGGTGTGCGCGCCCGTCGCACCACCACGGGCCGAGGCACCGGGTTCCCGCACCAGCGCGACTCCCCGTACGTAGTCGAGGCTGTGCGTGCGTAGGCCGAACCGGGTCAATATGTCGACACAGCGACCCTTCGCCGGGGTGAGGACAGCACATCCCGCCGCCGACAGCGCCGCCGCCAAAGCGGCGTAGAAGCCCAGCAGCCGGTGCGGGTGCCCGGTGCCGAGAAGCACCGGCGCCCGCCGCCGGGCGACGGCGCCGATCCGCTCGGCGAAGGCGTCCAGGGCGGCGAGGGTCAGCTCCGGATCGATCAGATCCGGACCCGAAACACACCCCATGTCCCCAGAAACGCCACACCTTTCGGCCATCAATCCCACCAAATCCGGCACGCGCCAGGCCCCCACCGGATCGACCCCGATCAGCACCCGGGGATCCCGCGCCGCGAACAGCCGATAACTGCGCAGGCTCTCCTCGCGACCGGTGGCCACCCGTCCGGCCAGCCCCGCCGCCACCAGATGCTCCCGCAGAACCCCGGCACTCACCATGCGCCGATGCTGCCGGACGATGCCGTCCCCCGCCCCCGAATCAGCCGAGGAGCCCGCAGTTGGCGTAACCGGCCGCCGCGCCACGGCCGCCGGGCCGCGTACCCGGTCCCCACCCGGCCCGTACCCGGACGCCGGCCGGCCGCACGGCCCCTACGCCAGCAGCCCCCGCAGCGGGAACACCGCCCGCCGCACCGCCAGCACCGCCTGATCCAGCCGGTCCGCGGGGTCGTACCCGGCCTCCCACTCCCGGAAGACCACCGGCCACCGCCCATCGGTCATCCGCCCCGGCCCCAGCTCCCGGGTGCGCGCGTACACCTCCTGCCGCCAGCTCTCCGGGATCACCGTCTCCGGCGCGATCTGCCGCCCCGCCGCGATCCCCACGAGGTGCGTCCACGACCGCGGCACCACCTCCGTCACGGCGTACCCGCCGCCGCCCAGCGCCACCCACCGCCCGCCGGCGTGCTCGTGCGCCAGCGAGTGGCACGCCATCTGCACCGCCCGCTGCGCGTCCAGGGACACCGCCAGGTGCGCCAGCGGATCCTCGAAGTGCGTATCGGCCCCGTGCTGCGTCACCAGCACCTGCGGCCGGAAGTCCGCGATCAGCTCCGGCACCACCGCGTGGAACGCCCGCAGCCACCCCGTGTCCCCGGTCCCGGCCGGCAGGGCCAGGTTCACCGCCGACCCCTCACCCGCGCCGCCACCGGTCTCCTCCGGCCACCCGGTCTGCGGGAACAGCGTCCGGGGATGCTCGTGCAGCGAGATCGTCAGGACCCGCGGGTCCTCCCAGAACGCCGCCTGGACACCGTCCCCGTGGTGGACGTCGACGTCCACGTACGCGACCCGCTCCGCCCCCAGCTCCAGCAGCCGTGCGATCGCCAGCGCGGCGTCGTTGTAGACGCAGAAGCCGGCCGCGCCTCCGGGCATCGCGTGGTGCAGCCCGCCCGCGAAGTTCACCGCGTGCTGCGCCTCCCCCCGCCACACCGCCTCCGCGGCCCCCACGGACAGCCCGGCGATCAGCGACGACACCTCGTGCATCCCGGCGAACGCCGGATCGTCCAGCGTCCCGAGGCCGTAGGCCGCGTCGGCGGCCCGCGGGTCGGCCGACGCGGCCTTCACGGCCTCGATGTAGTCCTGGCGGTGGACGAGCCGCAGCGTCGACTCCCCCGCGGGCTTCGCGCCCACGACCTCCACCTCACGGTCGAGTCCCAGCGCCGAGACCAATCGGCGGGTCAGGGTCAGCCGGACCGGGTCCATCGGATGGCCCGGCCCGAAGTCATACCCCGTTACTGCCTCGTCCCACATCAGCTGTGCGCGGCCGCTCATGCCCGCCACCGTATCGGTCCGGTTGAGTCTCGAACGACCGGGCGTACACGAGCGGCACCAGGATCAACACCATCGGCACCAGCATCGCCCCGCGATAACTCCATGCGTCCCCCAGCGCCCCCACCAACGGCGAACCGATCAGGAACCCCGCGTAGTTGAACACGTTCAGCCGCGCGACCGCCGCATCGGAGGCCCCCGGGAACAACCGCCCCGCCGCGGCGAACGTCTGCGGCACCAGCACACACAGCCCGAGCCCCAGCAGGGTGAACCCGAGCATCCCCGCCCACGCCCCGGGCGCCCCGGCCACCACGGCGAAGCCGGCCGCCGCCACCAGCGCCCCGCCCCGTACGACCGCCACGGCCCCGTACCGCCGCACCCCGCGGTCCCCCACCGCCCGTCCCAGCAGCGTGGTCACCATGTAGACGTTGTACGGGACGGTCGCCGTCTGCTCCGAACCCCCGAGCACGTCCTGGAGGTACTTCGCGCTCCAGTTCGACACCGTCGAGTCCCCGATGTACGCGAACGTCATCACCAGACACAGCGGCAGCAGCACCCGCAAGACGACGGCACCGTCCCCCGCACCCCCGCCCCCGCCCTCCCGGGCGACCGCCCCGCCCGCATCGACGTACCACCGGCTCCCCACCAGACACAGCGGCAGCAGCACCCCCACGACCGGCAGGTACGACACGACCAGCGGGAGCTGCCCGTGCGCCGCCACCCACGCCAGCGAGGCCCCGAGAATGCCGCCCAGGCTGTACGCGGCGTGGAACCCGAGCATGATGCTGCGCCCGTACGACCGCTGGAGACTCACTCCGAGCATGTTCATCGAGGCGTCCAGCGCCCCCACGGCCAGCCCGAAGGCGCCGAGCGCCACCGCCAGCCCGGCCATCCCCTCCCCCGCGCCCACCCCGAGGAGCGCCAGCAGCACGACCGGCTGCGACCACCGCAGCACCGAGCTGGGCGCGCTCCGCCGCACCAGCCTCTCGGTGGCGACGCTGCCGACCCCGGCCAGCACCGGCACGGCCGCCAGGAACGCCGGCAGCAGCGCGTCCGACACCCCGTACCGGTCCTGGATGGCGGGGATCCGCGTCACGAGCAGCGCGAAGGCGACACCCTGGGCGAAGAAGCCGAGCGCCAGCGAGGCCCTGCCGCGCCGCAGCACATCCGTCATGGCGGCGAGCGTAGGGCCCCGGCCCGCGGCTGGGTACATCCCGCCGAAGATGAATTCTCCTCAGCTTCGGCCGAGCCGGCCGAGCAGCTCCCCCATGTCCGAGAACAGCGCGGTGGCCCCGGCCAGCTTCCCGGCCGGTGTCATCGCCGTGTACCCGTACACGTCCATGCCCGCCGCCACGGCCGCCTGTACGCCCAGCGGGCTGTCCTCGACGACGGCGCACCGCTCCGGCGCGACGCCCATCCGCTCCGCGGCGTACAGGAAGAGGTCGGGTGCCGGCTTCCCCCGCCCGACGTCCTGCGAGCTGAAGATCCGCCCGTCGTCGAACCACTCGTCGAGACCGGCCGCCCGGTGCCCCACCCGGATGCGCTCATGACTTCCGGAGGAGGCCACGCAGTACGGCACTCCGTCCGCGGCCAGCTTCTCCAGCACCTCGGCGGCCCCGGCGACCGCCTTCAGTTCCTGCTCGAACGCCGCGAACACCCGGGCGTGGAAGACATCGTCGAAGTCCTCGGGCAGCCGCTGACCGGTCCGCTCCAGGATCAGCTCGTGGATGCGGTGCATCGCGGAGCCCATGTAGTCCCTGATGGAGTCCTCGTACGTCGTCGGGTGCCCCAGCTCGGTGAGGTAGGCGGCGAGGTGCCGGTTGGAGATCGGCTCACTGTCGACGAGCACGCCGTCGTTGTCGAAGATGATCAGGTCATAGCGCATACCGTAGACCCTAAACGCAGAAAACCCCCGCATCTTTCGATACGGGGGTTTTCCCAATAATTGTTCGGCGGCGTCCTACTCTCCCACAGGGTCCCCCCTGCAGTACCATCGGCGCTGTAAGGCTTAGCTTCCGGGTTCGGAATGTAACCGGGCGTTTCCCTCACGCTATGACCACCGAAACACTATGAAACAATCAACCGCACCACACCACACGGTGTGGGGTTGTTCGTGGTTTCAGAACCAACACAGTGGACGCGAGCAACTGAGGACAAGCCCTCGGCCTATTAGTACCGGTCAACTCCACACGTTACCGTGCTTCCATATCCGGCCTATCAACCCAGTCGTCTACTGGGAGCCTTACCCCATCAAGTGGGTGGGAGTCCTCATCTCGAAGCAGGCTTCCCGCTTAGATGCTTTCAGCGGTTATCCCTCCCGAACGTAGCCAACCAGCCATGCCCTTGGCAGAACAACTGGCACACCAGAGGTTCGTCCGTCCCGGTCCTCTCGTACTAGGGACAGCCCTTCTCAAGACTCCTACGCGCACAGCGGATAGGGACCGAACTGTCTCACGACGTTCTAAACCCAGCTCGCGTACCGCTTTAATGGGCGAACAGCCCAACCCTTGGGACCGACTCCAGCCCCAGGATGCGACGAGCCGACATCGAGGTGCCAAACCATCCCGTCGATATGGACTCTTGGGGAAGATCAGCCTGTTATCCCCGGGGTACCTTTTATCCGTTGAGCGACGGCGCTTCCACAAGCCACCGCCGGATCACTAGTCCCGACTTTCGTCCCTGCTCGACCCGTCGGTCTCACAGTCAAGCTCCCTTGTGCACTTACACTCAACACCTGATTGCCAACCAGGCTGAGGGAACCTTTGGGCGCCTCCGTTACCCTTTAGGAGGCAACCGCCCCAGTTAAACTACCCATCAGACACTGTCCCTGATCCGGATCACGGACCCAGGTTAGACATCCAGCACGACCAGACTGGTATTTCAACGACGACTCCACCTGAACTGGCGTCCAAGCTTCACAGTCTCCCAGCTATCCTACACAAGCCGAACCGAACACCAATATCAAACTGTAGTAAAGGTCCCGGGGTCTTTCCGTCCTGCTGCGCGAAACGAGCATCTTTACTCGTAGTGCAATTTCACCGGGCCTATGGTTGAGACAGTCGAGAAGTCGTTACGCCATTCGTGCAGGTCGGAACTTACCCGACAAGGAATTTCGCTACCTTAGGATGGTTATAGTTACCACCGCCGTTTACTGGCGCTTAAGTTCTCAGCTTCGCCTGGACGAATCCAAGCTAACCGGTCCCCTTAACGTTCCAGCACCGGGCAGGCGTCAGTCCGTATACATCGCCTTACGGCTTCGCACGGACCTGTGTTTTTAGTAAACAGTCGCTTCTCGCTGGTCTCTGCGGCCACCCCCAGCTCAAGGTGTAAAACCCATCACCGGGTGTGGCCCCCCTTCTCCCGAAGTTACGGGGGCATTTTGCCGAGTTCCTTAACCATAGTTCACCCGAACGCCTCGGTATTCTCTACCTGACCACCTGAGTCGGTTTAGGGTACGGGCCGCCATGAAACTCGCTAGAGGCTTTTCTCGACAGCATAGGATCATCCACTTCACCACAATCGGCTCGGCATCAGGTCTCACCCTTGATGAGTGGCGGATTTGCCTACCACTCGGGCTACACCCTTACCCCGGGACAACCACCGCCCGGGAT